>CANQYT010000001.1 GCA_947628135.1 uncultured Clostridia bacterium
TCCGAACCATTCACTCGTTACGAGTATTTGGTTCGGATTATACTGACTTGGTGCGGATGACAGGACTTGAACCTGCACGATTTCCCACATGAACCTGAATCATGCGCGTCTGCCAATTCCGCCACATCCGCAAATTGCTTTTTAATTATACAGTATTTTGCCGCCGTTTGCAACTAAATTTAATTATTTTATTGTTGTTTTCTTAATTTATGCCTTTGATAGAAAGTATATATATAAAACAAAAAGGAGGAACGAATATGTCAACAGCAACCGTTTACGTTTGTACACAATGCGGACACACACAATATAGTCCCGGAAAGTGTACGAAATGCGGCGCACCGACCGAATCGGAAAAAGCGCTTGAATACGAAAAGGAATAGTGCGCACACACGAAACCGCAAGTTTTGATACTTGCGGTTTTTCATTATGTAACAGGCGAAAGCAACGAAAATCGGTTGCGTCAACGGTACGTCGAATTGTACGCTGAGTTGCCCAAGGTTACACAAAAAAGGCTGTCCTTGTGCGGCGGACAGCCTTATCGTCATATATGGTTGCGGCAGTCCTTTTGCCGCGTGTTCAAAATGCTTGCGCGGCGCGGTATTCAGCCGACAAATTTGTCATCGGCATAAGTGCCGCTTCTACGAGATCCGTCGCTCCAAACGTACGTTCCGTAGCCTTCGCGCTTGTCGTTTTTCCATTCTCCCGCATAGTAGTCGCCGTTGCTGTAAAAACATACTCCAAATCCGCTCATACAGTTTTCTTGCCAAGTCCCGGCGTATTCAGTTCCGCTGTTCCAGCGGTATATACCGAACCCCTGTTTTTTGTTCCAATATCGTTCGCCCACGTATATTCCGTTTTTGTAGGTGGTCTTGCCCCAGCCGCAAGGACTGTCGATGAAAAACTCTCCGATATAGCAACTGTCAGAGTCTTTTTTTACAGCCCATTCCGCTTTGCCGCCATTAAATTCCCCCGCGGTGTAAGAGTCGTAGAAACTCGATTTGAAGAAATCGCGATGTTTATTGGCGCTGTGGACGGAAATGTCGAAATAAAACTTGTAATTTTTAAGTATGTTCATTCCGCTTTGCGTAACGGTGAACCTATCGACGGCGTTTTTGCAGGTCGGATCGTACAGGGTAAACCGAGCGGGAGATTTCAAATCGTAGTCCAATGTGAATCTATGTGGAATCGACTTTGCACTCGCGTTCGGATCTTTGTTTGCATTGTAGAAAAAATTGGCGTATTGTATGTTATTGCGGCTGAAAATACGAATATAACCGTCCAGCAGCCCTCTCCCCGTAAATTGACCGTTGATAGTACCGGATTCGTTCTCTCCGAAAATCTTACCTTCCCCAAATTGCACGGATCTTCCGCCCGAAAGATATCCCTGACCTATATATCCAACAACGCCGTTGAAACTCTCTTCTATCAAATTTTCGCTTTCGATAAAATACACGTCGTTGTCCTCGTAGTTGCCGTTGCGCCCAAACCTGCACACGGCGTGTTTTGCTTGCTCAGTCATATCGTACCTCCGAATGATTTTCTTTCACAATAATAACACAATTATACTTAAATTACAATATAAATAGGCAAATTCGTTTACTTTCGGTGCACTGTGGGCGTGTTTTGCAAACCGTGACGACGGAATTTCGTCGTTTTGAGGCATAGCGCGCCAAACGGACATACAATATTTTATGATGGAACGTTTTATTAACGACGGATTTTCGGCGGTGGTGGATAGCGGAGTGGGCGGTCTCACGGTGCTGCGTCAACTTCAAAAGGACTATCCGCAGTGCAATTTTGCGTATATCGCCGACAGCGCATACTGTCCTTACGGGGTAAAAGGCGACGAACTTATACGAGCGCGCGTATTTGCCATTGCCGATTGGGCGGCGGCGCGTGGTGCAAAAGCCGTCGTGCTTGCCTGCAACACCGCGTCGGTTTTTGCAGACGAGTTGCGCAAGCGCGTCGACATACCCGTTTACGACGTAATTTCGCAAACCTGTCTCGTTGCCGCGAGTACCACGCAAAACAAACGCGTCGCGTTGCTTGCGACGGACGCGACGGTACGCAGCGAAATTTACCGAAACAGACTTGCGCGGTACGGAGTGCGCACGCACTCTTTCGCGTGTAGCGCTTTTGTTCCGTTTGCCGAAAAGGGCGAGACGGATTCTCCCGAGTGCGTCGCCGCAATACGTTCCGCGTTGCAATTGCTGCCGCAATCAGACGCCGATACGGTAGTGTTGGGGTGTACGCATTTCCCTTTGCTGCGCAAAACGATTGAAATGTTTACGGGCGGCGCTCGGATAGTGGAGTGCGCAACGGATTTTTCCCCTCCCAAAACAGATGGCGAGGGGCGCGGCGCAACGAAATTTTTCACCACGGGCAACGATTCTATGCAAAACGCCCTCGGTTTTTATCCGAAGGCGCGCTTTGTTCACGTGGATATTTAACAAACGGCGTTCGCACTCAACGCCGTATGTTGAAAAGCCGAATTTTCGTTCATCACCGTTTCTCTTCGTCGGGCGAAGTCGTGCTTTTTTTCAACCTTGCCACCGATCTCGCAACAAAGGCAGATTCCTGCAAGGCGGCGACTATCGCGGCGTTTACCACGAGGTTGACAGCCGACATCGGCGCGCGGCCGCCAAGATACACCCAAAAAGTTTTGCTTATCGATTCGTATTGTCCCGAGGCTAATTTCCACACCCCTATGGGGTTTGCGGGTACGTTTACGCAGTATTGAAGCCACAGTCCGAAGGTGTTCAGTCCGCAAAGGCAAACGATGTAGGTTATTATCGCGGCTATCGCCAACTTCGCAACGCGGTGCAGTTTGAGTTTGTACGTAAGCGCGCACACAACTCCGAACAGCGTCACGGACAATGCGATGAACCAGTTGTAGTCTCCCATCGGGTGAATAAAATGCGCAATCAGATCCCCTGTAAAGCCGACAATGGCAGCCGAACCCGCGCCGAAATATATTCCGGTAAAAAAACACACCGCTATCGTAAAAGAAACGGAATTGTTGCCCGACAAAGGAATAGTGCAGAAATTTGCAACGACCGAAAGCGCCGACAGCATAGCGATACAGCAGATGTACAAAGTTTTGTTCACAAATAAAAACCCCTTTTTGCTATTGCAAAAAAGGTCCGATATGCGGCAGAAACCGCTTTTTTCCACTTCGAGCGAATGAGCCTTGATTTGAAGCAACGGACCAAACGGACGCACCGCAGAGCAAATGAGCCCTTTCGTCCGCGCTTTTTCCTAAACGCGGCACTTGACGCGCGCCGTCAACTTTGCTGATACCATTATACTCCCTATCGCGGCAAAAGTAAAGCGTATAAAGGTCACAAACTCTTTTCCGCCGCCGTATATATCGAACAGCGCTTTTTACGTTTTTGTCCCAGTTACGCATATATCGTTTCGTTTGACTCAAACTACTCGTATGATAATAATTTTTATCCGCGCAATAATTCTATTCGCCGTGTTGCTGCTTGTGTTCAGGCTGATGGGCAAACGGCAGATAGGGGAAATGGAACCTTTCGAATTGGTAATTACGTTGGTAATTTCGGAATTGGCGTGTATACCTATGGCGGACAGGTCTATCCCCATTACCTTCGGCATAGTGGCGATACTGACGATGTTCGTCATACACCAATTTATTCTGATACTTTCCCACAGCGACAAACTGCAAGGGATAATCAACGGCAAACCCGTAATGGTGGTAAACGGCGGCAACATCGACGTGCAGGCGCTTAAAAGTCTCAATATGCACGTCAACGATTTGTTGCAGGCTATGCGCGCCGCAGAGTACTTTTCTCTCGAAGAGATAATCTACGGTATAATGGAAACCAACGGGCAATTGACCGTAGTTGCCAACAAGGATATGGAAGACCGACAGCAGACGTTGCCCGTGCCGCTTATTTTGGAGGGCAAGTGGAACGATGAGAACATCAACGGCAACGGTTTCGACAAGCGGGAGTTGCAACAATTGCTTGTCGCCGAACACGCCAAGTTGAAAAACGTCGTTTTGCTCGCAATAGACGAAAACAACAGAATGACCGTTCAAAAGCGCAACGCCCCTATCTATTTCAAAGACGTGGAGGTGATGCGCAAATGACGAAAAATATTTGGGCGGGATTGATAGCGCTTGTTTTGGTGATAACCTGCGGTGTGTTGGAAGTGGTGTTGCTTTCGCAAAGTTACGAAAAACTCGCCGCCGATTGCCGGGAAGTAATTGCCAAGTGCGACAGCGAAAGTCTCACGCTGAAAGAATACAACGAATTTCGCGACAAATGGGTGGACCTGCGCGAAAAAAGCGAATTGCTGCTTCCACACGTAGACGTATACGAAATAAACTTGCGTTTTGCCGAAGGACAGGCGTATGCGGAGGACGGCGATTATGCCCAACTCAAAGCGCAGCTTACCGTAGTGCAGGAACTGTTGGATTACGTTCCGCATCTGATGAAGCCGTCGTTGAAACACATTTTGTAACACGGTCTGCGTAAAATACAACTAGCCCGCAACACGTTTCAAGCGCGTGCCGCGGGCTTTGTTTTCAGTAACTGACTACCAATTCGTTTTGTTCTTTTTTGAGCGACGGCGCATAGAAAGGCGCAAAACATTGCTGTCCGTTCAGAGTCATACATTGTACCGACGCTTTCAGAAAGGTGGTATCTATCCTTTTCCCCGCTATCGTAAGCGCAAATTGCTCCAAAACGTTTTCCGCCGAAACGCGCGGTGAGATTTGAAGTTTCCCTGCGGACAGATTCAGCCCGTACAAATTTTCCAACTGCGACACGTAGTACCAACTTTTCGGTACGCCGTACCGATTGCACAGATCTTTCAGCCGTTCTTTTGAGGGATTGGTCAAGGGCAGCGCGCCTATTGCCTGCGCATAGGGCAGCAATTTGCTGTCCGAGGAAATTTTCTTTTTGACGTTGGCGTATTCCACAAGACATTTCACTTTGTCGAAGCACGCGAGTTTCGCCGCTTTGAGCAACACCAGCGCTTTTACGCACAATTGTTCCCCTTCGAAGTTGTCGAACATTGTTTCGTTTGCCTTTTTCAGCAATTCGGCGGGCAATTCTCCCACGAGGTTGCAGTAGTATACGACGGAAAGGGGCAGCGCAAGTCTGTCGCAAAATTCGCGCGTTTTTCCGCAGGAATCGTAGTAAAAGGCGTCACTGCTGCCGTTCTCCGTCATCTTGACGAGATAGTCTTTTACAAATTGCGGATTGGTGTAGCAGATAGCCGCAAGAGTCAGACAATCGGGGCGTTTGAGGTAGTTGTTCAGACAAAACACGTTTTTTTCGTTTACGTAATTGAGATAGGTGGACACCAGACTTTCGTGTATAAGCGGTGCGGACTTGGGCGTTTCGTTTGCGTTTTCTACGACTAATCGAAAGTTTGTCGCTCGCGCAAAGCAGATAGCAAGGCAATTGCCCGCGCGGAGGTTGCCGCTCAGTTTGTAGCGAAGTTTTTGCTCGCAACATTCGAGCGCGTCGGAAGTGTAACTTTCCACCCGACCGAAACAGGCAACGGTGTACCGTCTGACTTCGTCCGAAATTTCGAAACGGTTTTTTTCTTTGTCGAAACTTATTTGTGCAGCGCGTTCCAGCGGAAAGTAAAACAGCGTTTGCATAGGAGAGGCGTAAACAACGTCGTATATCTTTCCCTTTGCGTGGTACAACGTCAATTGAGCGCGTTTTTCGCAGTAAACGATTTTTTCCCCTTCCAGACGGAATTTGCGCGCGTTAAGTTTCGTTGCCAAGCCGTTTTGAACGGTGTACACGCTCTCCCCCTTCACTCCGAAAGCAAATCCTTTCAGCAAAGTGGTGCAAACTCCGCTGTTGTCGGCAAAACTGCCCACGTCGCTGTTTCCCAAGCGGTAACTGAAACTCAATTGCTCGGCGGAAGGTCTTTGCGGTTGCAACGGAGTGTACCCGTGGGAAGTCACCGCAAGGGGAAAGCCGTCTGCGTTCAATTGCGGACAGGCGACGTCCCAAAGGTAGGGACATTCTGTTGTGCCGAAACGTTGGCAATCTTCCAGCGATTGCGCGAGAGAGGCAGAGTCGTCGGCGAACACGGTCACGGCGTCGAAACGGAAACTTTCGCCCCTTTCCAACGTAATGTCAAAGGTAAGTTCGCGTTCCCCGCGGCATTGCGCGATCTGCGCTTCCGCAACGACTGCAAGCGCCGCAAAAACGTCCGTTGCCGCGCACAGCGCGTTGCCCATACAAAAGTATTCGGCTTTGCCCGCCGTTATACGCAACGGCAGTTGCACAGTGAATTTGCGGCGGTGAGCGCCGAGGTTGGTTAGGGTAAATTTTCGTATCTCTTTGTTGTCCGAAAGAAAATAGCGCATATCCGTTTGTACCGTTTTGGTGACTGAACGAAATTCCGCCTGCCGTTTTCCGAATCGGCTTTGAACAAACGTATCGAACACGTTACGTCCGTTGGAGTACACAAACAGCCCCGTTTCCGTATGAGTGGGCTTGTTGCCGAAGCGTACCGCGCTCATACCGAGGCAATCTACTACTGCAGCTATTTGCCGTGCGGAGTAGGCGTTTTGGTAATACTTTTTGTTATCGAAAAAATCGTGTTTTAACAACTTGGGGTGAAAAAAACGCGCAAGATACGCTTCCGCACAAGCGTCGCCGTCAAGCAATCTTTGCGTTGCCGCGCAGTAGTACTTCAATTCATACAGACGTACCGCGTCGGCAAGACAGTTTCGTTCGCGCTCGTTGAGGTCGGCTATTTCGCAAGTTTTCCGCAGTATACGCGACAGCGTTTCTCCCGCCGCACATTGTGTGCATTTGCAAATCAATTCGGCTATCTGTTCTATGCGGGTGGCGCAGGAGTCGGACGGAAACAGCATAAAACTTTTTTTGAACAGATTGCGCAATCGGACGTATCTTGCCCATTGTTCGTTGAAACAGCCGAGCGCAACTTTCGCCGCTTCCGAATTTGCGCGGGACAGTGCTAATCTGTTCAGGCAAAATTCCGTTTCCGCAGTTTCCACGGCGCGCGTCAGCGGAAAATACCTGTCCGTTAACCGTTCGAGTTGCTCGTAGTACTGTTGTTCGGTGACGGAGGGCGCAAGCAGAAATTCAAATCTATCCCTACGGAATTGCCAAAGCAGATTTTTATACAAGTAATTTTCAGCCATATCTGTTACCTCTCGTCAATTGTTGCCACAAACAGCCTTGATTACACCGTAAAAACAGCGTCTATTTCGTTATTTTGTCGATTTTTATCTTCGGGAGACGTAAATAAAATTTGTTTTCTGCACACGTTGGCACAAGTCTGTCGAATATACGGGCGGGCGGCTAAGCAAAACCGATCTGCGCCGCAAAATTTCGAAAAAGATTGACGGAGCGAAAAGAGCGATACGACCGCAAGCGCCGCGCTTTCCCGTCAACGAGCGATAAAAACGTTTTGGAGTACAGCGAAACTGTTGACGGAGCAGCACTTTCCGATTGAAAATTACCGAGTTTATTCGAAAAAAAGAAAGAATTATTAAAACTTGCCCAAAAAGAAAATTCGAAATTGTTTGGAAAGTGCTATCTGCCGCAAGATTTCCGCATTTAGATGCCCAAGTGTGATCTTATATCGTATCAGCACAAATTTCTCTGTGTTATCCCGTTGTATAGGGAGGTCGCTCACGTGTTACTCACCTGTCCGCCACTAATGCAAGGAGCAAGAATAGACGTGCATTATTTTTTATCGCGAATTTTACGGCAGGGCGCAAAATACTGTGCGCTGTTATGTCTTTTTGGGGGCGCAAATGAAACAATTCGGTACTCAAACGAAAAAAGTCGGGAGCAAACTTCCGACTTTTATATTTACAAGTGAATTATACTTTCAAGTGCAACACCCAAAGAAGAAGTTCATATAAATCTCCGATATAATGGTGGTTGTAACAAAACAATTACACGCAAGGAGACTTATATGAACTACCGTCATCTTACCATAGAATGGTAAATCTTTTAGAGAAATTGCCGTTTTGTCGGCTGTCAACTCAAATTCTTTTTCTTTGATTTCGACCTCGGGCAGTTTTCCTCCATAAGTTGCGCTTTGTTCTCCAACAGATAGTCGAGGTTTTCCACCTGTACGCCGAAATGTTTCAGCGTTTCAAGCAGATCGGCGTTGAAAATTATGTGTATGTCGTGTTCCAATTCCGCGCCGTTGTGCAATGTGACCGTTTTTTCCAGACGGCTTTTTATCACTATGAACAGCGGACGGTTTTGGGGACGGTAGTAGGGTACGGCTTCTAAGTTCAATTCTTCGTAAGTCAATTCGCACATATTGTGTACGCCTTCGGGAGAGTCCCCGCCTTCCCCGAAAACCTCGTTCGCCGTGGGTGCAAGTCCCTCGCTGTCCGGATCTTCATCGAAAAGTACAACTCCTTTTTCGGTAAAGTCGCACAGTAAACCGCTTGCGCCGTCGCAGTAACGATGAGGAAACGCTTTACGTTGCGCAAGCAATCTTTCTTGCATTTCTTTCGCCCGTTTCCGCAATATGCCGCCGACGTGTTCGTCATAGGAATGGAAAGGATAGTGTTCGGCGTAGTCCTCGCGTTCTTTTTTGGGTAGGTAAACCAACGTATATACCATCAGTCCAACCGACGCTGCGGCAAACAGCGTACACAGAACGATTGCGACAATGATCGTGGCAAGTTCGCTTCCCACCGTGCCGACGATGCACAGCGCAATGCAAAAAGCAAGAGTTATTGTGAGGTATGCGATAAGTAGCCAATAGTTTTTTCGGTACAGCGGTCCACAGGGTTGCACGAAAAGTACGGATTCGCACAGAACGTGCGCAATTTCTTTTTCCACGGTGGGCGGCGTTTTCTTTTGCCAAGCGTAAAGGAGCGCGCTGCCTATCAGGAACAATCCGACTAATATCCCGAATATGATGAGCAGTAGAGTGTTTTCCGCTATTTTGTCCTGGATAGTTTGCTCAAAGTCGATCAACGTTTCGTCGCCCTGCTTTATACCCAATACCCAACGGTCGCCGCGCAACTGTTTTTGCGGCAGTATCAAAGTTACCGTTTGCCCCGAAAGAGCGTCCCAATCGTCCATTTTGTCGCGTACGGGTTCGACGGTGTAGCGGTTTTCGCCGTCAAGTTCGAGCAGCAACACGTCATCGTCCTCCGTTACCTTTGTCACAGTCCCCGTAACTTCCGTAACCTGCCCGTTCAGATTGTTGGCGTTGATGAGCGCGATAGAGACAATGGGCATCGCCAATATAATAGCCAACAAAAACACCACAAACGTCGATGTTTTCAACCGTGCGTAAAAAGCGTTTACGTCTGAAATTTTGTTTTGCATAGTTCTCGTATCCTTTGCAAAGTGAGATTTTCAAAGTTTTCTATCGTCGGTGCGAGTTGGGTGAAATACGATTGCACCCCTACCACGCGCATATCGGCGGCTATCGCGCCTTGAATTCCGTTTATCGAGTCCTCAAACACGACGCACTGATGTTTGGGTACGTCAAGTTTGTTTGCCGTGTACAAAAATATATCGGGATTCGGCTTGTACGGCAAATTTGCATCCCCGTCCACAAACAGGTCGAATAAATCGTACAAACCGAGTCTTTCGGCAACTTTGTGGCTGGACGAACTTGCGGAAGCGACGGCGCATTTAACCCCTTGCGATTTTATATCGCGTACAAAATCTATCAGCCCGGGGGTAATATCTTTTTGCGACAGATGAGACAACGCCGCGGCGGCGTGTTGTTCTCTCAAACGCGAGTAGTGCGCAAGGTCCTCTTCGGTGAACGTTTTGCCCGCCTTTTGAAACAGGTATGGTATGACTTTCCTCCGCCCCGCGCTTTTGAACGGCGCATACTCCTCGTAGGTAAATTCCACGCCCAATTCGTCCGCAAGCCATTGCCAAGCGCGGTGGTGGTATTTTTCACTGTCGACGATCACTCCGTCGAAGTCGAAAATACACGCCTTTATCTCATCGCAACTCATAGTGTAATTTTAGCATATTGCGGGGGACTTTGCAAGTCTGCGGATACAATATGACAGTCGTCATCTATCAACTTTGTCAATGTCGAACAGGCGTTGATTTCGCGTTGCAATCGCTCTCGGACGAAACGGAATAAGAATTTACAAATTTTATCCTGTCTACCGCCTTGTCGTATATTCCGCGGACTTTTTTTTGGTGTTGCACTTGAAAATAAAATACGCTTGTTCAAAGTATCGTTAGGTCGTTCGTTCCGTTGCTCGGCGTTTTGATATACTCAAAGGTGAGTTGTGATATATTGTTTAATCATCAAGCACAAGGAAGGCGAGGGCTGTTTGTCCTCGTCTTTTGCATAGAAAAGATAAACCTATCTCGGTTCGAATTAGGTTGATCGTGTGCGGGATGTGAGACTTGTCTCCCCGATGGGGAGTAAGCGAAGCGAAGCGGAGCGCTACATTATTTCATTCTGGAACATACACAAACGAAAAGGCGACGAGTAAAAAGGAGCGAATGAAAAGGACGCGCTTTTGCACGTCCTTTACGTTGCGACTAAAAAACGAAGTCGCCGCAATGGTGCGGGATGTGAGACTTGAACTCACACGGTCTCCCATACGCCCCTTAAACGCACGCGTCTGCCTGTTCCGCCAATCCCGCATTGCTCTCTTATGATAGTTTATAGTTGCAAATTTGTCAACCGTTTTGCCGCAACTTTCTGAAATAGTTGCTCGGCATAATCTTCCGAATTGACAACTTATGCCCGAAATGTCATCACGCACGAATTTGCCGCCGCAAATGAAACAAGCGCCGTTGTGCGGCGCTCAGTCTATCAAAGTGTCGGAAATTTTACTGTAAACGGCGGGGGCTTTTTCCGCCCAAGTGCGCTCGATGTATTTGGCAATGTTGCGCGTCATCACGTTCAGTTTCACTTCCAAAGTCGTCTTTGTGGGTTCTACTATTTTCAGAATAACGTCGTAACTGCCGTCGGGGCACTTCTCGTAAGTAGCAACGTAGTCCTGCCGTCTGCGGTAGTCTATTCGCTTGTGTTTGATGTCGTCTGCTATCAACTGTCTGACGCTGCTGGGTATGCGCGTATAAAAGTTTTTCAGACACCATCTGCCCTCGGCGGTAAGGTCGTACAGTTCGTCTCCGCCGCCCATTGGCACGCTTTTGTACACAAAGCCGTTCTGGACTACGTCGTAAAGAGTCTGTTTGCAATTGGTAAAATCTATCCAATTGTTTTTGTAGCTGCAAAGGTCCAAGATGGTGGCTTCCGTCAAAGCCGTTTCCATCTTGTCGAATACGAACAAAAGTATCAGTTTGTTCAGCGTGCTGTCTTGTGTGATACCTGCTTGCATAGCTACCTCTCTTTGCTAACCAATTCAGTATACACTAAAACTTGTTTTTCCACAAGAGTTTTCAACGTTTTTACGCAAAAATACTTCCAAAAATATGTCCGATGTGTTAAACTAATACCACACGTAGGCGTTCCGACGGGACAGCCGAACGAACTGCATTTTGTTGGAGATGTTATGGGTACGCAGGAAATAGCCGATTTTACCGAAAGCGTCAACACGCTGATAGAGGGCAAACTTATTTTGATAGACAAGCACGTTGCGCAAGTACTCAAATGCGTTGCCGCGTCTCCTACGCTGTGCGCCGTTTTGTCCGATACGGTCAAGACAATGTCCTATCCTACGGAGTTTTCCCGCGCGCGAGTCACGTGGACGCGTTCCGACGGGATGGTGGAGTGCTCTCTCAAATTGCCGCAGGATCGCGCTCGTTTGTTTGCGTTCGTCGTTTGTTTGCTTACCGAAGTGGATTCGGGTCGCCGCAACATTCTTGACTTTGTCAAAGAGTACTACAACGCAGGCGACAACGACGGCAGTTACACGCGTTTTGCCGAGGAGGTACTTAAACCTTTCAAGAAAGCAGGCGAAGCGTTGCTGAGCGATCTCGACCCGGAGGGGCTGAACGGACAGTATGTCGAGCAGGCGGAACGCTTTTTCAAGGCGGAAAAGATATATATCGATTCGGCGGCGGCAACTCGTATTTTTGCCGAGATGGATGCTGTCAGGCAGTGTGTTGCGCAGTCCGCGCCCTCTCAAACGGCTTTGTACGAATACAACACTGCGTCGGAGTATCTCGTAAACGCCGTCTATCTCAAAAATCCGAAAATTATTTCCGTGTCTTTTCTCGCATACAAATATGTCGCCCTCAAATACACTGATACTGCGCGGCACGTTCAGTCGATTGCGGAGATATTGAGTAACGTCTTGTAACGTTTTGCGTTGAAACAATGAGCGAAAAAGTAGGTTTCTTCAAGTCAATAAAACAGCGCGATCCCGCGGCGCGTAATGCGTTGGAGATATTCTTTCTCTATCCGGGCGTACACGCCGTTATCGGTTACAGGATCTCGCGCTTTTTCTACAAAATAAAACTCAAATTTATCGCGCGTTTCGTTATGAATTGCACGCGTTTCCGTACGGGTATCGAAATTCACCCTGCGGCTAAGATAGGTAAAAATCTGTTTATCGATCACGGAATGGGCGTGGTAATAGGCGAAACTGCGGTAATAGGCGACAACTGCACGATATATCAGGGCGCAACGCTGGGCGGTACGGGAAAGGAACACAACAAACGTCACCCCACGTTGCTGAACAACGTGATAGTGGGCGCGGGCGCAAAGGTGCTGGGGAACATCACCGTGGGCAACAACGTAAAGATAGGCGCAAATGCGGTCGTGTTGAAAGACGTGCCCGACGGTTGCACCGTTGTGGGTTTTGGCAGGATAATAAATGCGGATCGCGGTTCGGAATGTACGGAGTGTCCCGTTGCGGGGCAGTGTTGCGAATCCGCCAACGCTCGCGACGAAAGCGCGACGAAAAACAAGTAAATTTTTGTGCCGTTCCGACAGGGGCGGATAGTGGAGGAGAAGATGAAAATAAAGATTTGCGCAGACAGCACCGCGGATCTGTCCCCGGAATTGCTTGCAAAGTACAACGTGGGCACAATGCCGTTGCACGTCAGTTTGGGAGAAAACGATTATCTCGACGGCGTTACCATTCAGCCGCAGGATATTTACAAGTTCTATGCCGACACCAAGACGCTTCCCAAGTCGGGCGCGCGCAGTACGCAGGAGTACAAAGAATTTTTCGAAGAGCAGTTCTCCGCCGGCTATGACGCGATAGTTCATTTCTGCATTTCGGCGGAGATGTCAGCCTCGTTTCAGAATGCCGATCTTGCCGCGAAAGAGTTGAAAAACGTTTACGTGGTGGACAGCAGACAACTTTCTACTGGCATCGGCTTGTTGGTGTTGGACGCGTGCGATATGGTTGCGAAAGGTCTTTCCGCAAAGGAAATTTACGAGCGCGAACTTTCCCGTTGCGACGCGGCAAAGTCCTCGTTTATCGTTGATACGCTGGAATTTCTCTACAAGGGCGGCAGATGTTCGGGACTTGCGTATCTCGGGGCAAATTTGCTTTCCATAAAGCCTTGTCTGGAAGTAAAGGACGGTCGTATCGGTGTGGAATCCAAACCCATTGGTAAATACCGCCGCTGCGTAGCCAAATACTGCGAGAATATCCGCAAAAAGATAACCGACCCCGACCCGACGCGCGTTTTCGTAACGCACACGCAAATGGACGAAGGTATCGCCGAGGAAGTAATTGCCACTGTCAAGTCTTGGGGATTGTTCGACGAAGTGTTGGAAACTACTGCGGGTTGTACCGTCACCACGCATTGCGGCGCAAACACGATAGGCATTTTGTACTTCAACGACGGCAAGCACGAGTGACAAACCGCGTTGCCGTGCAATACGGCGGCAATGGGAAATCGAATTGCGTTTTCGGCACTCGCAACGACAAAACAGTAGAGCATTGCCGACGGTTTTCCTGTCTGTCGCAGGTAAACGTCCGACTGCACAATCGCTTTACAGATAGTGCAGACCTCGAAGCAACTCGAATTTGCGGTATCGCGGCGGTGCAGTGACTTCACGGGAAACTCCCTCGGCGTATTGCCAGCGGTCTCGGGTTTGGTTTTGCTTGGCGTAATGGCGGCAAAGAGGTACGGTTTTGTCGTTTGCGTAACGAATTTGCATTTGCCGACAGTCGGCGGCGAATGATTGCGAGTATGTTTTCGGCATCGGTAAAGCCTATATCGGCGGTTGCAAATGCGGACTATGCTGCGATTCGGTCGGAATAGGGCATTTTGCAACGAAATAAAATTACATTGAACGGACGGCGGTCACAAATTTGCCGTCCGTTTCGTTTGTCAAACAGGCGTTTGAAAAGTTTATTGAACTTCGTCGTATCTGTTCCGTTCGGTAAAACAATTCCGAAAAACTTAGTATTGAATGCAATTTAACTTTCTAAGAGTTGTTTACGTCACGTGTGTACACGTGCGAGATATTCCGTTTGAAAAGAAACAACCTTTTTGGTGCTGTTTCGCCATTACAATTTTTGGAGATTATTTCAGATTGGTGACTATGGTCTGTCTGCACGTCGGCATCCGTTTTCTCGAATTATTGTTTTCATCGTTGTTCTGCGTAACTTAAAGAATCGCGCAGTTTCCCTTTCGCAAATGCAATTGAAAAAAAGTTTTCGTCTTGTTTGCAAGTGAGCGCGTGCTTGCGCATAAAATAGCGTATGTTCAAAACAACGTTGAAAAGCGTAGCGGTGGCGCTGTCGATTTTGGCGGCGGTGATGACGGCGCTGACAGTTGCCGACGGAGTAAGAAACGTTTCCGCAACGGCAAAATCTACCTGCATAAAGGTCACGGTGGTGGATCTCGACGGGATAGCGGTACACAATGCCGAGGTGACGGTGGAGGGGAAAAGTTTCTTTACCGACAACAAGGGCATTTCTCCCTCAATCGACATCGAGACGCTGTCAAATTGCTACGACAGCGCCGTTTCGGAATGGGGAACGGTAACCGTACGAGTTGCGGCGGAGGGCTTTGTTCCGTCGTTTGTTTTCAACTGCGTTGTGTACAGGGACGACACTCGCCGCCTGACGGTGCGCCTTTATCCGAGCGACGGCAGCGAGTTACCTTACGTGTGCTATGTGGAATCTCCTCCCGACGACTACGTCCGAGGTTTGTTTGAAAAAGGTTGAGCGAACAGGTCGGCTTGTAGCGTAGCGTTGTGGTAGTTGTGCTGTTTTTACCTTTTGCGCAGCGGGTTTCTTTCAACTTGTATGTTTTTGCGCGTTTTGTATAATACTATTTCACACATAGTATCTTTTGTGCGCCATTTTTGGGCTGAAATGCCGTTTTTACCGCTTTTTGAAAGATAAATTATTTTCTTTTTTTGCCTCGCAACAGTACACAAGCAATATATTTTATGTTAGAATATTGAATATATAGGTGTGCCGCCCTGCGCGTTAAAGCGAGAGCGTTTACAAAGAGAAATTGCAAAGAGGTTTTTTTATGGACGCGGACAACTTTACCAAACAACTTTCGTTGTCTCAAAAGGTGCTTTTGACTCACGGCAACGGTATGTGGCGCACCAACTCGGTAAACGGTTTACCTTCTGTTATGATGACGGACGGACCTCACGGCTTGCGCAAGCAATCCGACGTAAACAGCGGTGTTCACGACAGTAAACGTGCCACTTGTTTTCCGACGGCGAGTACGATAGCAACGTCCTGGAACAAGGCGAGTGCGGCTGCCGTTGCCGACGCTATTGCCCGCGAAGCCATCGCGGAAGACGTGTCCGTTGTTCTCGGTCCGGGGGTCAACATCAAGCGCAGTCCGCTGTGCGGGCGCAATTTCGAATATTTTTCCGAAGACCCGTTGCTGGCGGGAGAAATGGCGTCGAGTTTCGTCTCGGCAATGCAGGCGCGCGGCGTCGGGTGTTGCGTAAAGCATTTCGCCGTCAACTCGCAGGAAACGGATAGGACTACCATAAATTCCGTAGTGGACGAACGTGCGTTACGCGAAATATATCTTGCCGTTTTCGAACGGGTGGTAAAGAAGTCTCAGCCCTATTGTGTAATGGCGGCATACAACAAAGTCAACGGACAAAGTTGCACGCAAAATAAAAAGTTGTTGGACGTTTTGCGCAACGAATGGGGTTTCGACGGCGTGGTGATGTCCGATTGGGGCGCGTGCTACGACGTTGCCGCTTCATACGGCGCGGGTATGGATTTGGAAATGCCCGACGGCGGAAAACTGCACGAGGAATTGACTCTCAATGCGTTGAAAACGGGTAAGTTGGACGAACGCGATCTTGACAGGGCTTGCACAAACGTTGCGCGCCTTGCCGAGAGATGCTCCGTTCCCAAGGAAAAAGTCGCGGTGGACTACGCCAAGCAGCATTTGCTTTGCCGCAAGTTGGCTGCGGACAGCGCCGTCCTGCTCAAAAATCTCGGTATTTTACCTCTCCGTAAAAATCGACACGTACTCGTTGTGGGCGAATTGGCGGAGAAACCGCGTTTTCAGGGGTCGGGTAGCAGTCACGTAAACGCGCAGGCGAAGTCCTTCCTCGACGTGCTTAGGGAGAACGGCATAGATTTTACTTATTCGAAGGGGTACAGCCTCAAAGGAGACGTTATCAACGAACAGTGGGAATTTGAGGCTGCCAAATTGGCGCTCAAATACGAAACGGTACTGTTTTTCGGAGGATTGACGGACGCGCAGGAGTGCGAAAGTTACGATCGTGCCAATCTCGATTTGCCCGAGTGTCAGCTGAGCGTACTCAACGCCGTCACTCAGCACAATCCCAACGTAGTGTTCGTGGCTTGCGGCGGCGCTCCGTTCGTTATGCCTTGGATAGGACAGGTAAAGGCGCTGCTCAATATGTATCTTGGCGGCGAGGCTGTCGCGGAAGCGACGTTCGACCTGCTCTACGGCAACGTGTCGCCCAGCGGACGGCTTGCAGAAACGTATCCTTTGCGCACAAGCGACGTGCCCTGTCATAACTATTTTGCCACGCCCGACAAACTTGCCGAACACCGCGAGAGTATATTTGTGGGTTACCGTTACTACAACACGTTCGACGTGCCCGTTCTGTTTCCGTTCGGATTCGGATTGAGTTACGCGATGTTCACCTATTCCAATCTCACCGTAACCGAAACGGACGGCGGTTTCGACGTAAAGATCACCGTCAAAAATATCGGTTCGATGGGCGCAAGCGAAGTAGTGGAAGTGTACGTGGACAGTTTCGATTGCGGGTTCATTCGTTCCAAACGCCGTCTTGCGGGGTTTGAAAAGGTTTTCATCGAAAGCGGCGGCAGCGCGGAAGTGACCGTGCGCGTGGATAGGCGCAATTTCGAAATTTTTACCGACGGCGCGTTTCGGACGGTTCGCGGCAAGTACAAAATAGCCGTATGTAAGGATGTTGAACACGTTTTGCTCAATCAATACGTCGAAGTGGACGGCGAACAACTCAAAGGTAACGATAGAAAGTTGTATCCCGCTTACTATGAACGCCGCGCTCAATTGAAAAAACAATTGCAGGACAAGCAGAACATCACCCCGTGGGAGATAGACGAACGTCAGTTCTACGAACTTGTCGGTAGCCCGAAAGAGGAATACGTCCCGCAAAAACGCGGTCAATTTACGCTTTTGTCCACGTTGGGTGAAATGGCGGCGAGTTCCGGTTTGATAAGAGCGACGCTTCGCCGCATTGCGAAATCCGCCGTCAAAAACTCTCCCACTAAGAGTGCGGACGATCCGTTGGCGAAGATGACTTACGTCTCCGCTTTGGGTATGCCGATAGTTTCGCTTACGGGCGTAGGCGGCGTCAAACCAAAATACGTGATGTTTTTGTTGCACGCCGCAAACGGCAAAATGCTCAAAGCGCTTGCCGCATTGCGCGGAAAATATGAAATCGATTTGTAATAAACGTTTGCAAGGAGAACGGTTATGAGTATCACGGTCAATTACAACAATATGATGCAGTATGCCTTGGGAGACAAAGGTATTTCCGACGCACAACTCAAAGAGCAGGAAATTCTTGCGCAAAGCGCTCATTTCCTTGTGGAAGCGGGCAGAGGACGCGGTATGCAGGGCTGGATGGACAGTCCCTACGATCAGGCGGAAGTGGTAAAAGCAGTCAAATCCGCGGCGGCGCGTATACGCAGGCGTTTCGATTGCTTCGTCGTGTTGGGAATAGGCGGTTCGGCGCTCGGACCGCAGGCGGTATTCACCGCGCTCAAACACGGTTACTACAACGAACTTCCCAAGAAATTGCGTAAAGGTCCGCGGTTTTACGTGCTGGACAACGTCGATCCGGACAAGATGAACGCGCTTTTCGACATAATAGATTTGAAAAAGACGGTATTCAACGTCATCACAAAGTCCGGCTCGACAAGCGAAACTATGAGTCAGTTTCTCATCGTTTACGACCTTCTCAAAGCGCGTCTCGGAGAAAGCGCGCACGAGCATATCATAGCCACCACGGATGAAAGTAAGGGCAATCTCATCAAGTTGGCACAGAAAGAAGGTTTCGAAACGTTCTTCATACCGGACTCCGTCGGCGGAAGATTTTCCGAACTCAGTCCCGTGGGCTTACTGCCCGCCGCAGTGGTGGGAATAGACGTTTCCAAATTGCTCAAAGGCGCACGCGATATGGACCGCAGGTGCAGATCGCGCTACATCTCCAAAAATCCCGCTCTTGCGCTTGCCGTGTTGCAGTACGTTTCTATGAAGCAAGGCAAAAACATCAGCGTAATGATGCCCTATTCCGATCGTCTCAAATACATCGCCGATTGGTACGCTCAACTTTGGGCGGAGTCGTTGGGCAAGGAAAAGGACAAAAACGGCGACGTTGTCAACGCGGGACAGACACCCGTAAAGGCGTTGGGTGTCACCGATCAGCACAGTCAGGTACAATTGTACAACGAAGGACCGTACGACAAAGTCATCACTTTCATAGAAGTGGGCGAATACGGCAGCGACGTCACGATACCGAACGGCTGCGACGAATTTCCCAACCTCAATTTCCTTTGCGGACACACGCTTTCCGAACTTATGACCAACGAGTTGTACGCCACGCGTTACAATCTCACTCTGCGCGGAAGAGCGAATTTCACTATCCGTCTGGACAAGGTGGACGCTTACCACGTCGGCGCGCTGCTGTATCTGTTGCAAATGCAGACCGCTTATGCTGGCGCGATGCTGAACATAAACACGTACGATCAACCGGGAGTGGAAGGCGGTAAGGACGCTACTTACGCGTTGTTCGGTCGCAGCGGTTACGAAAAGAAGGCGGAAGAAATGCGTTCCGCCAAGCCCGACAGCGAAAAATATATAATTTGAGGTAAGATAAAATGCTGCCTAAAACACCTGCCAAGGGTATGAGGGATTTTTTACCCAAAGAATTTGCTTTGAGACAGCAAATTTTGGCAACAATACAACAAACATACGAAAGTTTCGGTTTTACGCGAATCGAAACGCCCGCAGTGGAAAACATACAATTGCTTACTTCCAAACAGGGCGGCGACAACGAAAAACTGATTTTCAAAATTCTGAAACGCGGTGAAAAACTCGAAAATGCAGAAAACGGCGGCGAACTTTGCGATCTGGGATTGCGGTACGACTTGACCGTTCCCCTTTCGCGATTCTATTCAAACAATGTCGGACAACTACCCACCGTGTTCAAAGCGATACAGATGGACAACGTGTGGCGTGCCGACCGTCCGCAGCGGGGCAGATACCGCCAGTTTGTGCAATGCGACATAGACGTGATAGGCGAACCGAGCAACATCGCCGAAGCGGAGTTGATAACGGCGACGGTGCAAGCGCTTTCCAACCTCGGTTTCAAAGACGTGACCGTTCGTCTGTCCGACAGACGTCTGCTCAACGCGCTTGTTTCGCGCTGCGGCTTTACGGACGAGCAAAAGCCTGCGGTGTTCATTGCGTTGGACAAATTGGACAAAATCGGCGTTACGGGCGTAATGAACGAGGTGGAAGCGATAGCCCCCGGCAAAGCGGTGGAATTCGTCGATCTGATAAACCGCGTCACTTCCGCCCCCGACCCGTTCGGCAAGTGCGTGGAAGAACTCGGAGAGTTTCTCCCGCAGGAAGTCAAACGCAACATAGAGGAGATACTTTACGTTACGGGCAGATCCGTCAAGGGCGGAAAAGTGGTGTTCGACGTTACTCTCGTGAGAGGTATGGGCTACTACACGGGCACGATCTACGAGTTGTCCGTGGACGGATTGGGAATTTCCGTCGGAGGAGGCGGAAGATACGACGAAATGATAGGACGTATGACGGGGCAGAACGTGCCCGCTTGCGGATTCAGTATCGGCTTCGAGCGTATCGCGCTGTTGCTTTCCGAGCGCGGCGTGCAACCCTCCGTTAAGCGCGGCGTCGCTTTGCTTGTGGACAGAAACATAGAGCCGAAACAAATGGCTGAGGTGATGGAAGCGTGCGAACGCGCCCGTGAAAGCGCACCCGTTACGCTGCTCAAAAAAATAAAAAATTTCTCTTTCCAGATAAAACAGCTTCGCGAGCAGGGGTATGAAGCCATATACGAGTACAAAAACGGAGCTTTCGACAAGATAGACTGATATGAACGAAACAGCAGCAAAAAAACCGAAAAAACGCGTCAAACTTCCCTCCGATCTGAAAGGGACTGCGCGTTTCGAGCCGTCGGCGGAGACAGGTCTTACCGACGAGCAAGTCCGCGAGCGTTTCGAACAACGTCTTGTAAACGTAGATGTTGCGAAAAAGGGCAAAAGCGTCGCGGGGATAATATTTTCCAATATATTCACGTTTTTCAACGTGCTATACATCATCATTGCCACGGTTTTGTGTATTTACGGTTTGTGGCAGCAATGCACGTTTGTTTTTGTGGTAGTTTCCAACACGGCTATTGCGATCGTGCAGGAAATCAAATCCAAACTCACTCTGGACAAACTTACTCTCATCACCGAACCTCACGTCAAAGTGAGGCGCAACGGTGCGGATTCCGACATTCCCGTAACCGAATTGGTCCTCGACGACATAATCACGCTGTTCGGCGGAGAGCAGATATCGGCGGACTGTATCGTTTTGGACGGCTATGCGGAGGTAAACGAATCCATTCTCACGGGGGAAAGCGACGCCGTTGTCAAGCGTAAAGGAGACACCCTTTATGCTGGCAGTTTCGTTGTGTCGGGCACGTGTACGGCAAAAGTGGACGCCGTCGGAAAATACAACTACATCGCCAAATTGTCCGGGCGCGCACGTCAGTATCAGAAACCTCGTTCGCAGATGCTCAAAGCGCTCAACGGAATTTTGATATTCGTCGCCTTTATCGTCGTACCGATGACGGTGGGGCTGTTTATGGTAAACGCCGCCGCGGGCGGATACGACGGCTGGACGGAATTCAAGTTGGCGGATCTTTACGGCGAACAACTTAACACCGCGCTGAACTTTACCGCCGGATCGATAATTTCTATGATACCGGCAGGTCCGTTCCTGCTTACGAGCATTGCGCTTGCTGCGTCCTTTTTACGTCTCGCAAAGAACAAAACTATGGTGCAGGAATTGTACTGTATTGAGATGCTCGCTCGCGTGGATACGCTGTGTTTAGACAAAACGGGTACTATCACGGACGGCACAATGCGCGTAGTGGAAAGTTTAGATCTGCGCGCGGGAGCAAACACCTACACTTTGCGCGAGATCATTTCCAGCCTCAACGTTGCCTTGCAGGCGGACAATATGACGAGCAAGGCGCTCAAAAAATTCTACGGCTGTCCCAAGAAAACCGCTTTGGAGGCGGCTACGGTAATTCCGTTTTCTTCGGAGCGTAAACTGTCCGCAGTCACGTTCAAAACGGGCGGCACGTATATGCTGGGCGCGCCCGAATTTGTACTGAAAACTCCCAACGAGCGTGTGAGCGAGTTGGTGGACAAATACGCGCACGAAGGTATGCGTGTGTTGTTGCTCGCCCATTCTACGGGCAGTATCTACAACGGCACGCTTCCGCAAACGCGCAGACCCGTTGCGTTGATAGTGATAGAGGACCACATTCGTCCCGACGCAAAGGAAACGATAGATTGGTTTCGCAAAAACGACGTTGCAATCAAGATTATTTCCGGCGACAACCCTGCGGCTGTTTCCAGCATAGCGTTGCGCGTCGGTGTGGAAAACGCCGAAAATTACATCAGCCTCGACGGACTTACCGACGAACAGGTAAAGGAGGCGGCGACTAAGTACACCGTATTCGGCAGAGTTTCTCCCGATCAGAAGGCGATCCTTGTGCGCGCGCTCAAAGCGGCGGGCGCAACGGTGGCAATGACGGGCGACGGAGTAAACGACATACTCGCTATGAAGGAGTCCGACTGTTCCATTTCTCTCGCGGGCGGAAGCGACGCGGCGCGCAAGGTCTCGCACCTGATACTGATGGACGACAGTTTCGGCAATCTTCCCAAAGTGGTCGCCGAGGGCAGAAGAGTGGTAAACAACATTCAGAGCGCGACGGCAATGTACTTTATGAAAACCGTCTACGTGATAGTAATAAACATATTACTAATAGTGCTGTATTTCGGATTCCGCAATCCGATGTACTCGCCCCTCACCAATTTGCGCGTAACGTTGATGGATTGGGTGGTGGTGGCTTTGCCGACGACTATCCTTGCGTTGCAGCGCAACGAAAAATTGATAAAGGGCAATTTCTTCGCCAACATACTCAAAAGGTGTCTGCCCGCTTCGCTGACCTTTATCGTGACGACGGTGGTGCTGTACGTTTTGCACGGAACGGACGACGCGTTTGTTCCCGGCAAGGAAGTACTCAGCACAATGGTAACTCTCACTTACACCTTCGGCGGACTGTTCGCTCTGTTCTACGCCTGCTTGCCTTTCAACAAATGGAAAACGGTTATGTACGCGGGTATATGGGGTTTGGTGATTTTGTGTATTTCCGTTCCCGAACTGTACAATTTCTTCAAGTACGTACAGTTGGGTCGCGAGCAGATTTTGCTCCTTTTGGTGGAGATACTTGCAACGCCCTTTGTGCTGTATGCGTTTATGCGGCTGTTTCAGCAGGTAAAGATGCCTCCGCGAGCGAAACCGTTGCGGACGCAATCGAAAAAGAAACGTTAGATTATGTTTTGACGGTTTATGCCGTCAAAACTGCTTTTTAGGAAAAAATTATGCTTTTGGAAGTGAAATCGGCGCAACTGCGTTACGGCGAGGTTACGGTGTTCAGCAACGTGGATCTGGACGTAAACGAGGGCGACCGCATAGGTATAGTCGGCTCAAACGGCGCGGGAAAAAGCAGTCTGCTCAACTGTATAGCGGGAGACTTGCCGCTGTTTGACGGGAGCATTGTTCGCCGAAACGGGTTGACCGTCGGCTATCTCCGTCAGAATTGCGATTTTGTTTCCTCCAACACTTTGTTCGACGAAATGATGACAGTTTTCGCGCGTCAGACGGCATTGACGGAACAAATCAAGGAAGTTTCCGACTTGATGTCCAAACAAGACCCCGACGGTCAGCGTTATCGCGCGCTTGCCGACAAATATCAACGTCTGATAGCGGAAGCGGACGCGACGGACGCCTACAACAGCGAAGTAAAAGTGCGCACGGTGCTAAACGGTATGGGTATGTCCGAGCAGTCCCGTCAAATCGTTTCCACGCTCAGCGGCGGGGAGAAAACGAAAGCGGCGCTGTGTAAGTTGTTGCTCGGCGAACCCGAACTTATGATACTTGACGAGCCGACAAACCATCTCGATTACAAAACTTTGGATTGGCTGGAGAACTTTCTTTCGGAAAAGAAATCTACGCTGCTTGTCGTTTCTCACGACAGGTATTTTCTCGACAGACTTTGCAACGGCATTTGGGAGGTGAGTCACGGCAGTGTAACCGCATATCGCGGCAACTACACCAAGTACAAACAGTTGCGCGCCGAAAGGCAAAAGTCCCAACTCGCCGCCTACGAGAAACAGCAGCGCGAAATTGCCAAATTGACCGATTACGTCGCGCGCAACAAGGCGAGGGCAAGCACAGCCGATATGGCAAAGTCCCGCGAAAAGGCTTTGGAGCGTATGACGCGTACCGAAGCGCCCTCCGCAGACGACCGTCCGCCGCGTTTCGACTTCTCCTACACGTCCGAACCGTCTGAATTTCCCGTAACGGTAAAAGGACTTACGCTGAATTACGGCGACAAAACTCTGCTCGATCAAGGCGAATTGCAAATTCGCCGCGGGCAGAAAATGGCTCTTTTGGGGTTGAACGGCGTAGGCAAGTCCACTCTTATACGCAGGATAGCGGCGCAGGACGCGCACGACTTTGGGAAAATCGTATTCGGCAAAAACGTTCGTATTGGTTACTACGATCAGGAAAATCTCAATCTCGACGGCAATTTGCGAACGTTGGATCAGTTGTGGTTTGACAACGTGCGTATGTCTCAGACGGAAGTGCGGGCTTTGCTTGCACGCGTAACGTTGGGCGCGGAGGACGTAAACAAACTTGTGCGCGAACTAAGCGGCGGCGAACGTGCGAAGTTGGGATTGGCTATGCTTATGGCTAAGGATTGCAACGTTCTGTTGTTGGACGAACCGACCAATCACCTCGATCTTCCCTCGCGCGAAGCGTTGGAGGACGCGCTCAAAGCATACGCCGGAACGTTGCTTTTCGTGTCCCACGACAGGTACTTTGTCAACAGCGTAGCCGATTGCGTAGCCGAATTGTCCGACGGCAAACTTGCCGTATACGAGGGAAACTACGACGATTTTCTCTCGCGGAAAAACAGCGGCGGTGCAACGCCCGTCGAACAACGTTGCAAACCCGTCGGCACGTATCGCAATGCCCGCAGGCGCGCGGAAGAGACCAACCGCGCCCGTCGTTTGAAGCAACTCGAAGAACAGATCACCGAGTTGGAACGGCAGTCGGCGGAACTCAACGAACAGCTTTATTCTCCTCAAATCGTTTCCGACTACTCCAAACTTTCGCAGGTGACGGAGAAACTTGCTTCTGTACAAACTCTTTTGGAACAGACGCTTAGCGAGTGGGAAAAATTGGGCGAAGAATGACAAATTTCGACAAAATATATACTACTATGTCACGCATAGTATCGAAAAATAGGCAAAAATCACCCCGAAATGAAGCGTTTCGGGATAAAAAACCGCTTTATTCGGGTATGCGAAAGTACCAATGAAATTGTAAAGAAAACAGATTTATTCCAACCAAACTACGCGCAGATGATTGAAGTTAGTCCCGCATAGATATTTGCGTCGAGTCGCTCATTTATGTTTGTACCGAGTTCCGCACTGCGCGCGGCTCGGTACTTTCAGTTTGATTATTGAACGTTTTGCATAAAGACTTTCGACTGCTTTTACCGTTGAAGCGGTAGTTTGTACCGTTTGTGTTTTAGGTCGATATCTTTCGCCTAATTTTATTTTGCGGTGCGACAAAACTCGCAGCCGTCCTTTCAAACGTGCGTAACTTTGCCGCGGTTTGCGCTATCACAGCGCGGCGGCAAGCGCGTCCTTTACTGTTTCTTGTAAATAGGCAGTAGCATACGCGTTTGCCTTTTGTATTCGTCAAAGCCTTCTTTGCGCGACTGACGTTTGTCTGCCATCGGAATACTCACCAAGAGGAACAGCAAAGTGTTTGCAACTGCTCCCGCCGCGAGATACCAGCGTTGCGGCGCTATGCACACGTACGCCAAAGCAATTCCCCACCACATAAGTATTTCACCGAGGTAGTTGGGGTGACGGCTGTATTTCCACAGTCCGTTACGCATAAACGGTCCGTTGCGGTTTTTGCGGTAGCGGTGCATTTGAACGTCGGCTACTCCCTGCAATACCGTCGCCCCCACCGACAGCGCAAAGAACACCGCCGCGCCCGCGTTGAATGCGGGGTTTTCCGCAAACGTAAACACAACAGGCAAAACACAGGCGTACACAACAAGCGTCGGTACGAGGTGTATCCCCACAAAGTTGACTAATGGGTAGGCTTTGCCCGTTTTTTCTTGCAACATAGTGTAGCGCCAATCCTGATGACCCAACCCGTAAAAAGTGTAAGCCCAATTTGCCGTCAGTCGCACTCCCCACAACAGCACAGCCGTAAGCGGCAGTATCTGAACGACGGACAGAGTTTTTGCGGAGATGGCGTAACCGATAACTATGACGATAGGCTGTACGCTCCAATAGGGGTCGTAAACGCTTGCGTTGCGGAATATCAGACTGAACAGGAAAACCACAACCGTTGCCGCAACGTCCGCTACGAGCAGATTCAGCCAAGTTTCCAAGGGCAGAAAAACGCACAGCGTCGTTCCCACTGCGATTGCCGCGGCGTATACGAGTGCTATCAGCGCAAAACTCCACGCACGACCGATTTTTTTCATAGATTTTTCCTCCCTACGACGTAATTATACCAAATATCGGCGTATTGTCAAATAGCGGCGGCTTCCTCTGCTCAGCGGAAAGCTATTTGTTGCCAAATCTTTCGCGTTGTGATACAATCAGTTATATTCGAGAGGCGATATATGAAAGTTTGTCTTGTAACGGGCGCGTCGCGCGGCATAGGCGCAGCCGTCGCGGAGAAATTTGCCCATCGCGGCTACACCGTAATACTCAACTACAACCGCAGCAAGGAAAAAGCCGAGCAATTGCAACGCCGACTGCTTGCCGAAGGTTGCGACGTTCATCTTGCGCAAGCGGACGTTTCGGTGGAAAGCGACGTTGCGGGTATGTTCGAAAGGCTGAACAAGTATTTTCGACGTTTGGACGTGCTGGTCAACAATGCGGGCATAGCCTGCACCGCGCAGATACAGGACGTAACTTCAAACAAACTTCGCGCGGTTTTCGAAACCAACGTATATTCGGCGTTTTTCTGTTGCCGCGAGGCGTTGCCGCTGTTGAAGAGCGCAAAAGGCTGTATAGTCAACGTATCGTCGGTGTGGGGCGTAGACGGCGCGTCCTGCGAAAGCGTTTACAGCGCAAGCAAGCACGCGCTTGTGGGGCTTACGAAAAGCCTTTGCGAGGAACTTTCCCCCTGCGGAGTGCGCGTCAACTGCGTTTGTCCGCCCATAGTGGATACGGATATGTGCGCCCATCTGTCCCGCGCGGAGGTGGACAATTTCTGTAAA
Source organism: uncultured Clostridia bacterium (assembly GCA_947628135.1). Classification (GTDB taxonomy): domain Bacteria; phylum Bacillota; class Clostridia; order Christensenellales; family CAG-314; genus Fimimonas. The sequence goes on from CANQYT010000001.1 coordinate 26,995, forward strand.
GAGCGCGGCATTCGGCTGTACTCGCCGCAAGAGGTGGCTTCGGACGTATACGCGTTGGCAACGGGCGGCGAAACGGGAAAAATTTTGACGGAGAAGTAACTTATGGAGTGGTATTTCATTTTGCTGATAGTGTTGGGCGGCGTTGCCTTTGCCGTCGGGCAGTATCTTATTTTTGCGGCGGTAGTGGCAAAGAAATGTCTCCAAGCGGCTACCACTCCCGTAGCGCACACATTGGAAGAAGCGCGCGCGTTTCAGGCGGAGTACGAAGATATGGATTTCGACGACTACGACAATGTCTGGCGCAAACAGCCGTTCGAGACGGAGGGCAAACAGGGAAAGATTCGCGGCGAAGTTATTTTCAACAACGGCGAAGCCAATCGCGCAAAAGTCGCGATAATCTGTCACGGACACACTTGGAATCGCGTCAATTCCGTCAAATATGCCCGCATTTTTCTTTACAGGGGCTACAACGTCGTCATTTACGATCACGCATATTTCGGGCTGTCCGACGGCAAATTTACCACACTCGGCTACTACGAGCGGTCTGACCTGTCCGCCGTTGTCGATTACGCGCGCCGCCTGTTCGGCAAAGAAGCGTTTCTTGTGTTGCACGGCGAAAGTATGGGCGCTGTTACCGTTTTGTGCGAGTTGTCCGTACGCGACGACATAGACGCGGTTATCGCCGATTGCGCTTTCTCCGACACAAAAGGCTATTTCGGCGAACTTTGCTCCAAATCTACGCATTTGCCCGCATTTCCGATAGTCGATTTTTCCAACTCTATGTCCAAGCGCAAGTTCGGATACGACTTTGCGGCGGTCAAACCGATAGAGGACGTTCGCGGCAGCGATGTGCCCATTTGTTTCATACACGGCGAAAGCGACCGATTTATCAGTACTCATCACAGCCAGGATATGTACCGACAGGCGCAAAACCCCTTGTCCGAATTGCACCTTTTCCCTCACGCGGGGCACGCTCGCAGTTTTCACTCGGACAGAGAAGCGTATATTGGCGTTGTAAACGAATTTCTCGACAAGGTAGAGCGCGCGGCTTCCCACAACTGAGCCGCAACTCTCCCCAAGCCGCAACGTATTTTTTCAATTGTATATAACATATTTATCCGAAATTTGTCGTTTTGAAATTGGGTATTGACTTTGCCTTTTGCATACTCTACAATATATAAAGAAGATATTTTCATTTTGAAAGTTTTTGTCTCGCACGCATATTCGGTATATTCTTGTTCCGACGGAACAATAAAAAAAGGAGAAAATTATGAGAAAATTTATGCTCATTTTGTTGGCGTTCTTGCTCACAGCGGCTATGGTCTGTACGCTTGCTGCCTGCAACGACGACCCGACAGAACCGCCGCACACGCACGACTACGGCACGCTCATTCCCGAAACGCCTGCCGACTGCGGTACAAACGGAACACAAGCCCACTACAAATGCGACGGCTGTAACAAACTGTTTGTAGACGACAACGGCGAAAAGAAAGAAGTTTCGGAAAGCGAACTTGTTATCCCCGCAACGGGACAACACGACTACGCAGATCAGTCCTATGTCAGCGGCGGTGCAAGCGGACATCATCAACTTTGCAAAGTGTGCGGCACGCCCAATACGGATGTGCCTCACGCCGATTTCACCTACACGCCCGTATCGGGGCAACGTCAGCACACCAAGAAATGCGGCGTCTGCAACTACGAAGTGACGGAAAACTGCACCGTTGAAGACAACGAATGCACGCTGTGCCACGCCGATTACAACACGCCCGATGTAGGCGGTGACGAAACGATAACCGTTCACTTCCACCCGACCGAGTGGTGGAACGCCGACGAACTCAAACTTTACGTTTGGTACGGCAGCGGTGACGGCACTGTTTATCTTCTCGGAGCGTTCCCGGGTACGTCCGGTTTCCAAGCCGACGCTACCAATGCAGGTTGGTACACCTACACTTTCCAAGTTCCCCAAGGACACCGCGGCACTGACCTTTACCTCATTGTAAACGACAAGGTGAGCACGGGCGAAGATACTTATGACGGAGTTCAAACGGGCAATATCGCAGTTACCGCAACGGAATTGTGGATCGCCGGTATTGTCAACACCGAACAATTCTACGCAACTTCCCAGGAAGCCGAGGCGGCGGAAGCGGATATTCCCGGCAAAGACGAATGGATCATTGTGGGCAGTTTTGCCGACGCCAATTGGCAAAATCCCGCTACAAGTTGGAACTACGTTTTCAAACAAGCCGACGGTTACAAACTTACATTTGAATTTGCGGCAAGCGCAGCGTTCAAAGTTACCAAAAACGGTTCTTGGGACAACGCAATCGGCTACGACAGTATGACCTACACGGCAGAGGAAACGGTTACGGGCGACACGTCCAAATTGTTCACAAAGGGACAAGAGAACGACTACAACAACATAATTATCAACTACGCTTGTACGTTGGAAATCACTCTCACGCCAAGCACGGGAGCGATTGCAATCAAGATTGTGGAAGCGACAGGACTTCCCGCAATCGACGACACCGTTGTTACCAAGTACTATCTTGTGGGCGAATACAACGGAAAAAGCGCTTGGAACGACGCTTCGGGCGACGCACTCACTTACGACTCCGCTACACAAACCTATTCGATAACGATTTCCTTCAAAGTAGGCGATCAATGGAAGGTCAAGAGAGAAACGGTAAATCCCAAGGCAGACGACAGTTGGGACTATGGTATCAACGCCACAGACATAGCCGGATTCAGTTTTAACTACGGTTCGGTCACGCAACCTACAACGCCCTTGTTCGACGGTAACATTATCGAGAAAGGCAATGTTGTCGTTCATCACAATTGCACCGTAACCATCACCTACAAGCCGTCCAATGACACAACGGTAATTACGGTTACCGCACTCACCGAAAACAAGGAAAGTTACACCTACACGTTCTACTTCTACGCGGGTTCGTCTCAGTCCAAAATGCAAATTCACGTTTGGTCAAAAGCGCCGACCGGAGCACCCCAGTTCGGAACAGGTTGGGAAACAGGCGCAATGGAAAATGTATCCGGATATTGGTGGAAATGGAGCATTACGTCAAGCGTCAATTGGGACGGCAAAGAGTTCTCTGTCATATTCCATATCGGCGATACCAAAATTCAATGGCTCAATACCACTGAAAACAAAGTAAGTCACGATACAAAGGTTTACTTAGCCAGAGAGATGTATTTCATAGATACAGACTACACTCAATGGTTCGAGTCCGCCGAAGCAGCGGGTCACCCTATGACTGTTGCGGCAGTTGCGCCCGTACAAGTGGCAACCGTTCCCCAATCAATCAGAAAAAGTTATCTCGACTACGCCCTTGCGGCATAGTAGCGCAAACAGCACAGCAACTCAAACAGCGCCGAAATTTCGGCGCTGTTTTTTTGCTCCACTCAAATATCCAAGTGCGTTTTGCGGCAAATAGTGTAAAACTTGTTTTTGGGTCGGTATTGCAAAACACGCGTCCTATTTTTTCATTTTTGTTGACATATACCGTCCGCCGCCCTATAATTTAAGTAAATATATGCGCTGTCCCACGCCCCAAATTTGTGCGTGCGGCAGGGTTGCAGAGTTTAATTCGGTTTCAATGTCTTGGGACACAAACATAAAAAGGAGAGAAATGCGCAATGAAAAAGGGAATTACAATTTTGCTTGCGTTCTTGCTTGCGACAGCGATGATATTTTCGCTTGTTGCTTGCAACAGCAAATGTAAGGACGGCGAACACGATTACGTGGAAGAAATTACCGCACAACCCACCTGTACGGAAAAAGGCGCAAAGATACAGCGTTGCACCAAATGCAACGACATCACCGAAGAGGTGGAGATACCCGCTTTGGGACACGCTTACAAATATACGCCCGTTGCGGGACAACAGAAGCACACCGTTACCTGCACGAGAAATGGTTGCGACTACTCCGAAGTGGAAAATTGCAGTCTCAACGCCGCGCAAAAGTGTACCAAGTGCAACGCTGATTACAGTTCGCAAGGCGGCGGCACAGGCGGTGGCACGGGTGGCACGGGTGGCACGGGCGGCACAGGCGGCGGCGCAGGTGGTGGCACGGGCGGCGCTGTAACGGTAAACATTTACATTCATCTGCCATCAGGTTGGAACGGCGACAATCTCAAAGCGTATGCTTGGTATAAGGATAGCGGCGACAACTCTTTGCTCGGCGAGTGGCCCGGCACTCCCGCAACAAGCGACGGAGACGGTTGGTACAAAGCGTCTTTCAACGTCGTTGACGAAGCCGCGATACAAAACGACAACGTCAAGTTCAAGTTCAACGACGTGGACGAGACGGAGAAAAAAACAGGCGACATTTTGGCTGTCGGCACTGACAATTATGTAGCGGCTTTCGCGGACGCGTCTATCGCTTATTCCACCAAGGAGGCGGCGCTTGCTTCCGAAACGGACGCTCCGGAACAAAGCGCAGACGTTTATTTCGTCTCGGGCGCAATGAACGATTGGACAACGACGACAAGCAGTTGGGACTACGTCATCAGGGACGGTTTGTCCGTAACCGTTACGCTTGCGGTTGACCAAGCGTTCAAGGTGAAGCAAAATCTTGACAATTGGGACGTTGCGCTCGGGTACGACGACATCAGTTCGGTTACGTCCGGCGCTGTTGATGGCGTAAGCAAGGAAGGGCTGTTCACCAGAGGCGAAGGTTTGGACGGCAACAACATTATCTGCAAATACGCTTGCACCCTTTCGGTAGGGCTTGACAGTGACGGAAAAATCACCATCGAGGTGGTTTCCGCAACCGGATACGTCGGCGGTCAAGGCGGCGGAGGCAGCGACGTCGGTGGTGGCGGCACGGGCGAAACGGCAGGACCGTTGGGCGAAATCGTGCTTATCGGCTCTATCACCGATTGGGCAATCAACGCTTCCTACAAACTCAATTACACTGAGGAGGGCGGCAAACACTACTATATCAACCTTCAACTTCACGCAGGCGACCAAATTAAAATCAAAAAATTCGGTGAAGAATGGGGGCAAGTGGGTCAAGATAATTGGGGCTTTTGGCAAGTAGCCGATTTCAAAACGTCCGCAAACGATTATGCGTCAGTTGACAAAGAACTTTATATTGAACACGGAACGGAAGATGACAACATAATTGCCAAACAAGATATGCACTTGTACATCGATTTGTGGGTGGATAGCGGCAACCTTGTGCTGTATGTTGATTTGGCGGGTTAAACAACCGCAAGTAAAAAATTTGTGGCACTGCCTATTTCGGCAACGTTTTAGGTAAATTTTGTCCGCAACGGACGTAACATTGCAAAGACGGCGCACAACGCGCTGTCTTTGCTTTTTTACGCGGCGTTTTCACTCAGCCGTAAAATATTCTTTGCGTTTGTTTCGACGGCATTTTGTCTTTTTCTGCCGATATAAATAGATTTTTTTATATATTACAAAAATAACTAAAATTTTTTTTGGGTTTGCTATTGAAATCGGCATTTCCGTTTGATATAATTATAATAGCAAATAGTTTTAGCATAACCGAATACTACCGCTTTGAACAGTGGTGCAACTCACAAGGCAACCAATGTCTTACAAGGACATTTTCCAAACAAAAATAAAAAGGAGAGAATTTTTAATGAAGAAAACGATGCTGATTGCGCTTGCGATCCTGCTCGTTGCGGCTATGACGGCGGCGTTTGTCGCGTGTACGCCCAACGACGACCAAGATCTTTGCGCAAACGGACACACTTGGGACGACGGAACAGTCACCGTGCCCGCTACGGAACAAAGCGCCGGTACAATGACGTACCGCTGCAAAGTATGTGGCGAGGAGCGTACCGAAACCATTCCGCAACTGCAACCCGCGCACGAGCACGCAAAAGGTACGGAACACGCCGAAGTGCCCGCAACCTGCACGCAAGCGGGCGTTGCGCAGTATTGGGATTGCGAAGCCAACGACGGTGTAAAACTCAACGCCGCGGGCGAAGTGGTAACGGATGCTCAACTTGCAATTGCCGCTCTCGGACACACCTACGAAGTGGACGGCGCGCTCACTTGGAAAGAAACAAGTTCTTATTCCACGGCAGTATTGCACCTTGTTTGTAACGTATGCACAGACGGCGCAGGTCACACCCTTGACGTCGAACTCACGGCAAAACAAACGCCTACTACTGCAAGCACGTGCGGCGAAATTGACTCGATAACTTACACCGTATCGGTGGAAGACGAGGAAATTGAAGCGGCGATCACCGCGGCGGTGGTTGCGCCCAACAAACTTGCGCCCAACGCCTTGGAAGATGTTGCGGAACTCACTCACACCGAAAATGATGCTCAACTCGGTCACCAATGGCAATTGGCAGAAGAAGACGCGTTTGATTGGACAGGCACAACGAAAGACGGTTCAAGCGTAGCAGTCAAGTACGTTTGCGAAAGGTGCAGTGATGAGATCACACTGACTTTCACCGACGCGACGAGCCGTTCTACCCCTGCAACCTGCACGGCGGCGGAACAAATAGAGTACACGCTCACCAAAACTACCGACCTGGTAAGGACCGCGGCTGAGGCGGCGGCAGAGTCGCAAGACGTCACTATCTACGACGCCGATACTTTCGAAGCAATCACAGACCAAAAGCACACCGTTCAAGGCGCAGGCGCAAACGGTCACACTTGGCAGGTAACGGAAGTTGCTTGGGCGCAGGACTACGATGCCGAAACGCACGCGACAGTCACAGTCAAGTGCAGCGTGTGTGAAACGGCATACGACGGCGTTTCGCAACCCCAAGTTAGTTTTACTGACAATACGCAGGCTGCCACCTGCATCCAAAGCGGCAGCGTAACCTACACGGTAACGGTGCAAGTAGACAGCAAACCGCTGACCTTTGCGGCAGGCGTAAAATCTACGTCCGACCCCTACACGATACCCGCACTCGGTCACACCTACGAAGTTGACGGCGCGCTCACTTGGGTAGGAGAAGACCATTCCAAGGCAAAATTGCACCTTGTTTGTAACGTATGCCAAGACGGCGCAGGTCACACCCTTGACGTCGAACTCACGGCAAAACCAATACCTTCAAGCGCAAGTACGTGCGGCGATATTGACTCGATAACTTACACCGTATCGGTGGAAGATGAGGATATTGTAAAGGAAATCAACAAAACGGTAGGCACAACCAACCGTCTTGCACCCGACGCTTTGAAAGACGTTGCCAAACTCGAATACAAAGCCGAAGAAACGCAACTCGGTCACCAATGGAAATTGGCAGAAGACGGCGCGTTTAGTTGGGACGCTCAAAAGGAAAGCGCAAGCGTAACGGTAAAATACGTTTGCGAAAAGTGCAGCGAGCAAATAACTCTTACTTTCACCGACGCGCAGCAATCTTCCGAAGATGCAACCTGCACGACGGCGCAACAAATTACGTATACGCTCACCAAGGCTTCCGAGGACATAAGGACGGCGGCTAAGGCGGCGGAGTTGCAAGATGTCACTATCTACGACACCGACATTTTCGAAGCGATAAACGAAACGTCCGAACCCGTTGAGGGTGAACCCGCAAACGGTCACACTTGGCAGGTAAGGGCAGTCGCTTGGGAGCAGGACTACGATACCGAACCGCACGCGACCGTCACAGTCAAGTGCAGTGTGTGCGAAACGGCATACGACGGCGTTGCCCCCGAAGTCACCTTTACCGAAAGCAGCAAGCAAGAGCCCGAGTGCGAAGCGCAAGGCAACGTGACCTACACGGTAACGGTAAAAGTAGGCGGTGCAGAACTTGGCTTTGCTGATGAAGCCAACAAAACGTCAAGCGTATATACTATCCCCGCTCTCGGACACGAGGGAGATTCCGAAAAACATCACGAGTTTCAGGATTCCACTTGCACCGCCCCCGGCACGAAAGAGTATTGGGAGTGCAAGCGTTGCGACGCCAAGTTGGATGAATCGGACGAAGTGATAGACGACGTAACCATTGCGCCGAAAAATCACCTCTACACAAATAAGTATACCAACGAGGGCTGTTCCGACGGCTACCACAAGCGCGTTTGCGACAGATGTTCTGTTGCCGAAGAAGCGCCCACGGCTTGCACGCCCGACGAGGGCGACAAAGAGCACGCCTCCGAACACGAACTTGAAACGGGTTGGTATGCAAACGGCGATGAACATTGGCAAAAATGCTCACTCTGCGGTAAGGAATACGGCAGAGAGCGGCACAACTACAACGATTACCAAAGCGACACCTGTCTTGATTGCGGACACGTTCATATGGATGTTGAAGTCAGCACCAATGACGACGGTTCAGAGCCGTATCACGTCGATTCCGTCAAGGAAGCGTTTGAGTGGATAGCCCAACAGGCTGACAAGTCCAAGACCTACACAATTCGTCTCAATCACAACCGTGTTTCGGCGGAAGCCGAAGATTTCACTGTGCCCGAGGGATACACAGTGGTGTTGGATCTGGAAAGTTACTCGCTTACGCTTAAAGGCGGCAAACTGACGGTTACGGGCGAGGAAACTTCCTTTGAAGTGAAAGGAACGGGAACGCTCGACGCAAAGGTGGTTTACCAAAGCGGCACGCTCACGCTTCCCGAAACCTTGCTTGACAATTTGGAATTGGGCGAAAGCGTAAAGTGCGAGGGTGAGAGTGTTCATATCACCATCGGCGACGCGCCTCTTACGCACAAGTGGTCGGCAAGCAACTCCTTCACGGACGACAGCGGTCACTATCAAGTGTGCGAGCGTTGCGAAGAACACAACACACCCGTTACACACACGTTGAAATACGTAAGCGACGATGAAACGCAACACCATCAAAAGTGCCAATATTGCGAATACACAACCGAACCCGCAGGACACAATTGGACGGACGGCGAATATCTTTTCGACGGTGCAGACGGTCACTATCAAGTATGCAAAGATTGCGATGGACACAGCGCAACGGTAGGACACGATTTGACCGGATATGTAAGCGAAGGACCGGAAAAACACCATCAAGAGTGTGCAACCTGCGACTACGCAACAACGCCTGTAAAGCACGATTTCAAATATGCGCAGAAAGCAGGCGAAGAAGCTCACGATGTAACTTGTGAAAACTGTGACTACACAGGCACGGAAAACTGCTCGGCTTCACTTAGATACGACGATGTATGCACCAAGTGTGACAAGGATTACAGAGAAGAAGTTACCATTCACTGGCACAAGGACGAGTCTTTCACCAACGCTTATCTGTGGGCGTGGTACTTAAATCCCACAAGTCACGACGTATTTGACAGTGTAGATAACCCTGCAAGACTTATGACAGCGGATAGCGTCGGCGGCGCAGGTTGGGTCAGTATCACCGTGAAGTATCCGAGAAATACGGAACGTCACTTAAAGTTTACCGACCAACTGTACTGGAATGATGGTGTAACTATTACCGATTGTCAAGAAACGTCCAATACATCGTCCGAAAAGAACGACATCTGGTGTTCAAAGGCAGGCAAAGCGTTTGACAGCAAAGAAGAAGCATTAGCTGATGAAAAAATCGATCCGCCTGCAAAAACCGATTGGATTGTCGTAGGCGACAACAACGGGTGGGCAACAGATACCACAACTTGGGACAATGCGTTCGGTATGAAAAACGGCGTTATGCAAGATACCGTTGAAATCAAATTCACCGCCAATCAAGGTTTCAAGTTTAAGGAAAACAAATCTGGATGGTCTTGCGAGCAAATTGATTGCAACGGCGCTTGGATTGTTACAGGTGCGGAAAGCGGAACGGGCAACCTTCATAGTCTGTTTAGTTCAACGAGTGATGGAAATATCAAGGTTCTCAAAGCGTGCACGCTTCGCTTCACCTTCGACGCGACATACAAATGTGTAAAAATTCACGTTGTTTCCGTAACCAATGCGGCGGGTACTTGCACCTATTCGTATGGAATTATTGGTTCTCGTAATGGTTTTACAAGCGATTGGGCAGCAGGAACTTCACTTAACAACGGCATATTTACTTGGAGTAATATTGCGTTCCAAGCAAGTGAAACTTGGAAGATCCGTAGGGGTCAAGCGTGGACTAATTCCAACGGTTATAGCGATGTGAAGATGGTAACATCTAATGCCGGTTTAAGTAAATTTAGTGTAACCAGTGACACTGACGGTAATATCAAAATGCCCGCAGCAAGTCACACTGCCGATGTGGTATTCAACTCGTTCAATGGACACATCTGGATCAACTTTACCAAGTAATCGACTAAGTGCAAAGTAACTGCAATTTAAGTCAACACGCAACAGAACGGCAAAACTCTTGCCGTTCTGTTTTTTGCTTGCACAATTTCAACGCAAGTGCTACAATAAATTTATTCCCCAAAAGGAGCAACAACAATGGTAAAAATTTCCGAAATAGTGTACACTCGCCCCGACAGAAGAGAGTTGCTGGACAAACTTGCCGATTTCAGATTGCGTTTTCGCGCGGCGCAAAACGTTGACGAGTTCTACGAAGTACACGAGCAGTACAAAAAATTCGACGAAGAAGTGGGCACAAACGTTCGCATAGCGTTTATCAGGTTCACTCAGGACACGCGCAACGAGTTTTACGCCGCCGAGCAGGACTATCTTGACGAAATTTCCCCCGAGATAGCCGTTGCCAATGCGGAGATAGCGCGTTGCTATCTCGATTCGCCCTATCGCAAGCAGTTGGAAAAGCGTTTTCCCAAGGTTATGTTCGTCAATTTGCAAATGGCGGCGGATTCCGCCGACCCGCGTATCATCTCCGAACAGATAGAGGAAAACAAACTTACCACGCAGTATTCCAAACTGATGAGCGGCATTGTGATAGATTTCAACGGCGAAAAGTTGCCTATGAGCGGCATTTCCAAATACTTCACCTCCGCCGACCGCGATTTGCGCAGGCGCGCCTACACCGCGTGGGGGCAGGCTATCGAGGACAACAAGGCGGCTTTGGACGAGTTGTACGACAAACTTGTAAAAGTACGCACGGCTATGGGGCGCAAGTTGGGTTTCGACGGCTATTCGCCGCTAGGGTATATGCGTATGCAGCGCAATTGCTACGGCAAGGAGGAAATAGCGGAATTTCGCGCAAACGTACTCAAATATCTTGTGCCTCTTGCAACGGAAATTCGCGCCAAAGTGGGGCGCGATCTGGGCTTGGGCAAGCAGTATTTGTACGATATGGACGTGTACACCGCGCAAGAACCGAAACCTATCGGCACGCCCAAACAAATGTTTGCCGCCGCTTCGCGAATGTACAACGAAATGTCTCCCGAAACGGGCAAATTGTTCGACGCAATGGTGGAGAGCGAGTGCTTTGACGTTATGTCCCGCGAGGGCAAGGAAGCGGGCGGTTACTGCGAGGGTCTGCCCGCCTACAAGTTGCCTTTCATTTTCTCCAATTGGAACGGGTCTGCGGGGGACGTGGACGTGCTTACTCACGAGTTCGGGCACGCGTTGGAGTTTTACAAGAGTTTCTTCATCGACAGCGAATTTTTGAGCAGCGTCAGTATGGAAACGGCGGAAGTACACAGTATGTCTATGGAATTTTTGGCGTACCCGTGGATAGATTTGTTTTTCGGAGACAAAACGCCGCAGTACAAACTTGCCCACATCGGCGGCGCGGTTACGTTTATTCCCTACGGCACGATAGTGGACTGCTTCCAGCAAACCTGCTACGACAACCCCGATATGACCCCCGCCGAGCGCAACCAACTGTACAACAGTCTGGAAAAGCAGTTTTTGCCCTATATGACCACCGAGGGACTGCCCGCTTTGCAGGACGGCAGACGTTGGCAGCGGCAGGCGCATATTTTCCAAAGCCCGTTTTACTACATCGACTACTGCTTGGCGCAGTTTACCGCGTTGCAGTTTCTTGCGCTGTCGCAGAAAGACTACAAAGCCACTTTCGACAAGTACGTTCGCTTCCTCGATTTCGGCGGCACAAAGACGTTTACCGAGTTGCTTGACGAGTGCGGACTGCTTTCGCCTTTCGAAGAGGAAAGTTTCAAATTGGTGGTAGCCTCCTGCAAGCAGATACTCGGCTTGTAGTCGGCAAAGTTACTTCAAAAAATCTACTTTCGGTATCACCGTTTCACGGAGGGGGCGACGTTTCATCGCCTCCTCTATCAATCTTTGAACGGCTTTTTCTCTCTCTTCGCCCTCCAATTTGGAAAGCGCGTCTATCTCTTTCATCAATTTGGGGTTGCGCGTAACAAACACGCTGTCCACTTCAAATTTGCTCATAACGTCCTCTTTCAATTGCGCGACGTATTCGTCGTATGCGCTTTTTGTAAACATCTGTTCCGTGCGTATCGCTATCACCGCTATGCGGCGGTAGACGACGCATTTTGCGTCGAGGACGTTTTCGTTGTTTTGTGCAAGTTGGCATATCTGCGTTTCGCAAGCGGTTTCGGCGTGCGCGACGCCAACGGCGCACAGCGCCGAGACGGTCAACGTCAGCAACAGTATCAAAGCGATTTTTTTCATAGTTCCCCCTACGGGCGAAGCGGCAAACTTTTTCGCCCCCGTTTTGTTTTTTGGGGTAGTATCTGCATTTTTGCGTATTTTATTACACGGTTGTGTTTTTTTCGGCAGTCCGTTTGCGGTACGATTGTTGCGAGGTGTCGCTATGAAGTCCGTTTTGCCCGTGATAGTCGTTTGCTCGGTGGGTATCGCCGCTTGTGCGGCGTACATCGTTGCGCTTTGCGTAAAGGCTATTCGCCGCCGCCCTCCGCGCAAACGCCGCTTCGAAATTGAAGAGGACGTTTTGACAGTACGATTGGACCGCCGCGGCAAACGCTGAACGTTTTGTTGCGATTTTATTTTTTGCTTGAAAAAACCATATCGATGTGGTATAATAAATAAAAGCGGAAAATTGCCGCTTGATTTGAAAAATCGGAGGAAAAACAAATGACACAAAAACAAATCGCAAAATTGATAGACCACACGCTTTTGAAGCCGGCTACCACCGCGCAGATAACCAATCTGTGCAACGAAGCGTTGCAGTACGGATTTGCTTCCGTATGCGTCAATCCTTGTCACGTCAAACTTGCCGCAAAACTTTTGCAGGGCAGCGACGTAAAGGTATGCACGGTTATCGGCTTCCCTTTGGGAGGGAACACGACCCGCGTCAAGGTTTTCGAAACGAAGGACGCCATCAAGAACGGCGCAACGGAAATCGATATGGTCATCAACCAATCGCTTGCCAAGAGCAACGCTTGGAAAAAAATCGAAAAGGAAGTCGCCGCCGTCAAAAAGGCTTGCGGAGACATACTGCTTAAAGTTATTCTCGAAACGTGCAACCTCACCGACAAACAAATTGTCGCCGCCTGCAAAGCGTGTGTGGCAGCGGGCGCGCAGTTCGTAAAGACCAGCACGGGCTTCGGCAGCGGCGGCGCAACGGTGAAAGCCGTCGCTCTGATGGCGGAAACGGTGCATCCTTTCGGCTTGAAAGTAAAGGCAAGCGGCGGTATCCACGGCTTTGAGGAAGCCAACGCAATGGTGGAGAGCGGCGCAGACCGCATCGGCGCAAGTTGCGGCGTTGCAATTTGCAAAGACTGATTAGGCTCTATGTCAAACGTTGGGGTGCATATTATATAAAAAGTGTAAAACTTGTTTTTGCACCCCAACATTTGCCATTAAGCCTACCGACCACACGTGCGGCGGTCGATTGCTGGCTACTTCGTAACGCTGGCGCAATCGACGGTTAAATAAGCAACATTTATGAAACCGACACTCTCGTCCGAAGTCGGTTTCTTTTTATACAGTAAGTAACATTATCCTGTGCGCTACCGCGCCGCCGCAGTCGGACTTGGGAGTGGTGCAGGAGACCTGCACGGTCGGATAAACCTTTCGCCGGGGTCTCCCATACCCCCGGCATCCCCGGGGAGGACGCAAAGATTCGGTACACGCCCGAACTTTGCGAAGTTAAGTTGCAACTTAGTGGGTTTGTTTATTTGACAGACTTGTTTGCACCTCAACATTTATTACAGAACCACCGATTTTACAGATAAACCCACACCGTTTTGTTGCGGGTCTTTTGGCGTGCCCGACAGGAGTCGTCCCGAACGCAGAGAGGGTGAGCGAAGCGACGGAAACGGAGCGGAGGGCTACATTATTTCGTAATCGTGGTGGGAAAAGAGTAAAGGGCAACGAGCAAAAAGGCAGCAATGGAAAAGGAAGCACATCGGTGCTTCCATTCCGTTGCAACTCACAAGCGAAGTTGCCCGCTGGCGTGCCCGACAGGAGTCGAACCTGCGACCTCAGGCTCCGGAGGCCTGCGCTCTATCCAACTGAGCTACGGGTACACGTCTTTTACCGACTTATTATACCACACAACGGCGCAATATGCAACAACACTTTGCTTTGCACACGCAAAAAAATGAAAAATTTGCGCAAAACCGTTGATAATTCTGCCAAACTGTGATATAGTGTAAAGGTAATTTTGTGCTGGTGTGGTGGAATGGCAGACGCGTCGGACTCAAAATCCGATGTTGGTGACAACGTGTGGGTTCAAGTCCCACCACCAGCACCAAGAACAACAACGCAGGTCTGATACGGCTTGCGTTGTTGATTTAGAGGGGGAAAAGGCTATGACAGTAAGCAACGAGGGTGTGGAAATCGCCGTTGACCGCTATGCAAACAACCTGTCGATGGATTCTTTTATCGTTGCCGACGGCACGGTTTCCATAGGCGCAAAGGCATTTCGCGGTTGCCGCGGACTGAAACGCATTTACATACCGTCCAGCGTGGTTTTCGTCGGGGACAAGGCGTTTGAGGACTGTCCGCAAGTGGAAATTTTCTGCGAGGGCGAACCGGACGACGGTTGGGAGTACGGCGACAAACTCGGCGTGATCACTTACTACACGGTAACGCCCGAGGACTATGCGTTCAATTTCCATCGCGGACCTATGTCCTCCACCAAAGTGGAACGGGAAGAAGTGTGGTTTCACGATTGGAATCCCCTCAAACGTCCCGTACACACTCACGTAAGTAAAGACGTAACAAAGGATTGGTGAAATGACTGAATTTTTTCAAGGAATACGCAAAAATTTCGGCTTTGGTTGTATGCGCTTGCCCGTTTGCGACGGCGCGGTGGACGTGGCGCAGACCGCGCAAATGACGGACGAATTTCTGTCGGGCGGTTTCAACTATTTCGACACGGCGCACGGTTATATGCACGGGCAAAGCGAATCCACTTTGAAACAATGTCTAACCGACCGTTATCCCCGTGAAAGTTACGTGCTGACGGACAAACTTACCGACTCATTTTTCCACAGTGAGGCGGACATTCGTCCTTTGTTTGAGGAACAACTTCGTCTTTGCGGAGTGGAGTACTTCGATTTTTATCTTATGCACGCACAAAGCCGCAGAAACTACGACTTTTTCCGTAGTTGCCGCGCCTACGAAACGGCGTTTGCGCTGAAAGCCGAAGGCAAAGTGAAACACGTGGGTATTTCTTTCCACGACACGGCGGATATGTTGGATAAGATACTGACCGACTATCCCGACATCGACGTAGTGCAGTTGCAACTCAATTATCTTGATTGGGATGACGCGGCGGTGCAATCGCGCGCCAACTGCGAAGTGTGCGTAAAGCACGGCAAGCCCGTGATAGTTATGGAACCTTTGAGGGGCGGACATCTGGCGGATCTTCCGCAAAACGCTCTCGCGCTTACCGACGCGCTGGGAGTAAGTCCTGCCGAATTGGCTTTGCGTTTTGCCGCGTCGCAACCCAACGTGTTTATGGTGCTGTCGGGTATGAGCGATCTTGCGCAAATGCGCGCCAACGTTTCCGCAATGAAAGAATTTCGCCCCTTGACGCAACGCGAGTTGACCGTGGCGGAAAATATCGCCTCATTGATACGCGGCGAAAACGTCATTCCCTGTACGGCTTGCCGTTACTGCGTGGACGGCTGTCCCAAGCGCATTTCCATTCCCGATTTGTTTGCCTGTCTCAACAACAAGCGGCGTTACAAAGATTGGAATTCCGATTTCTACTACAACAACGTTCACACAAAAAACCGCGGCAAGGCGAGCGATTGTATCGGTTGCGGCAAGTGCGAAAATATTTGTCCGCAAGGATTGCACATTCGCGAATTGCTGCGGGAAGTGGCTTGCGAATTCGAACGTAAGCAAAAGTAGAGTATTCTGTTGGAGCGTGTATGGAAAGCGTCTATTGTCACACCGTTAAATACTACGAAACGGACAAAATGGGAGTTACTCATCATTCCAACTATCTGCGATTTATGGAGGAGGCGCGGATAGATTTTCTCGACAAAATAGGTTACGGCTATCGTCGAATGGAGAGCGAGGGTCTTGTTTCGCCCGTCGTATCCGTCAGTATCAATTACAAACGCCCGACCACCTTTTCCGACGAGATACGGATAGCGGTGCGGCTTACGGACGTGGGCGCGGCAAAACTGTGCTTTTCCTACGTTATGACCTGCCGCGGCGAGACCGTTTGCACGGCGACAAGCACGCATTGTTTCGTTGCGGACGGCAGACCCGTCTTGCTGAAACGCACCAATGAGCAACTGTACGGTTTGCTGACCTCGCTTGTTGAAAAAGATTGATTTTACCTTTCGGCATCAAATATTCTTCGGCACGCTTTTGAGCGCGGTACGAAGTTTGCCGCTTCTGCCGAAAACTTACGTCAAACTGAAAAAGGCTTGCCCTTGTGGGTAAGCCTTTTGATTTTGAGCGGTAAAAGTCAACCGCAACCTGATTGTTTACTCTTGCGAGCGTAGCCGAACATCTTTTTACAGCGCCATCGACCACAGCAACTGCGTGCCTACAAGCACTGCGAGGAAGGAGAAGTTTATCGCGAAAAACGTCGCGAGGTATCTTTTGAGCGCGGGCGCATCGTGCTTGCGAAATTCGTTCAGCGTGATGAGACTTGCAAGCGACGCGATGGGCGTTCCCAAGCCGCCTATATTTACAGCCACAAGCAAATCGGAGTAGTTGGCGGTAAACCGAGACAGCAAAACGGCGGTGGGGACGTTGCTGATAAATTGGCAACTCGCCACGCCCACGAGCAACGGCGACTTTGCAACGAGATCGGACAAAAACGCGCTTACCGCGTCTATACGCGAAAGATTTCCGCTGAACACGAAGAATGCGGCAAAAGTTATCAGCAAGCCGTAATCTACCTTTGCAAACGCCTTGCAGTCCAAGCAAAGCATTGCGACGGTCACTGCCGCAAGCACTATGTACCAGGGCAAAACGTCAAACACTATCAGCAGAGAAAGCGCAAACAGCAACGCGTAAACTGCGCATCGCCACGCCGACGGCGTATTCTCCTGCGGGGCGAAAAGTTGAATTTTGTCTTTCTTGACAAACAGGCACACGCCTACGATAAGCAGCAGTGCGACGGCGCAGGGTACGGACATAATTTTGAGAAATTCCAACGGATTTATGCCGTAGTGACTGTACAGGTAAATGTTTTGCGGATTTCCGAACGGAGTCAGCATTCCGCCGAGGTTTGCCGCCACGTTCTGCAAAACGAAAACGATGGGCATTTTGTCTTTGCGTTCGCAACTTTCAAGTACGATATATCCCAGCGGCAGAAAGGTTATCAACGCCATATCGTTTGCCATTACCATACTGCCGAAATACGTCACAAACACCAACGCAAACACCGTATTGCGCAAATTGCCGAATTTCAATACGGCTTTCTTCGCCAGCCAACTGAAAAATCTGATGTTTTTGAACGCCGACACGACCGCAAGCGTGCAAAACAGCGTAGCCAGCGTAGACATATTGAAATAGCCGAGATATTCCTTGTCGAACGGTACGAAAAAACACGTGACTGCCGCAAGCGTCACAGCCACGATAGGCATAAGATTTTTTACTACGCGTCTGCCCAATACGGGCGCGGATAATATATGTATTTTCGCCGTTTTTGTACTCATTTTTTCCGTTGCAAATTGTAGAACTTTGCTGTATTTAAGTCAAGCGTATGACATCGATTTCTTCAAAATTTTCCTTTTGTCGCGTTGAGCGGCGAAAAAACGATTTTTACCCGCCGTTTTGTTGCGTTTTACATAAAATTTTTTCGCCGTTTTGAATAATTCCGCTTGCGTTTGTGCACAATTCGGCGTATAATATACACGGATACGGGGAGGGGGTGTCTATGAAGCAAAAATTCAACGTGACGGGAATGACGTGTTCGGCGTGTTCCGCTCACGTGGAAAAGGCGGTATCCAAAGTCAACGGCGTGGAAAAAGTCGCCGTAAGTTTGCTTACGAACAGTATGACGGTGGAGTTCGACGAAGAGAAAACCAACGTCAAAGCCATCTGCGCCGCCGTCAAAAAAAGCGGCTACGGCGCAACCGCGGAGGGCGTCACCGAAAGCGTCGCAAAGCAGCCGACAAACGCCGTGTCGTTGAGCAGGTTGCTGATAAGTTTGATTTTCTGCGTTGTGCTGATGTATTTTTCGATGGGGCATATGATAGGTTTGCCGCTTCCCTCCTTTCTTCAAGGGAGCGCAAACGCCGTATCGCTTGCCCTGTTGCAACTGATTTTGTGTCTGCCCGTCTGGTTTGTCAATTTCAGTTATTTTTCCGTCGGGTTCAAGCGGCTTTTCAAGGGTTCGCCCAATATGGACACGCTCATAGCCGTGGGTTCTGCGGCAAGCGCATTGTACGCCGTTGCGGTGACGTTTGTGATGAGTTACGCCTTGGGTAAAGGCGACGTTGCCACCGTGGAAAAATACCGTCATTTGCTTTACTTCGAATCTTCCGCAATGATACTTGCGCTTGTGGATCTTGGCAAGTACTTTGAGGGCAGGAGCAAACGCAAAACGGGCGACGCGCTTGCAAAGTTGCGCAAACTCGCGCCGGACAAAGCGTTGCTTGTGTCGGGCGACGACGAAATAGAAGTGGACGGCAAGTCGCTCAAATCGGGCGATGTTGTGGCGGTAAAAGCGGGAATGTCCTTCCCTGCCGACGGTCGGGTGATTTTCGGAAACTGTTTCGCCGACGAAAGCAGCGTCAGCGGCGAAAGTATCCCCGTCGAAAAGCAAACCGACGCGTTTGTTATCGGCGGCACGGTGTGTGTGGGCGGTTACGTGCGCGTACTTGTCACGGGAGTGGGTCAGGACAGCGTTCTGGAAAAGATAATCGGTCTCGTAGAGGACGCGGGCACGTCCAAAGCGCCGATACAACGTCTTGCGGACAAAATTTCCGCCGTGTTCGTCCCGATAGTGATGACTGCGGCGCTTGTTACGTTGATAGTCTGGCTGTGCGTAGGCGAATCGCTTGCTACGGCGTTGGATTTCGCGGTGTCGGTGCTTGTCATTTCCTGCCCGTGCGCTTTGGGGCTTGCCACGCCCGTAGCCATTATGGTGGCGACGGGCAAAGGCGCGGAAAACGGTATTTTGATAAAAAACGGCGAGATATTGGAAAAACTTGCGGACATAAAACAAGTCGTGCTGGACAAGACTGGCACGGTTACCGTCGGTAAGCCCTGCGTAAAGCAATTTTGCACCCCATTGGAGGAAAAAGAGTTTTTTGCGCTGATAGGCGGAGTGGAAAAACAAAGCGAACACCCGCTTGGAAAGGCTATCGTAGAGTATGCCGAACAGGCGTGCGAGAAGTTGTGCGTACCCGAACGGTACGAGACGCTTTCCGGTCGCGGAGTCGTCGCAACGGTGCGCGGCGAAACCTATGCTATCGGCAACAAAAAACTTATGGACGAACAGGGCGTTGACCAATCGGGTTACGCCGCGCTGCTTGCGGAATATTCGCAAAAGGCGCTCACTTGCGCCATTGTTGCGCGTAACGGCAGTTTTTGCGGGATAGTGGGCGTAGGCGACGAAATAAAACCGACTTCTGCGGAGGCGGTAAGTCTGCTCAAATCGCAAGGCGTTACTCCCGTGATGCTTACGGGCGACAATGCGCTTGCGGCAAAGGCTGTGTGCGACGAATTGGGCGTGGAACAGTTCTATGCCGAGGTACTGCCCGATCAAAAGGAACAAAAAGTGCGCGAACTTATGCGCGAAGGCGTCACCGCAATGGTGGGCGACGGAATAAACGACGCTCCCGCGCTTGCCCGCGCCGACATAGGCTTTGCGATTGCAAACGGCGCGGATATTGCCGCCGACAGCGCCGACGTAGTGCTTGTAAAAAATGACGTGCGCGACGTTGCGACTGCGATACGTCTCAGCAAAAAGACAAAACTCAACGTCAAAGAAAATCTGTTTTGGGCGTTCTTCTACAATGCGGTGGGAATACCCATCGCCGCGGGCGCGCTGTACGCCACCCCTTTGCATTTGCAACTTACGCCTATGATAGCGGCGGCAGCGATGAGTCTCAGCAGTCTTTTCGTGGTGACCAACGCGCTTCGGCTGCGCCTTTTCAGACCAGAGCGCGCTGCCGTACCGTCTCAAAAATCAAAAAAATCTCAATCAAAAAAGGAGGCAACAATGAAATACCAACTTACTGTCGAAGGTATGATGTGCGACAATTGTGTCGCGCACGTACAAAAAGCGCTTTCGTCCGTTCGCGGAGTACTCCGCGCCGAAGTCGATCTTTCCGACAAAAGCGCGGTCGTTGAGGTTCGCGACAGGGTAAAAGCGGACTCTCTCAAAAAAGCCGTCGAAGAGGCGGGCTATTCGGTAACGGAGGTGAATCAACTGTGACGGCGGACAGACAAAAGGTCGTCCGCCTGCTCAGGACCGCTCGCGGACAAATAGACGGCATTTTGAAAATGATCGATGACAACCGCTACTGCATAGACATTTCCAATCAGATAACGGCGTGTCAGGCAATTCTTTCCAAGGTAAACAAAGAGGTGCTCAACGCTCATCTCGCCAATTGCGTTTTGCACAGCAGCGGCAACGACGCCAAGGAAAAACTTTCGGAGATAGCGAAAATTCTCGATCAACTTCTGTAAAGGTAAAGAATTGCTTTTCCCTAAATATAATAAGGGTATGAGCAATTCTTTTTTACAGTGTGTGGCAAACGTTTGCGGATTGGAGATCGCGACGCTTGTCAAAGATTACAAGTATTCCGTATTCGGCGGCGGCACGGTCGTGGTGGAAGGTCACAAAGGCATTGCGGACTACTCCTCCGAAAGGGTGGATTTCGCCTTGCGCAACGCCTTGCTGCGCGTAAACGGAACAAATTTGCGCATCAAATGTCTGGACAGCGGTTTTGCAGTCGTTGTGGGTAAGGTGACTTCGGTGGAGGTGCGCTATGAAAAATAGTTGCCGCGTCACCTTCGAAGGGCTGAATTTCACCCGTCTTCTCGCCCTTCTCAACAAAAACGGCATACCCGTCGGCAACGTATCGCGGCGGGGCAAACTGTGTACGATAGAAGTTCCGTCGGCGCGTTCCGAGCAGACTCTTGCAATATTACGTGAAAGGTGCTATAATATAATCGGTATAGAGTTTTTCGGTATGCCGAAAGCGGCGAAATTTGTAAAAAAACACTTTGTTTTGCCGCTGATATGTTTGCTTGCCGTGTTGGTTCTGGCGGTTTCGTCGCAGTTTTGTCTGCGTATAGAAACCGTCGGCGATTTCGAAAGAGAAGCGGTATGCGCGGCGCTTAACGAAGTGGGCGTAAGCGTGGGCACAAATTTGCACAGTCTGAATCTTAACGACGTGCAAAACAAGTTGGCAAACAAACTCGACGCTATGTATGCGGTTGTCACGCGTTCGGGTAGCGTGCTGTACGTCAACGCCGTTGCAAAGAAAGAGATTGCTCCGCCGATAGACCTCGACGAAAGACGGGACATCGTAGCCGAACGTTCGGGCGTGGTGGCAAATATCGTGTGCGAGCAGGGTACGCCCCTCGTTCAAAAGGGCGATTCCGTCCGAAAAGGCGACGTACTGATAGCAGGCAGGCGCACATTCAACGACGGCGTAAGCGAGGACGTGTACGCTCTCGGCAGAGTCACGCTCACCGTGTGCGAAACGGGTTTCGCCCCTTTCGACGGAATGAAAACGGTAACTGCTGAGACGGGCAACGTGTTCGAATGTACGGGCGTTGTGCTGTTCGAAAAGCAGTACGCGGCGGATTGCCCCTTTGAAAGTTACACCGTAAGTACCGTCGTTACGCGGCTGTTTCCGCTCAATCTTGCGATAGTGCGCAACGTCTACCGCGAAACCGTTTCTTCGCGCGTGCCCGCAACGATAGAGGAGTGCGTCGAGCGTTTGCGCACGGAAGCCTTTTGTCGGGCTATGGAATTGTGCGATTTCGCCGTCGTCGAAACCGTATACGAAACGGCGGAAAACGGCGTATACGCCCGCTGTTACGGCGAGATACATATACAATAACCTTGGAGGAAATCATTTGACAACTGTAAAGATAAATTCCGACACTATGGACGAACTGATAAAATTGTTCGGACCGTTCGACGAAAATATCAAGGCTATTTGCACGGCGTTCGACGTAAAGGTTGTAATGCAGGACGGGCAAAGCAGTCTTTTCGGCGAGGACGTATCGGTGCGCAAGGCAATGGACGTAATAGAAAAATTGCGTGATTTCATTGCGCGCGGCGACAGCATAGACGTCGGACGGGTCAATTACCTTTGCGATCTGTCCAAGTCGGACAAGCTCAGCGAGGTGGACGAGCTGTTGGACGATGTGGTGGCTATCACTTCCCGCGGAAAGCCTATCAAATGCAAAACCGTCGGACAAAAAAAGTACGTCGATTTGATGAAGAAAAACACCGTGACTTTCGGCGTAGGACCTGCCGGCACGGGCAAGACGTATCTTGCCGTCGCCATTGCCGTCAACGCATACAAGGCAAAACAGGTGGAAAAAATAATTCTCACCCGTCCCGCGGTCGAAGCTGGCGAAAAACTCGGTTTTCTTCCCGGCGACTTGCAGGAAAAGGTCAATCCCTATCTGCGCCCGTTGTACGACGCCTTGCAGGAAATGCTCGGTATGGACAGTTACGCCAAGATGATGGAGCGCGGCACGATAGAGATCGCTCCGCTGGCGTATATGCGCGGCAGAACGTTGAGCAATGCCTACGTCATACTGGACGAGGCGCAAAACACCACGCGCGAGCAGATAAAAATGTTTTTGACAAGATTGGGCGAAGGCAGTAAAATGGTAATTACGGGCGACCTCACGCAGATAGACTTGCCGAAAGGTCTTACGTCCGGATTGAAACACGCTATCAAAATATTGAAGGACATAGACGACATAGGAATTATTCGTCTGAACGAACGCGACGTCGTGCGCCACCCTCTGGTGCAGAAGATCGTCAAAGCATACGAAACAGAGGATAAATG
Organism: uncultured Clostridia bacterium; assembly: GCA_947628135.1. Taxonomy (GTDB): domain Bacteria; phylum Bacillota; class Clostridia; order Christensenellales; family CAG-314; genus Fimimonas. Next base: position 50,209 of record CANQYT010000001.1, read on the forward strand.
ATGAAAAAAACAAAAAAAATAACCGACATTAAGTGGAAACAGACTATCGCGGGTTACGTCGCGATATTCGTGGTGTTTTCCGCGCTGATTTTGTTGGTAAATCTCCATCGGTTTACTTGGTTGAGAGCGGGCGTTCAACTTGCGACGCTGATGATTATGCTCGTGGCGTTGGCGTTGTACACCTACTTTTCCGACGTCGCGGTGATGGAAAGTCCGCGCAAAACGTGGGCGATGTTCACCACGATGCTCGTAGAATACGGACTTATACAACTTGCGCCCCTTTGGGATTACGTCATCAACCTTGTACCTTTTGCTCTTTGTTCACTGATACTTTCACTCATAGTCTCGGGTAAATGCGGATTTTTCGCCAACTTCATAGTGATTATGCTGTGCTTTATGCAGGACATAAATTGGCAGACGTCCGCAACCGTAGCGACGGAAAACTTTTTCTATCTGCTGTTCAGCGGCGTGATAGAGGCGGTGTTCGTATCTTTCGTGTTGGGCAAACATTACAGAAGGTCGCGCTATCTTGTAGTGGGGTTGGTGTTGGGCGTAATTTCCGTTTGCTGTTCCGCGATAAGTTACCTTATGTTCAGCGACGAGTGGTCGTGGACGGTGTTCGGCATAAAGGCGGCTTGCTCGTTTGCAAGCGGTATCATCGGCGTAATGCTTATGTTTGTGTTAGTGCCGCTGTTTGAAAAGATATTCAACGTAAGTTCCGTTTTCCGTTTCTCGGAGATAGCCACTTCCGACAGCGAATTGATGCGCAAACTTTTCGAGAAAGCCCCCGGTACGTACAATCACAGCCTTACCGTTGCAACCTACGTTGAGGCGTGCGCCGCTGCGATAGGCGAAAGCGCGGTGATGGCGCGTGCGGCGGCGTACTATCACGACATAGGCAAGATGAAGAACCCGAGTTATTTTGCGGAAAACCAATTCAGCGGTATAAACCCGCACGACAGTATGACGCCCGAAGCAAGCGTCAATATGATAAAGTACCACACGCTCAACGGGCTTGCGATAGCCAAGGAATACGGACTTCCGAAAGAAGTGCAGTCGGCTATCGTGGAGCACCACGGCACGATGGTTATAAAGTATTTCTATCTCAAAGCGCAAAAGTACACCGACGGCACATTACCTTACGACGGCTACTGTTACGACGGACCTAAGCCCACCAACAAAATATCCGCAATACTTATGATATGCGACGCGGCGGAAGCTGCGCTTCGCGCCAACGGCGACAAGAGCAACGTTGAGAAGATCGTAAACGACATAGTCGCGGAACGTATGGCGTTTGAGCAATTTTCCGACTGCGACATTTCTCTGAAAGAGTTGGACATTGTCAAGAGTACGATAATTTCCACTTTTGCGGGCATCAGACACAAGCGCGTGTCCTATCCCGACGTTCGTTTGACAGGAGACAAATGACCATCTATTTCACCGACGTAGGTATCCACAAGCACAAGATAAAACGGGTTTTGGAGGGCGCTCTCAAATATCTCAAACAGCCCTCTCGTCGGATAGAGATGTCTCTTTCCGTAGTTGACCCGCAGGAAATTCGCAGGTTAAACAAGCAATTTCGCGGAGTGGACGACGTAACGGACGTGCTGTCCTTTCCCACGCTCGATCTCGCCATGCGGCAAATCGACGGTTTTGATTTGCCTTCCGACGCAGTCAACGCCGTCACGGGCAAACTCAACATCGGCGACGTTATCATCTGTTTCGAACGCGCCAAGGAGCAGGCTGCAAAATACGGACACAGTCTCAAACGGGAACTTTGTTTTCTGTCGTTGCACGGCTTGTTGCATTTGTTGGGGTACGACCACGTATCGGAAAGCGATGAGCGTGAGATGTCGGAATTGCAGGAGCATATACTCACCTCGTTGGGCGTTGTGAGGAATGCGCGATGAGAAAGACGGGTTTCATTGCGATAGTGGGGCTTGCAAACGCAGGCAAGTCCACTTTGCTCAATTCTTTCGTTCGGCAGAAAGTGTCCATCGTGTCCCCCAAGCCGCAGACTACGCGCGAGCAAATTTTGGGGGTGTGGACGGACGACGACAGCCAGATGGTATTTGTGGATACCCCCGGGTTTCTGCACAGTAAAAACGCGCTAAACGACTATATGCTGCGCAGTATCGACAGCGCCGTTTCAGACGTGGATTGTATCCTTGTCGTCATCGACGGACACGACGGTATAGACGGCGACGAACTTGCTCAGATAGACAAATACGGCAAACGCGGCGCGCCCGTGGTGGTTGCTGTCACCAAGACGGACATAACTCAACCCGCAAATCTTGTGCCGGAACTTGCCAAACTCAATGGAATAGAGTGCGTTCGCGAAGTGTACTGTGTTTCCGCCAAGCGCAACAGAGGCGTTGAGGAACTCAAACAGGCGTTGAAAAAATATCTCACGGGCAACGAGATGTATTTCGAAGAGGACGATGTGACAAATCGTTCGCAGCGCTTTGCCGTCGGAGAGATAATTCGCGAAAAGGTACTTCTCGCCTGCGAAAAGGAAATTCCTCACGGCGTAGGCGTTGCTGTCAACGAGATGCGGTTTGAAAACGGCGTTTGGGATATAGACGCTACGGTGCTGGTGGAGAAAGCCTCTCACAAGCCGATATTGCTGGGCAAGCACGGCGCAATGATAAAGGGTATCGGCACTCACGCCCGTGAAAGCATAGAAAAGCTGCTGGAAGCGCGCGTGTTTCTTACGCTGTGGGTAAAAGTAAAAGAAGATTGGCGCAACAATCCTTCCGTACTCAACGAATTGGGGTACACAAATCGCGGCAAATAGCCGTATATAGCGGCGCGCTTTTAGACAAACTTAATTACGGGAGGGTTTGTTATGAAAGACGCCGTTTGGAAATTGTTTCGCGCAACGGGAAATCCCGTCTATTATCTTCTCTACAAGGAACTGACGGACGATGGACGTAACGACAAAGGGCATAGTCCTGAAAGCGACGGACTACAAGGAAAATGACAAGTTGATTTTGCTGTACTCGTTGGAGTACGGCAAAATTACCGTTCACGCCAGAGGTATCCGCAAGGGAAACGCCAAGTTGAAGTTTGCCGCGGATCAGTTTTGTTTCGGGCAGTACGACCTGTCCCGAACGGACGACCGTTTCACTCTCAAAACCTGCGATCAGTTGGAAAGTTTCTTTTCTCTGCGCGAGGATATAGTGGTTTACTATGCCGCGTGCGCCGTTGCTGAAAGTTTGATGAACTACACGGAGGAGGGACAATCCGAACCGGATGTATTTGTGGAAACGCTCAAAGCGTTTTCCTCGCTTTCGGACGGTGTAGAGCCTCTTGCAGTAGTGTTGCGCTACTTGCTGTCTTTTTTGCAAATGCAAGGTCTGGGCTTGCGTTTTGACGTTTGTTCTTCTTGCGGCGGACCTGTCGCCAAGGCGTTTGTGGACCTTCAACGCGGCGGAGTGGTGTGCGACGGCTGCTGCACTGCGGAAAGCGTGGCGGTGTCCGCGCGAACTGCGGCGGTGTGTACGGTTGTGGCGTCTGTGCCCTTTGACAAACTGCGCAATCTCGATTTCTCCCGCGAATCGCTCAAAGACGCGCTTCAAATAGTGCATCGCTACGTCTCGCACAGTTTTTCACCGCTTAAAAGCCTCATCGAATTGTTTCGCTTGTAACACTGCGCAAACAACAGTTAACGCAACGGGTGTCCGTTGCTTTTTTGTTTGCGGAAAAAACAACGATTGCCGTGTTATTCGGTGTGGTTTACCGTTGAACATCAAATAGTGAAATTAAAACGGAATTTTATAATTATGAATTGATTTTCGGAGTAAAAAACGTTACAACAAGTTATCAAAATATATCGCTCTCAAATTTGTGTACGAAATTATAGAGTTTTGGTTGAAAAAAAACGTCGATAGTCGGTATGTATACCAATAAATTATAAAAATAGATAGAGTAACTATTTTGCGAATATAAGCGTATGTTTCGTGAAGATAGGTGTATGTTGCAGTGATTATGTATGGAACAAATGAAAAAATAGCTCGCTGACGCAGACAGCCGTCAAATCGCAGAAATGCAGTTTTGTGTAACTGCAACGGAGGCTTTTATACTCTTTTGTAAAGTAATGGGCTAATACCGAAAACTCTTTTTTGTTGCGCGGTTGTTATTTCGTTTGACGGTTTGTTTGATACGTGATATACTGAAATGCTAACAAGGTGTACAGATGATCTTCGGCAAACATATCAACAAATACTATTGGAAATACGTATTGCTCATTTTGGCGGGGTTGATTGCGCTGGTCGCGGTAGACTACGCGCAGACGCTCATTCCGGAAATGTACCGTATGGTTATCGACGGAGTGGACAAGGGCGAAGTGGCGGTGGACGGAAGTCTGCTTGTTTTCGATATGCAGTTTGTTTGGGAGCGGATCTGCGTACCGATGTTTTTCATCATTATTTTTATCGTTTTCGGAAGATTTCTTTGGCGTATTTGTTTGTTCGGTTCGGGCATACGCGTAGAGCGCGATCTGCGCAAGGAAATGTTTGCGCACTGCGAATTGCTTTCCGCCGAATTTTACTCGCGGGAGAAAGTGGGCAATTTGATGTCGCTGTTTACCAACGACCTCGAAACGGTGCAAGATTGTTTCGGCAGCGGCATAATGATGACCTTCGACGCGCTGTTTTTGGGCGGGTTGAGTCTGTACAAAATGTTTTGTATGGATTGGGTGATGACGCTCTTTTCTCTGATACCGATGGCTTTGATGGTGGCGGTCAGTTTTGTCGTAGGCAAGTATATGACGCTCAAATGGGAGGCGCGTCAGCAAGCGTTTTCCGATTTGTCCGATTTTGCGCAGGAAAGTTTTTCGGGTATCGCCGTGATAAAAGCCTTCGTAAAGGAATTTAAGGAACTGTTGGCTTTTCGCCGCCTCAACAAGCGCAACGAAGACGCCAACGTTGTATACACGCGTATCAGCACGTTGCTCAACGTGTTTGTAACTTTGTTTGTCGAATCGGTCATTTGCATAATTTTGGGATACGGGTCGTATCTGGTGTACGTCGGGACGTTTACGGGCGGGCAGTTGATGGAATTTATCGGCTACTTCAATTCGATAATCTGGCCCGTAATGGCGATAACGGAACTGATAGAAATGCATTCGCGCGGCAAGGCTTCGCTCAAACGCGTTTCCGATCTGCTCGATTCCGAGTCGGACGTGACCGACCGCGACAGCGCCGAAGTTTTGCAAAAGTTGGATGGTGCAATAGAGTTCCGCCACGTAACTTTCCGCTATCCGGGGGCGGACTACGACGCGCTCAGCGACGTCAGTTTCGTAATAGACAGCGGCGAAAACGTGGGAATAATCGGCAAAACGGGGTCGGGAAAAACTACCGTCGCCGATCTTATACTGCGTTGCTACAACGTAGAGGACGGAACTTTGTTTGTGGACGGCAAGGATGTAAACGACGTGACTATCAAGAGTTTGAGAAATTTCTGCGCTTACGTGCCGCAGGATAATTTCCTGTTCTCCGATACCATTGCAAACAACATTTCGTTCGCGGTGGACGAGGCAACCGAAGAGGACGTGGAAAACGCCGCGAAACTGTCCGATATTGACGGAAATATCAGCAATTTTGCCCATCGCTATCAAACGATGATGGGAGAACGCGGCGTAACCGTTTCGGGCGGACAAAAACAGCGTATTTCCATTGCGCGCGCCTTGATGAAAGACGCGTCGGTGCTTATTTTGGACGACTCGGTTTCGGCGGTGGACACCGATACCGAAAAGAACATTCTTAACAACCTGCGCACTGCGCGCAAAGGCAAAACGACCGTTATCATTGCTCACCGCATATCCACGGTGCGCGGTCTGGACAAAATTGTGCTGTTGGACAACGGCAAGGTGGTGGACGTGGGCAGTCACGACGAACTGATGAGCAGATGCCCCGACTACCGCAATATGGTGGCGCTGCAAGCGTTGGAAGAGGAGGGACTTTGATATGACGGACTATTTGCCTCTTCTGATCGTCGGCGCGATAATAGGCGTTTTCAGCGCGGTGTTGATCGTCGCTTACATACTCGTCAAAGACAAAAAGGAATCTATGGGTTTCGAACGCAATATGAAGGACGGCGAAATAATGAAGCGTCTGCTCAAATACGCCAAACCCTATTGGTTCAATTTCGTCATCGTAGGCTTGGTGATGTTGCTTTCCGTTTCGTACAACATCGTTTCGCCGATACTCATTTCCGACATCGAAGGCATAGTGCAGGCGGAAGGCGGATTTGCGTACAGCGAGGTGCTGTGGCGTGTTGTAGTGTATGCCGCGATACTTATCGGTTCGCTTGTGGGAACTTACGTACAGGCTATCGTGTTGCAAAAGACGGGACAGAAAATCATTTCGCGTTTGCGCGAGGACGCTTTTACGCATATAGAAAGTTTGTCTCACGCGCAACTGTCGCATATTCCCGTCGGTAAATTGGTAACGCGCGTTACAAACGACACCAATGCGATTTCTATGATGTTTACGGGTATGCTGGTCAACCTCGTAAAAAATATATTCGTCATTTTGGGCGTTTTGGCTGCGATGCTGTTTATCAACTATATGCTGACGTTGATGGTGCTGTGCTTCGTGCCCTTTATCGTGTTGTTTACGGTGATCTTCCGCAAGTTCTCGCGTAGGGCGTACAGGCAGGTCAAAAACGGCACTACGGACATAAACACATATTTGTCCGAGCACCTTTCGGGAATGAAGATAATTCAGGTTTTCAATCGCGAAGAACGCAAAATGCGTGAATTCAACGAAAAGAACGAAAAACTCTATCGCGCTCAACGCGGACAGATCTTCGTGTTCGGTATTTTCCGTCCCGTGGTGTATATGCTGTACATTTCCTCCGTGCTTTGTTTGTTCTTCCTCGGCGCAAAGGGCGCTTTGGCAAATACGGAAATTCTGGGACAAATAGTTGACGGCGCAACAATAGTGGCGTTCTATATGTTTGTGTCGCGGTTTTTCAACCCCATTCAAAATCTTGCGGAACAATTTCACCGTTTGCAGTCGGCTTTCGCTTCGGCGGAGAAGATATTTACCATTATGGACATTGCGCCCGACGTGGTGGACGAAGAGGACGCGATAGAGTTGGATGAAATTCGCGGAGAAATCGAATTCAAAGACGTGTGGTTTGCCTACAACGAGGGAGAGTGGGTGCTGAAAGGCGTCAGTTTCCACGTAAACGCAAAAGATACCGTCGCTTTCGTCGGCGCAACGGGCAGCGGAAAAACTACTATATTGTCCCTTCTTTGCCGCAACTACGACGTAATCAAGGGGGAAATTTTGTTGGACGGCATAAATATCCGCCGCATAAAAATCGCGTCTTTGCGCAAACATTTCGGACAGATGTTGCAGGACGTATTTCTGTTTGCGGGAACGGTGCGCAGCAACATAGTGCTGAGAGACGATTTCGACGACGAACAGGTCATCGAGGCGTGCAAGTACGTAAACGCAGACAAATTCATCGACAAATTGGCAAACGGTTTGGACGAGGAAGTGCGCGAACGCGGAAACAACTTCTCCGCGGGACAGCGACAATTGCTGTCCTTTGCCCGCACGATAATACATCGCCCGGAAGTGATGATACTTGACGAGGCGACGGCAAACATCGACACGGAAACGGAAGTTCTTATACAGGACAGTCTCAACAAAATGATGAACATCGGCACGATGTTGATAGTGGCGCACCGTCTATCTACCATTCAGCACTCCGACAACATAATAGTTCTTGCAGACGGGCAAATAGTGGAACAGGGCAATCACAAAGAATTGCTCAAAAAGAAAGGGCGTTACTACGATCTGTATACGTTGCAGTACAACAAAGAACAACTGAAAAAACGCTCGTAAAATACTTCGCTACTAAAAAACGGTCCTTGCCTTTGAGCAAAGACCGTTTTTTTTTGTTGCGTTACGCTTTGATGCGCTTTTTTACCAACATAGCGCGCATAGAGTTTAGTATCGCAAGCACGCACACGCCGACGTCCGCAAGTATCGCTACTATCATTCCCAGCCCGAATAGGAGTTTGTCCAAAATTCCGAACAATGTGAGTATCAGCACGGCAAACTTGATGACAAGGGAAATTACGATGTTTTCACGTACGATACGCAAAGTTTTTTTGGCGATTTTTTTCGCGGTGGAAACGGCTGTCGGGTCGTCCTGCATAAGTACTACGTCGGCGGTTTCAATAGCAGCGTCGCTGCCCATAGCGCCCATCGCAATTCCGACGTCTGCGGCAGCAAGTACGGGGGAGTCGTTTATGCCGTCTCCGACGTAGGCAATTTTGTTTTTGTCCGATTTTAGTTTGACCAATTCGGAAACTTTGTCCTGCGGGAGCAGTTCCGCGCGGCATTCGTCGATACCGAGCAAGTCGGAAACGTATTGCGCCGTTTCTGCTTTGTCGCCCGAAAGCATAACGGTGGAAACGCCCTCTTTATGCAGCAGTTCGATTGCCTCTTTTGCCTCAGGCTTGATTTCGTCGGCTATCACGACGTATCCTTCGAAATTGCCGTCCTTTGCCACGTAAACCACAGTGCCGTGATGCACTTCGGGACATTGCACGCCGTTGTCACGCATCAATTGCGCATTTCCGCACAAAACTGTGAAGTTTTTTGTTTCGGCTACCATTCCTTTACCAGCAATTTCCGTAACGGTCGCTTCGCAGGTCGCTTTTGCCTCGCGGCAAACGGAAACGGCGATGGGGTGATTGCTGTACTGCTCGGCGATGGCGGCAAGTTCGAGTATTTGCTGCCGTTTGTTTTGAGGGACTACTTCCGTCACGGCGAAGTTGCCTTTTGTGAGCGTGCCCGTCTTGTCAAATGCGACGGTTTTCACCTTTGCGAGCAGTTCGAGATAGTTACCGCCTTTTACAAGTATGCCGCGTTTGCTTGAAGCGGCAATTCCGCCGAAGAAGCCAAGCGGTACGGAAATTACCAACGCGCAGGGGCAGGAAACGAACAGAAACATCATCGCGCGTTTAAGCCAGATACTCCAAGTCGCCCAATCGGCGGCTCTGCCCGTCACAAGAGGGGGCAGCACACCGACAAGCAGTGCAAGCGCGACGACTGCGGGCGTGTAATACTTGCTGAATTTTGTGATGAAGTTTTCCGCGGGCGCTTTCTTCGAAGAGGCGTTTTCCACAAGTTCGAGTATTTTCGCAACGGTGCTGTCGTCGTAAGTCCCCGTGGCTGTAACGTACAGTACGCCGTCGAGGTCTATGCAACCGGATATTACGCTTTGCTGCGTTTGCACGCGGCGGGGCAGACTTTCTCCCGTGATTGCGGAAGTGTCGACGTTGCATTCTCCTTTGGAAACCACTCCGTCAAGGGGAATTTTTTCGCCCGCCTTTACGACGAACGTCTCGCCGACGGCAATTTCCGACGGGTGTACGACGACTTCTTCTCCGTTGCGCAAAACGACGGCTTCTTCCGGACGAATGTCCATAAGCGCGGCTATGTCGCGGCGGCTTTTACCGACGGCGTAACGCTGAAACAGTTCGCCCGTCTGGTAGAGTATCATCACTGCGGCGGCGTCGGCGTATTCTCCTATTACAAACGCGCCGACGGTGGCTAAGGTCATCAGAAAGTTTTCGTCGAACACCTTGCCGTGTATCAGATTGGTTGCGGCTTTCCACAGTACGTCGTAGCCCGCAACAAGATACGCCGCGGCAAACAGACTTAGCGCTATCCATTTGTTCAGAGAAATAGTGTATTCGAGAACAACGGTTACTATCGTGACGCCCAGCGCCACGCATATACGTATCAATGCTTTTTTGTTGCGCGACATATCAGATTTTGAGACGGCAGTCGGGTTCTATCTTTTTGACTGCGTTGGAAATTTGTTTGAGCGTGTCGTCGGTGGCGTTCTCGCCGAGTTCCAAAGTCATACGTTGCAGCATAAAGTTGATGTTGCAACTTACAACGCCGTTTATTTTGTTTATGGATTTTTCCATCTTCGCCGCGCAATTTGCGCAGTCGAGGTCTTCCATTGCGATAACTTTTTTCATTGTTTACTCCTTTACGTGGTCCAAAGCAAGGTCTATTATGCTTTCGACGTGGTCGTCGTCCAGACTGTAAAATATTTCTTTTCCGTTGCGCCTGTTTTTGACAAGTTTTGCTTGACGTAAAATACGCAGTTGATGGGATACGGCGGATTTCGTCATATTCAGCACGATAGCAATGTCGCACACGCACATTTCCGCCTGCGCAAGCGCCGACAAAATACGTATACGGGTGGAATCTCCGAATATTTTGAACAATTCCGCCACGTCGTACAAGTCGTTTTCATCGGGCATTTCGGCGGTTACTTGTTCGCACACCTCGTTGTGCACCCGATTGTCTTCGCACATCAAATCGTTCATAAAGCGCTCCTTTTCAATCGACAAACAATTGAATAATTGTTCAACTATTGTCAGTATATTCCTTTTGTTTGAAGATGTCAACGGTTTTACGTAAATTTTTTTGAAAAAAGCGGTGCAGGCGTACGGTAACACAAAACGCGCGAAACAAATAGTATGGTTGTAGGGGCAAAACCCACAAAGTACAAGGAGAGTGAAAATGAGTTGTTGGAACAACAATTGCTGCTGTCACAACGAGAGCGGCACTAATACGGTGATCATCGACCGCGGCTTGCGCGGACCGAGAGGGTTTACCGGACCGCAAGGTATTATGGGTCCTCCCGGAATGAGCGTAACCGGTCCTACCGGTGCAACAGGCGCGACCGGACCGCAGGGAATACAAGGTCCTCAGGGTTTGCAAGGGCTGCAAGGTCCGCAAGGTATCCAAGGCGTGACAGGCGCTACCGGTCCGATAGGTCCGACCGGTCCTCAGGGTTTACAAGGTATTCAAGGTCCGATAGGTCCGACGGGTGCAACAGGTCCGATCGGCGCAACCGGTCCTCAGGGCTTGCAGGGAATACAAGGTCCGATTGGTCCGACAGGACCTGCCGGTCCGACTACCGACGGTTTGGCAGCCTACGGCGGTTTGTATTCAACGGCGGCGGACACTGTCGCTTTGACGGAAAACGTTCCGAGTACGCTTGCTCTCGCAACCACGATGCCCTTGTCCAACGTAACTTACGGTACAAACAGTATCACCGTTACGGAGGGCGGCGACTACGAGATAAACTACGGCTTAAACGGCAACGTTACACCGGGCGCTACTCTTACTCTGAGCGTTTACGTCAACGGCGCTCCCACGCCTTCCGCAACCGTTACGGTGGATTTCAACACGGGTACGACCTCCTCTCTGGACGGTTCGACGATAGTAACGCTGGGCGCATCCGACGTGCTTACGCTTGTTCTTACTTCGGACGCAGACACAACGCTTACGCCTACGGCAAACGTAAACAGTTATCTCACCGTGAAGAAACTCGACGCGGGCACAGTAGCGTAGCAATCAAAAAAAACCGAGACTCGTTCTCGGTTTTTTTTCGTTGAGTTGTTTTCAAAATAGTGTTTTCGGTTGAAATTGGCGGACTCGTATGGTATAATTGTATTGTTTACCGACAGGAGGACGTCATTTTGGATAATCTTGAAGATGTAATGGATATATTCGACAGTTTTGACGAACAAAAGAACGCCGACTATTCCGAGCGCACGTTGGAATCGCTGCTTTGTGAGATAGACGGCAATATAGGCGGAGATGAGTTCAAAGCGCTTGCGCACGAAATCGCGCTTGTTGCCCCTCAAATAAAAAAAAGCGGCACGGAAAAACTGTTTTTCAGCAGATGTTATCTTTTCTCCGTAAACGACGGCTGCGGATTGGAAACTTATCTGAATCAAATGGCGTCGTTGGTAAACAAAGTGGGTTTGTCAAGTTCTTGCGGACGGTTTGCGCTTACCAAACTTAAAAAAGTAAACGGGCGCAATGACAATCTGGAAGATTTCGCGGACACGCTCAAACAAAAAGCGGAAGAGGATAACGTTTGCGTGGATATATGCGATTACATCAGCGACGTTCGTACGCCCGCTTTCAGAAACGTACTGCTGGAAATAAGCGAACTATGTTCTTCCTGTATAGTTGTGTTCCGAATCCCCTTTGTGGACAAGGAAGTACTCAGCAACGTTTACCGTGCGCTAAACGACGTTCTTTTTGTCAGAGAAGTATCCTTTCCTCCCTATACTACCGCGCAGATCGACGCGCTTGCGGCAAAGCATCTTTCCGATTTCGGATTCAAAGTGGCAGAGGACGCCTGGAAAGGTTTCAACACCCGTATACGGGAAGAGAGCAGCGACGGCAGATTTTACGGTAACGACACGGTTCTCAAAGTGGTGCGCGAGTTGCTGTATTCCAAACTTCTTGCCAACGCCTCGAAAAAGCGCGTCAACAAACTCATCACCGCGACGGACACTCAAAGGCTTTGCAAAGCGGTCTACATAGACGACAGAAGCGGCGAAGAGTTGTTGAATTCGATGGTGGGAGTGGACGCGATAAAACAGCGCATATATGAAATCGTGTCCGAAATAGAACTCGCGCGCAGCACGGGCAGAATGACGCCTTGTTTGCATATGCAGTTTGTAGGCAATCCCGGTACGGGCAAAACGACCATTGCCCGAATAATCGGCAAAATATTCAAAGAAAAAGGTATCTTGCGCGTGGGCGAATTTATCGAACACAACGGCAGAGATTTTTGCGGGCAGTACATAGGAGAGACCGCTCCCAAGACGTTGAGTATGTGTCGCGAGGCGTACGGTTCGGTGCTGTTTATCGACGAGGCGTACTCTTTGTACAGGGGAACGGACAGCAGGGATTTCGGTAAGGAAGCGTTGGATACTCTCGTTGCGGAAATGGAAAATCATCGAAGCGATATGGTAGTGATAATGGCAGGTTACACCGACGATATGGAAAAAATGCTGCGCGGAAACGTCGGCTTGCGCGACCGTTTGCCGTACAAGATAGAATTTGCCAATTTCACTCGCGAGCAACTTTACGATATATTTGCGTCAATGTGTGAAAGACAGATAAAATGCGACAGAGAAATGCTGAACGACGTGAGGCAGTATTTCCTCAATTTGGACAAATCTTTTGTGGAGTCCAAGGCGTTCAGCAACGCGCGTTATGTCCGCAACCTCTACGAACGCACTTGCGCAAAAGCCGCTATGAGGGCGCAACTCGCAGGCGAGAAAAACGTTGTTTTGCAACGGGAGGATTTCGCAAGAGCCGCCGCCGACAGCGAATTTGCCAACACAACCCCGAAAACACGAAAAATAGGCTTCGGCAATTGACGGAATTTGCGCATTTTGTTTGTTGTCTCGCCAATATGGCGACAAACTTCCAGACAAAGGCGCGAGAATATCCTCGGATAACTGTTTCAAAGTAAATAGCGAAACCTCAAATCGGCAGTCAAATGCCGATTTTTTTTGCGCTGTAATTCACTTTGTTGGGGTGTCTCGTTACGCACGCAAACTGCAATCAAAGCAAAATTTTGTTGTGTAAATTCATTTCAAATAAGTGTTGCAACAGTAACAAGTAAATTGCTATACACAAATATTTTTTACAAAACAATGCGGAAATGGCAACGGATAGGGGCTGGGTAAGATCTCACTTCGGCGGTGCAAAACCTCGTTCCGTCTTTTTTTTTCTGAATAAATATTGGTATTTCGGGCGCAAGGCAAAAACCACTCAACGCAACTTTGTTTCGGAAAATTTCTTCCCAAAACTTTGCTGACCCCGCTCAACAGCGGCAAAATGCCCCTCGTCGGTGCATAAATGATGGAAAAAAACGCAAAAAAAGGGGTAAAAATCAAATTTTTCTCAAATTGGGTATTGACAACACCAGACGGGGGGGGGTATAATGGATTTTACCGAGCGGATGTGCATAACTTCCTCTCGAAAATCACTTGAAAGGAGAAAAATATGAAAGCAAAAAGATTAGCGGCTTTGTTGTTGGTCGTTGCAATGTTGTTTACTTTTGTCAGCGTCATTGCGGCTTGCGACAAGCACGAACTCACAAACATCGAAGTTACCCCCAATTCGGTAACGTTGCAAGTGGGGCAGAAGTCGGCTAAGCCCACCCTTACCTTCACTCCCGACGACGCGGACAAGGAAGTAACTTGGGCTTCCGCCAATACCGCCGTTGCGACGGTGGACGGCGAAGGTATCATCACCGCGGTAGCGGCAGGCAGTACCAAAGTTACCGTAACGAGCAAATCGGCAAGCGACGTCAAGGCGGAAATACAAGTAACCGTAACCGCACCCGTTGCTCCGCACGTATGCGGACACGTTTGTCCCACTTGCGGCAAATGCACTGATAGTACCTGCACCGACCCCGTTTGTGCGGACAAATGCCCCGGTCACGACGTAGACCCATCCAAAGAAGGCGATTTCACCCCGATAACACAACCTGTTGCAGGTAAATACTATATGGGTATGAAGTGCAGCGGCGACGTGTATTACTATCTCAAAGGCGGTATGAACGGCTTCTATATGGCGACTTCCAGCAATCAAGAGGACGCGGTAGTAGTAACGCTTGTTGCGGACGGCGACGGTTGGTTGCTCAAACAAGGCGAGCAATATATGGAAATTGAAAACAGCAACGGTCACATCAATGCCGTGTTCAAAGACGCTCAAACAGCGGGCAAGCATTGGTCTTGGGACGAGACGTACAAGATCTTCACTTGGGAAGACGGCACATATTTCTACGGAACATACGGCACTTACAATACGATAGGCGGCGGCGAATACGCTACTCACGCGGCAGACAACTACAAAGCGCAACTCGGTACGTTTGAACAACCCGAACCTCCTGCGGAAGCAGAGTCCGTAAAATTAACCACTAATTCGGATACTCTTTACCTGTTACCTTTGGAGGGCAACTATATCGAACTTACCGCAACAGTTGAACCCGCAAATGCTCCGCAAGATATTGTTTGGACGGTTGAGAATGAAGATAAAATAACTTTTGCATCCGGTTCTTATATATCTAGTAAATTTGCACGGGTAACTTACAACGGTCAAGAATGCACGGTTACGCTCACCGCAACGGCAAAGGACACCGACAAGTCCGCTTCCGTCACCATAATCATTCAAGACAGAGAGGGTACAAAGCAAGATGACGCTCTCACCGTTGACGAAGCGATTGCGTTAGTGGCAGACACCGATAAAAATGTTTATGCAGATGATTCAAACTTTCACAACGGCGGATTTTACATTGCGGGCACGGTCGCCGAAGGATCGAAAAGAGTAAACGGCGGCTGGGAGTTCTCTATGCCCGGCAGCAACGGCAAAACTCTTGCTTGCTCGGTAAAAGACACTCAATTAGAAAAAGACGGTATCACCATTCCTCTCAAAGCAGACGGCGGATTGGACAACAGCGAAATTGTTTTCTATACAGTGGGTCTGCGTAATTCCGACGGAGCATATTCTGCAATAGAGTTATCCTCCAAAAATGCAATAAAATCCTTGCAACTTCCCGCGCTTACTGCGATAGAGATCGAAGCGGCGCAAACGGAAGTTACCGTTCCGTATTCCGTTGAGATAACCGTCAAGAGCATAACTCCCGCCAATGCGGTATTTGAAAACGTCGAATGGATAACTTCCGACGAAGGCAAAGCAACCGTAACGGGCGACGCGAAAAAAGCCACCGTTACGAGCATTGCGGCAGGCACGGTAAACATTTCCGTCAAGTGCGGCAACATCACCTCCAACGAAATTACGCTTACACTTGTAGCGGACCAATCGGAGACAAAATTCATTTTCGATTGGACTAAGGATTTGACGGCTGACAGCGTGGTTGACGATATTTATACATATACCGCACAAGAAACCACCATATTTGAGAATATCGGTAAGTGGACGCCGGGTCAAACAGAAATTGTTGGATTTACTTCTGCCAAATGCAGAATTGCACAGGATATTGGCGGTTTTGGTTATAAGCCGGGAACGAAAGACGGAACAGCTACAATTACAACAGTTCACCAAATCACAAAAATTACGTTCACCGTTGTTCCGTTTAGCGATGCCAACGATATTTCATTCAGCATCAACGAACAAGAGTTGAGTCACCCCAAAAACGGTGCGGTATATACGGGAAAACTTGATTGTGCATACGAAGTAACAGTCGAATTTGATGAAGCAACCAATGTAATCAATTTCGTCGCTCCGAAAACATCAGGAAACAAATTCATAATTGTAAAAATGATATTGGAATGGTAATCTCTCCTTGACCTCAATTGTTACGGACAATGCAAGTCAACGCCGCAAGACAAGTCGAAATCAAACTTTCGCAAAAACATCGGTTAAAAAAATTCGATTACGTCGGCGGTAGTTTCGCAGTCTATATCTACCGTTTGAAAGGCAGTCGGCTTGCACAACAATGAGGAAAAAGGCGCTCCCGAATTTTCGGGGGCGCTTTTTGTATGGTCGGTAGATATATCGTTTCAAACAGTCTTTCGTTTGCGCAACCTCGCCGTCGCGGTCTCCTGCGAAAACGCGTATGCGCAGATGTCTTTTTGCGGCAACGCTCGCCCTGCGCCCTGTCGATGTGTTTTGCGCGCAAGCGGTGAGAAGTGGCGCAAAAGTACGTTTGTCAAACGTTAAGCGAATGTCCGAGTTGCGTTCAATTGCTGTCGGGTGGTCGCGGGTGGTTTTTCCCCGAAGCGGAAATTTGTCTGAAAAAGCGGCGCGATCAGCGCCGCTTTCGGTAAATCAATACGTCTCGGCAAGAAATTTGCCGTTACGTCGGAAATTTCCGCAACTTTCACCAAGCGTGGGCGTATTCGGCGTTATCCTTGCAAGCCCTCCGCTTGACGTTTCATATTCTCTATCACAACGTCGTACACTTCGCCCAGCGTTGCGCAGTATTCCAGCACTTTCCAGGGCGTATTCGTGTGGAAGTGCAGTTTTATCAATTCGTCGTCGCCCACAACGAGCAGGCAGTCGCCTTCGATGTTGGCGTTGATGTAGTCTATTATCTTTTGGTCGGAAAGACTTTTTCCCTCCAACAGCAGTTGCGTGTCGTAAATGTAGTCCATAATGGTAGTCTCCTTTCTTCGTTGGTTAAATTGTAGTTCACGGCGGCGCGTTTGTCAACGGAAAGGGGACGTTTTCATTCCAGATACTGTTTGATTTTGTCCAGAGCGCGGCTTTCTATGCGGGAAATGTAACTGCGGCTTATGCCAAGTTCCCGCGCCGTTTGCAGTTGCGTCATCGGCGTAGAGCCCTCCTCCAAGCCGTACCGCATAAGTATGATTTTCTGTTCCCGCGGCGAAAGGTGTTCGCCTATTATTTGAAGCAGATTTTGGCGGAGAATGGACATCTCCGCTTGATGAAACACGCTGTCCTCTTTGACAGCCAACACGTCCATAAGCGTGTATTCGTTGCCGTCGTTGTCTACGCCGAGTGTGCTGTTGAGGTACACTGTGTTTTGATAGCGTTTGTTGGAGCGCAAAGTCATCAATATTTCGTTTTCTATGCAACGCGCAAGATAGGTGGCGAGCGTAGTGCCCTTTTCCGTGGAGTAACTCTCCACGCCCTTTATCAGCCCGATAGAGCCGATACTTATCATATCGTCCAAGTCGTTTTTGCCGTATTTTTTCGCTATGTGCGCCACGAGGCGCATATTGTGCGTTATCAGTTTGTCCCGCGCGGCGCGGCTGCCCGCTTTCATTCGTTTGAGACATTCCGCCTCTTCTTCGGGGGAAAGGGGCTGGGGATAACTGCCGTTAGAAAAATACCCCGTAAAAAAGAACAGCCGTTTAAGCAGATTCAGTATGGCTTCCAACATAATTTTCTCCTGCGCTATTGTACGCCGCCGTTTTGCGGCATAGGCGCAAGGGCTTGTATACTTTTTGCGTTTTTGTGCGCGGCACGCTTGTCAAAACCCGTCAAATATTATAAAATTAAATTATGAAATGCAACCTTTGCCCCCGAAATTGCAACGTCGAACGCAGCGAAAAGCGCGGCGTTTGCGCAACGGACGGGATAGTCCTATCCCGCATAGCGCGCCACGATTGGGAAGAACCCTGCATATCGGGCGCTAAGGGCAGCGGCACTGTGTTTTTTGCGGGGTGCAATCTGCATTGCCGTTTCTGTCAGAACTACGACATTTCCGTAAAGCCGCACGGCGCGGAAATTTCGCCCCAACGTCTGGCGGATATTCTGCTGTACGTTGCCGACTCGGGGGTTGCCAACGTCAATCTCGTAACGCCGTCGCACTTTGCCGACAAGATAGCCCAAGCGCTTCGTCTGGTAAAACATCGCCTCGGCATACCCGTGGTGTACAACACGGGCTCGTACGAAAAGGTTGCGGTGTTGCGGCAGTTGGAGGGATTGGTGGACGTGTATCTGCCCGATCTCAAATTTTGCGACGGTGCGGTGTCGGCTTTGCTTGCCGACGCTCCCGATTACTTCGACAAGGCAACCGCCGCGATAGCGGAAATGCGCCGTCAACAGCCGCGTGAGCGTTTCGATTCGGACGGCTATATGACTTGCGGCGTGATAGTGCGCCATCTCGTACTGCCCTCCTTTGTGGAGGACTCAAAGCGTATTCTCGATTGGTTGGCGCATTTCGACAAGGATATTTACGTCAGTCTTATGTCGCAGTACTTTCCCGCGAGGGAAAGCGGGCTTGCGGCGCTTGATAGGCGACTGTTCAGACACGAATATGCCAACGTAAAGGAATATTTCTTCAACGTGGGTTTGCACAACGGGTATTTTCAGCAGGAGGAATCCGCAACGCGGGATTATCTGCCCGATTTCGACGACGGCGACGTTGCCGCGGTGCTGAGCAAAGTTCCGTTTATTTTTGCCAAAGCGGAGTAAAACCAAGAGCGTCACAATGGGTAAAACGTCTGTACAACCTAACAAAAAATTGCGCGTCAGCCTGTGGCAGTTGTTTTGGACTTTTTTCAAGACGGGTCTGTTTACGTTCGGCGGCGGCTACGCGATGATAGCCGTCTTGGAGGAGGAACTTGTAACGCGGCGCAAATGGATAACGTCCGGCGATATGCTGGATATGTTGGTCATTGCCGAATCCACCCCGGGAGTTATCGCCGTAAACACCGCTACGGGAGTGGGTTATCGCACGCGCGGCGTTTGGGGCGCAATCGTGGCGACCGTGGGCGTGGTGCTGCCCTCCTTTGCGATAATCACCGCCCTGTCCTTCGCTATACGGGCGCTTTCCGACAACCTTTGGTACAAGGCGGCGTTTACGGGCGTGCAGGCGTGCGTGACGGTGCTTGTGCTGAACGCTTTCGTAAAGATGTTCAACCAGTTGGAACGCGGCTGGTTCAGCGCATTGCTGTTGGTTGCGGCTTTTAACGTGGCGTTGTTTACAAACTTCAACGTTATCTTTTTGATACTTATCGGCGGCGCTGCGGGCATTGTGTACGCGTTGGTCGCCGACGCGATAGTAAAGCGCAGAAACAAGCCTCTGCCCATTGCGCAAGGCGGCAGGTTGGAAGGGAAAACCGACGACAGCGACGCCGACGGAGGTGACAAATGACCTTCCTCGTGCTGTTTTGGGAATATTTCAAGGTGGGTTTGTTTACTATCGGCGGCGGATACGCGATGTTGCCGCTTGTTACGCAAATCGTGACGGTGCGCGGCTGGATGTCGGAGCGGCAACTGATAGAATTTGTTGGCGTAGCCGAGTCCACCCCCGGACCGTTTGCCGTAAACCTCGCTACGTTTGTGGGGAGCACCGTCGGCTCGCAAACTTCTTTGGGAGTTTTCGGCGGGTTGCTCGGGTCGTTTGTGGCAACGTTTGCGGTGGTGCTGCCTTCGCTTGTGATAATCATCATCGTGACTATGCTGTTTGACAAATTTCGCAACAGCAAATTCGTCAACGGCGCTTTGCGCGGCATACGTCCCGTGGTGGTGGGGCTGATACTTTCCGCGGTGATCTCCGTCGCCGCAAAGACGGTTTTGCCCAATTTGGACTTCAAAAACATTCGCGCCGACGGCGCTTCGAAGTTCAATTGGGTGTCGCTGATTTTGATAGCGGCGTTTGTTCCGCTGTCGCAAATAAAGATAAAAGGTAAAAAAATCCACCCCATATTCCTCATTTTGTTCTCCGCGGCGTTGGGAGTGGTGCTGTTCGGCGTGTTCGGCTTGCAAAGTTAGCGCAATTTTATGACAAAATCATACACATATTTTTTGCGTATAAGTGTTGCAAATTTCGTTGTATTGTGCTACAATATAAGTACCGAAAAGGGCGTCCCGCCGAAAAAGGACGCTATTTACGAGCATTAGGAGAAAACAATGGAATTCAGAGAAAAGGTAAAAACCGTCAGAAAGAAACTTTATCTGAGTCAGGAAATGATGGCAAAGGAACTTGGCGTAGCGTTTGCAACGGTAAACCGTTGGGAATCGGGCAGGTGCAAACCCAACTACGGCGCTCAAAAGGCGTTTGCGGAGTTTTGCAAGGCTCACAACATTGACGTTGACACTTTGCAGGAGCACAACTATTAAGCCAATTTGTTTGTCAACACAACGACCGTCACTTGCCGCCGACGCGCGGCGGTGCGGTTGACGCGAACTGTTTTGCAGCGTCTATTGCGGTAGTCGCAAAGTTATCTTTTGTTTTAATACGGAGGCATAGCTCAGTCGGTTAGAGCGCTCGCTTCACATGCGAGAGGTCGTAGGTTCGAGTCCTACTGTCTCTACCAAGCGGCGGCTTCGCATTTGAGTCGCAACAGAAAAGAGTCCGTGTAAGACGAACTCTTTTTCTATTGCTCCTTTTAACTCGCCGCCGCGGGTAGACACAGTACGGACAGTTCGAAATAATGTAGCGTCCGTTCGCCTCATTTACAGAGTTGGTGCAGTTGGTCATTTATTGCCTTCTATCCCTGCGGGCGTGGCATATGGGGTTTGCTTACGCAAAAGCCACGCCCTTGGGCATTCGGCTACCAACTGCACACCGTGCAGATTTGCTTCACGCCGAATGTGTTTACCCTGCGCTTCGCTTGGGACGAGTCCTACTGTCTCTATTGTATTTCTTACATCAAAACACTATTTTTTGTCGGTTTTATTATTTGGTGGGATTTGATTTGTAGATATTGCATTTTTGAATAAATTATCAGTAATTTTCGGACGTAAAACAATCTTACCAACTCGCAGTGTTTATTTCTGGAAACCGTGGTTTAATGGAGAACCTTGACAAAAGATAAATTATTTTGTAAAATTTAATTATTATTTATAGTGAATCTATGAAGTTAAGGAGACTATGCTATGTCCGAACAAAAAGGCGTTATATACATATTGACGAATCCATCGTTCAAAGAGTATGTGAAAATAGGATATGCAGACGACATTAAGGCACGTCTTGCACAACTCAACAGAAGCGAATGTACTCCATTTGCGTTTCGTGTATACGCCACCTATGAAGTGGATACCAGACTTACCGATTTGAAGTTACATAATATCATTGATAAACTCAATCCCAATTTGCGTGCTATTGACAATGTGGACGGCAAAAAACGGGTAAGAGAATTTTACGCAATGTCGGCTGAGGATGCTTATGCGTTGTTTGAAGCAATGGCTGAAATTCACGGTACGGAAAGCAAATTAAAAAAATTTGCAGCAACAGCAAAGCAAAAGATAGAAGAAGATACTGCTGCCGAAATTGAAGATGAATCACGTGAAAGAATGACGCCGTTCAATTTTGCAATGGTGAATATTCCTGTCGGTTCTGTGATAGAGTACAGCAATTCGGCAAACGAAAATTGCGGTAAAATGTGTGTTGTTGTAGACGATAGGCACGTAGAATACGATGGTAAGATTTGGACGCTTTCCGCCCTTGCAATGGAATTAACGGGTAGTAAAAGTCCGCTTGCCGGACCAAGATATTTTAAATATAATGGCGAATGGTTAAACGACATTCGTCGGCGAATGGGGAAGTAATTCTATCGCAGTAAAGAAATTTTTTGTAAGTAGCACCGTTTATTGGAACAATCTGAATGGATAACGAATAACAGTTGATTTCAATTGGCTTACAAAAATTAACATTAATTTTGAACAAAATAAATAGTGTTACGCAGTAAGAATGTATCGGATAATTATTTGAAGATTACCAATGTATAATAGTTTATTTTCTTCTGTTTTGTACATAATTTAATTGCGGAAGTTATGCAAAAAACTTGCACAAAAAATATTGCTATGCTATAATATATATTAATAATAAAAAAGGAGTAAGTAGAGATATGTTATTAAAAGTTCGTGTTGACAATTTTTTGGTTTACTCTAATGACGTGGAATTATCTCTGATTGCAGATATGCGGATAAAAAGATTCGCAGATAACGTGTATGAGAATATGGGGTTTAATGTGTTGAAATCCGTTTGTGTTTATGGCGCGAACAATTCTGGCAAGACTTGTCTTGTCCGTGCTATTAATTCTATAAAGAATGTGTTACTTGGATTAGTTGCTGAGGTGCCGTCAAATATTTTCAGAGAGGACAAAGTATGCTCATTTGGAATTACATTTATGGAAAGCGATAGAGTATTTGATTATGATTTTAAGTATGATTCTGCGCTTTCAAATGGCTATAAAAGAGGCTTTGTCTATGAGTGTTTGAAAGAACTGACGATTGATGCGCATAAGAACACTTTAATTAAAGAATTGTTTATACGAGATGCAACAAATGGCATTTATCGTTTTCAGGAAGATGATGAGTTAAGTAAAGTTTTAAGTCTTGTGTCAAACGATAATATTCTTATATATACGGTAAATGCTGCTATTCATTCCCAAATAGGCGAGTATAAAGAAATTTTACGTAAATTCGCCGATAGTATTATTTTACTTGACATGAATAATATACCCATAAACAGAACCATTGATGTCTTGAAGAACAATGAAAAGATTAAAGAAAAAACAGTGGAGCTTATTTGTCTCGCAGATTTAGATATAGATGATTTCTTATATTACGTAGATAACTCAAAGTCTGGAGCAATAGGTATCACCAATGAAGAAGAAGCACCTAATCCAAGAGAGGATGTTCTGAAATTGAAAGTAGCGATTGGAGATATGCTGCGGTTAACATCAGTTCATAAGGGTAAGCCTGTTCAAAGTTTTTCTTTCGATTCGACGGGTACAAAAAAGATTGTTGCCATTGCAAGCTATATTATTGAAGCATTGGAGACAGGTAAAACATTAGTAGTAGACGAGTTGGATAGCAGTTTGCATTTCAAACTCACGCGAGCTCTTGTCGCCTTATTTAACAATGATTTAAATGTAAGAGCACAGTTAATCTTTACTGCGCACGATGCAACATTGTTAGATTGCAAAAAGTTATTCCGTAAGGATCAAATTTGGTTCGCATCCAAAGATAAAGATAACGAATACCTATATTCATTAGCAGATTTTACTGCAAAGGAAAATGGTATTCGCGCTGAGACAAGATTAATGGACAAATATAACGCAGGTGTTCTTGGAGCAATTCCAGAGCCCGATTTCATTTCGGTTTTGTTGAATGAGTCCATATCGAATGGGGGAAATTGAAATGGCAAATAAATTACCTAGTGCTAAGAATAAAGATAGTCTTCTTATTGTGTGTGAGGGGGCCGAAGAATTTGATTATCTCAATCGTTTAAAAACCTGCGGCGTGTGGAGTAATAATTTTTCAGTCAAGCCGATAGATGCCGGATCAATAGACAAAATTTATGCAACCTACTCATACTACTACAAGACAAACAGTTACAGACTGATTGTGATTTTTTGCGATACCGAGAAGCACCCTTATGACAAATTTGTTGCAATGAAACAAAAGATAGACGGTTTTCACGGTAAATGTGTCGCAGATCAAATTGTATTCTTCGTTAATCCATGTACGTTGCAAGTAGTGTTGCTGCATTTTGGTGCAATCAAATTGACCTCTAACAGCAAATGTGATAATGCGGAAAAGGTGGAGCGTTTGACGGGTGTGAAAAATTATGACGCAACGGAACAACAACGCAGGTCCATTGTGAACAAAATTAATATGCAAAATTACACGAAAATGAAACAACGTTTGGCGCAGTTGAAAGATACATATACCTATGTGCCAAGTAGTAACGTACTGCACTTATTTAAGGCATTGGAGATGGGCAATCCAAAGTGGCTCAGCGAAATGAATCAAAAAATTGAGAGGTAAATTATGGAAAATATATTATATAGTTTGTCTTACGGAAAGTGCGATGATAAAAAAGAAAAGGACGGTCATAAGAGTAATCATTAGTATGTTAATTATAAGATTAATGAGGAACATCAAGACTAGATTAGTTACTTAAAAATGCGTATTAGATGATGCTATAGACCAAGGTACAAGAATGATTGGATTAATTAGCGGTAATAGTATTGAGAATCTAGCATAGTACGATGGATGCCAAATCGAGAAAGGATGATAAAACCATCAAAATTTTTGGGATGGATTACGACGGCAAGACAGTGAAGATGACGAATCTCAAGACTTACGTTTAGAAAAATCGTTTTTATTTCAGTATGTAAATAATAGTGGATATAATGTGTTGACAAACATGTTAAAAAAGACATATTGATAGCGACGTTTTATTCTATAATCTTTAGATTCCAGAAAACTTGAAAATCGATTGGGTCCAACATGACAACATACTGTATTGTTGCATATCTTAAAAGTGAGTATAAGGTCGTACAGTCTGACGAATAAGATTCGTACCAATCCCGAACTTGCCGCATTTATCAAAGGTATAAACGATGAGAAGAAAATCAATCGAAGTTATTTCTACCATTCCGTGGATATTCTCTACGCCAATACCGTGAATGAGGCGCAGCAAATAATTGCCATTTACCAAGATAGGGGGTATCAATTTATTAATCATACGCCATCTTTGTATTTCAATGCGAGATTGGATAACTTTGATACAACATTTGTTGCGCATAGTGTTATCGGACAGGAGTTTGATAATGTAATTGTTACGATGGATGACAATTTTTATTATGAGAAAGGGGAATTAAGGTCCGGGGAACACCCAAATTGGAATTATTTATATCACAAAATGCTGTTTCAGGAAATAACGCGGGTTCGAGAAAAACTTGCGATCGTCGTAATTGGAAATCCCGATGTTTTTATGCACCTGCTTGAAATTAAAAATATTCGGACGTCGGGATAGGGCTGTACGTTTGACGTGATGTTGATATAATACAATGCAATGACGAAATCGAGACGTTGATTGTAACGCCAAAATGTGAAAAAAACGTTTACTGCGCCCATTTGTGGCACAAATGAGAGTAAGTGCAACAGCGCTTTCTTTTTTATCGCTTTTAAGTCGGACGCATCCTTTCAGTGGCGACAGTAGGAAATTAAATTATGTGTCGTTTCGTTCACAGCGTTCGGGGCGAGTCGTAGTATGTTTAACAGTAATTGTTTTTGTTTGAGGAGTTTTTTTGAAGCATCAACTTTGTATTATCGTTCTGTAACATTTGCGAGAAATCGGTTATTTATTGTGAGTAGAGATTCGATATACGTAAACTAAGTAAAAGGATTGATTTTAACTAAAAAGTGCTTTATAATATCTTTGAGGTTGGATTATGTTGGATATAAATGTAAAATTTTTGGAAGAATACAAAAGTTTAGACAAGTTGTGCAAGGAAATGTTCGACAGCGATGAAGGTGTTTCGCGTTATATCTTAGAAATGGAATATTCTACTGATTGTCAACGATACAACAGCAGTTGGAAACAATTCTACGATCGTTTGAAGAAATTACGGTACTACCGAAATAAACTTGCACACGACGTTGATTTATATACGGATTTATGCACCACAAACGATGTGGAGTGGCTTCAAAAATTTCATAATGATATACTGGAACAGCAAGATCCTCTTGCGGTTGTGAGAAAACAACGCGCCCAACCAAGCATTGTAAAAATGAGGACAAATATGTCTTCAAATAATACTGCTACTTCACATAATTTTGCCGCTTGCAACAATCAAACATTAGTGCCCAAAACGTCTAAGTGGCAACAATTCAAACAAAAAATAAAAAAATTTTTTGTATCGGAAAAAACAGGTGAATTTTTGCTTGCTCGACAGGATAAAGTAAATTTTCAACTAAACATCTTGTTTGTATAAAGTCCTTTGAGCAGTCGACCGTAGAATAAACTTTATATTAAAATTTTTTACATTAGTACTTCCCTGTATTATGATTTCAAAGTAGTTTCGTGCAGTGGAACAATTTGCACATAGAAACAAGAGAATAGTTTATGCAAATACACGGCTTTATGCTATTTGATTGGTTTATCAAATGCGATGTTTTACTTCTTCCTTTTTTATTGAAGGCACAGGTGCAAGCGCAACGGAAAGAGTACGCACAAAGTATACTCTTTTATATCGTTTCTTGATAAATTTCTTTTCATATTCAGATAGTGAAAAAGAGGGAGGAGGTATGTAATTGCATAGAAGCGAAAAAGTGATGAGGGCTTATCTTATAAGTTTGCCCAACAAATATTTGAAAAATAAATATATTTGTGCTACAATTTAACATAGAAGTTTTCTGAGGTAAATTATGAGATTATTTTCCAGACTTTTTGGCAAAAAAGATGATATAAATTTCCCAATAGAGTATAAGGAGGCTCTTGCTTTTAATCGGGAGTTTGAATCTTTATTGTCAGAAGATAAATTTTTGGCTCGTAGCGATTATAAAAATTTTATTAAACGATATAAGGAAATTTTTACTTTCTTCGATAATATTGTAAGGGCTAGAACACTCACATATTTCTGTAAACAAAACAAGATACAGGAAACAGCGGTTGTAAAATTTTTGAATTATTATAAGGATATATATGATTTACCTAAAGGTTCATCACTTATCGATAAACATAATTCTGTTTACATAGATAGTCATTTGAAATCGGAAAAATTGTACTTGGATAAAATTTTATATGAAGTAGATCCCAAAATTTTACTTGACGATGAACAACGCAAAGTAATTTTATCTGACGAAGATTACTCGCTTGTAATTGCAGGAGCAGGTGCGGGGAAAACTACTACGGTGGCTGCAAAAGTACGGTATTTGGTTGAAAAAAAACATATAGATCCACAAAAAATTCTTGTTATATCATTTACTAATAAAGCTGTTGGGGAATTAAAAGAACGTATCAATATCGGTCTTTCTATCCCATGTCCAATCACTACATTTCACAGTGCAGGATATGCCATTTTACGCAAACAAGATGATAACAAAAAGAAAATTGTTAATGAAGGTTTTTTGTACAATTGTATAAATAATTATTTGAAAGGGAGCATTCTTGCTCAACCCGACATTGTAGATAAATTGATAATGTTTTTTGGTTCTTATTTTGATGCACCTTATGAGGGTGATAATATCAACTTGTTTTTTAACTATATAGCCAAAGCAGACTTCAGTACATTGAAAAGCAATGTTAATGAATACAATGTTCAAGTTATTGATAGACGCACAAACAAAGCAACTACGATAACGAATGAGATTTTACGCTCAATTCAAGAAGTTAAAATTGCCAACTTTTTATATTTGAATCAAATAGATTACAATTACGAAGAAATATATCCTTACCATATACTAAAAGCAAAAAAACCATACACTCCCGATTTTTGTATAAGACAAGGAAACAAAGTTGCTTATATAGAACACTTCGGTATTACCGAAAATGGTAGACACAACTTCTATTCAGTTGATGAACTCAATACATATAAGCAAGAAATTCTCGATAAAATTGCATTACATAAAAAGCACGGAAGTACATTGATATATACATACTCTGAATACAATGATGGACGAGACTTTCTTGTCCATCTACGCGAGCAACTCGAAGCAAATGGTTTTATTCTCAAAAGTCGTCCGTCTGAAGAAGTATTTACCAAATTGGTCAATACCGAAGAAAATAAGTATATTTACAAATTTGTAAAGTTAATTTGTACATTTATTAATAATTTCAAAACTAACGGTTACACGCTTGATGATTTCTACCGCTTCGAACGAACGAATGCAAATGTCAGAACAAAGTTGTTTTTTGATATATGTAAAGCGTGTTATTTGGAATATCAAAAAAGACTGTCAGAAGAAAATTCTATTGATTTTCAAGATATGATAAACGATTCTGCACGAATTTTGCGTGAAAAGCAAATAACCAATGAACGACTTGATTTTGAATACATAATTGTTGACGAATATCAGGACATATCACGACAACGCTTCGATTTAACAAAAGAACTGTCAAATCTCTGTAATGCCAAAATTATCGCAGTGGGAGATGATTGGCAATCCATATATGCTTTTAGCGGATCAGATGTTTCACTATTCACTCATTTTTGCTCCATAATGGGATATGGACAAGAACTAAAAATTACCAAAACATATCGTAATGCACAAGAAGTAATAGATATTGCGGGAAATTTTGTCCAAAAAAATGAGGCGCAAATCAAAAAATCCTTGGTTTCTTCCAAACATATTCAAAAACCTGTTGTTATTTACACTTATAGTGAAGAATTTGATAGAAAAGAATTCGCTGGAAAGGGTGGAAAATACTTTCAACTTGGGAAAAAGGTGGAAGATTTAATCGGCAAAATTTTAGAGCAAAATAGCCGAGAGTCTATAAGCGCGAACTCATCTATATTGTTGATAGGGCGTTATAATTTTGATGCGCGCAACTTATGTTTTTCCAAAGATTTTGTTTATGACGAAGATAATGGTAAGATTTTCAGTAAAAAATATCCCAAAGCGAAGTTGGAATTTCTAACTGCTCACAGTTCAAAAGGTTTAGGATATGATAATGTTGTAATTATTAATGCGAGAAATGGAGTTTATGGTTTTCCTGCAAAGATAGATGATGACCCTGTAATGAAGTACGTTATTAATGACGACACATCTATTGAGTATGCGGAAGAAAGACGTCTGTTTTACGTTGCAATGACACGTACAAAAAACAGAGTTTTTATAGTAACACCGGAAAAACACCCGTCAGAATTTATTTTGGAATTGATAAAGGACTATCCCAACATAACCGTACATGGTGATTTGAAAAAGGAAAGCGATACTGATGTTGATACAATTAAAAAATGTCCCGTTTGTGGCTATCCTTTGCAACTCCGTTATAAAAAGGACTACGGTCTTCGTTTGTGGATGTGTACGAACGAACCCGAAATTTGCAATTTTATATCTAATGATTTGGCTGGTGGTGAGATGTCTGTGCAAAAATGTGATAGATGTAAAGACGGTTATCTGGTAGTCAAAAAATCTTCTACTGGTGGTACAATATTAGGATGTACAAATTACAAACAAGACGGTACGGGTTGTGACAGGTGGTTAAATCACGAAACTTATAAACGATGGATAAAAAAGGAATTCGAAGAAGATTTAACTGTCGATAAACAAGCATACAATGAAGAAGTGGTTGTCGTAATGCCTAAAATAAAGGCTGATTTACAAAGCACACATAGTATTGATCGTAAAAAGGCAGAAGTGCATAAAGTAACATATAGTGAAAGATTTATTGAAAAGGACAGATTCCAAGTAGTTGCAGATGACGAAGGCAACATCATTACCGATATGGAATTATTAGCAGAATTGCGGAGTCTGCGAGGAAAAATAATGAAAGAAAGCAATAAACCTGCATACACCATAATCAGCAATAAGGGGCTTGTTAGTCTTGCAACATATAAACCTGAAACACGAGAGGAATTTATTGCACTTTATGGCTTGGGCGAAACAACGTACATTACTTATGGATTAAGATTCATTGAAGCCATCAAAGAATATTTTGCCAAACGTTCATCTTAAAAATGTTGTTCAGTTTGTTTAAGACAAACGCGCAGTCTATTGTTATTCTCAATGTTCGGATTTGGCATTGGTTTGCGTTCGGTCTAATGGCATTTCGATATGCGTCGAAGGCACAGGTGCAAGCGCAACGGAAAAGAGTACGCACAAAGCGCGCTCTTTTTATCTTTTACAGCGGAAGTTTTGTTCTGCCGACGTATTTTTATTGGGTTGAAAATTTGCAGTAAGTTTGAGCGGGGCTTTTATTTGTACTAATCGCGTTATCCCTCAATCATCGTACGCAATTTCAACTACAATTTGTAGTTGTGTAGAGGCAATAGATTTTTTATAATATAATCAAAAATCAATTTGACTGTAGCGCAGCATCCCGTTGTGAGGTTCAAACGTGTGTTGAACAAATATTTCAATTTCCGTGCAACATCGAAAAACTTACAAAACGGCTAAATACGGCTTGCGAGTCAAAATGAAAAAATCGAAAAGGCGGCAGTAGCAATATGGGTTTCTTCGGCAGTTTGATATTTTCTGCAATTTACAAAGGTTTTGAATACGGTTTCAAAAAACTCAAAACACGCAAAGCCACAGCAATACGTTTCGGCGTTCTCGGGGTGCTATGTGCCACCAATCTTATAGTAACGATAGTGCTTTGTTGTCAAATACCCGAGTTTTGGTGGCTTTTTCTCATTACGACGGGCGCAATATTTTGCATGTTTGTGTGGCGGTTTGTTTGGGATGGAATACTCCTTTACAAAAACGATTTCGACGAGTCGCACGATGCGCCCGATCGGTAAAATACGCGGACGGCTGCTCGATACCTCCTTGCCGTCAGACAACAGCGGAGCAACATTTCTCCGCTGTTGTCGCAATAGCCAACTTTTATATTCGCCGCATTACGGCTAACCGAAAAAAAATAATTTCAAAAAAATTACGCAAATAAAGGGGAATTTTTCAAAATTTGCTGTATTTTTTTACTAGCAAGGTTATTTGAGCCGCAAAAAAGTTTTACACAGCCCCAAAATTGCAAAATTTTAGTATGGTTCACAAATTATAAAGTATATGCGCTTTGTTACACGCATTTGCAAGACGCGCGGCAAGTATTTTTGTCGCCCCCCCCCAAAGTAGGCAATTTTCAACTACAATTTGTAGTGTACACCAACGGTTTGGTTTGCTATCATTGTAACGTAAAATCGGGGCGGCGTTCGGGCGTAGCTCGGTGCGCCGCTCCCTAAATTTCGACGGGAGATGACGGCTTGTGAAACGAAAGAAAATTTTGTTGGTTTTAACGTTGGTTATTGCAATTGTCTTGGGAAGTTTGTGTTTTGTCGCTTGCGGTGATGACGAAGATGACGACAACTACCCCGTTGAAGGCATTTGGCACGCAGTTGCCGCTTGGCAGAATGAAACCAAATTTACCTTGGGCGGTCAAACCACTAAAATAATCGACAACTACAAAGTGGATTTTTATTTTGACTTTCGCGCGGACGGCTCGGTGCTTAAAAAGAGCGTCGCGTATATAAACGACCATATTCTGCACACCGACAACGAAGAATGGAACATTTTTAACGTAACTTGGTCGGTAAAAGGCAACGTTATCACGTTATCCAGCGGCAAAAAGTTTGTGATCGTGGATGACGAATTCGACGACGTCTTTCCGGCTCAAAACATATTGTTGCGCTACAAAAAAGAAGCGGCAACGGATGACGAGACTTCCGCACAAAAACATATCGGCAAAATTGCCGCACGCTGACGGGCTTTCGCCAAACAAAATCTTGAACAAAAAAACATAAGGAGAAATTATATGCAGAGACCCAATTTCAACAGAAACTTCCAAACGTTCATTTTAAGCAATGATTTAAGCAATCAAGATGCCGCCGATATGATAAACGAGGAGTTGGCTCGCTTGGACGCCAAAAACGAAAGAATTTATATGTCGAACGACGTCTGGACGATAGCGGGGCGCGGCAGTACTCCGCGCAATCATTTGGTGATGGTCGCCATAGCCAACATCATCGGCAAATCGTTGGAAGAACTCATCGTAAATTTGTACGACACGTCCGACTTGTACCGTCCCGATTTGAAGCGATCCAAATTGAAAGATATGCCGCCCAAAAACGCAAGTATGTGTTGTGAGAAAGTTAAAACCGACAAAAAATACGACATCGCCGCATTGTTTGAAAAAATGTCGTCGGCAGATCAAGATTTTGCTTTGGAATTATCTTACAGTATGGAGTTGGAAAACGACAGCGTATTTCTTTATTCGTTGTTGGATGTAGATATGCCGTTGGACGGGCTTATCGACATTCGAATGTACCTACATGACGGAAGCAGTGAAACAAGCAACTTGTTATCCGATTGGGCTTCCTTTGCAATTCAGTTGAAAGATTGCGACTACGATCCCTGCGCCGTGTTGGCAAATTTAGTCAAAGATCCGTTGCTTTATCCATTTACCGAAGGTTTGCATGTCAACGTGACTCCGTTTAGCGTAACGCGCTATCAGGAAGGCGATATAGCCGACGGCGAGCAATTGCAAAATGCTTATATGGTAAAAATGAAAGTTGATTTGGACAGAGATAGCGTGCTATTTTTGTACGAACATTCTCTCGAACGCGCCAAAAAGCACTTGGCGGAGTTGGAAGCGCAACAAAAACAATGTGAAAATAAAAACGACAAAAAACAATTCAAATAAAAAGTAAATGCAACGGATTGCAATTAATGGCGAAAGAATTGTTGAAAATTTATTTGCAATAATCGTGTACAGTATCCCGCCATTTTGTTACCGCACTTTGTTTTGCAAGGTGCGGTTTCTGTTTGTTGTTTGCCGAAGTTTTGAAAAAAATTTGACAAAAATTTCTTGCATTTTGCATTTGTCGGAACTATAATATGCTTAGCAAAAACGGAGGTAAAAAAGATTATGTTAAACAAAAAAATCGCCGATTTGATAAACGATCAAATCAACAAGGAACTGTATTCGGCATATCTGTATCTTGATTTTGCCAACTATTACGCCGACGAAGGTTTGGACGGATTTGCCAATTGGTACGAAGTGCAAGCCCGCGAGGAGTGCGACCACGCGCTTATGTTGCGCAGATATCTCATAAACAACGGGATAAAGGTTACGTTTTCCAGCATTTCCAAGCCCTCCAAGTCTTTCAAGGACTACAATGCGCCCTTGCAAGCGGGCTACGAACACGAGCAATACGTAACGTCCCTCATCACCGCAATATATCACGAGGCGTTTGAGCAAAAGGACTACAAAACGATGCAATTCCTCGATTGGTTCATCAAGGAGCAGGGCGAAGAAGAGACCAACGCCGAAGAACTGTTGAGAAAAATGAAGTTGTTCGGCGGCGACGCAAAAGGTTTGTATGCGCTCAATCAGGAACTTGCCGCGAGAACTTACACCCCGTCGGCAACAGGTCCTGCAAAATAAAAAACGGCAAAAGTTCGGCGTGCTTTTCGGCACGCCTTTTTTGTGCGCATTTATCAACGCCGCAAGCAAGGAAGTAAAAGAAAAATTGTTTGACGCGATAGACAATTGGTTTATTTTGATGCGTTGAATTTATTTTGCCGTTGCGTTAGCGATAAAAATATGATATTATATTAGTAATATATAGTTTTGCGGCAACGCAAAGGTAAACAACGATGAACAAACAACAACAAATTCTTATAGAACACGATCAGCAACACGTCGCGGCTTTGCTCGACAGTTTGCAGGGGGAACAGCGGCGGCGGCTTGCCGAGCAGGTTTCCCAAATAGATTGGGATACGGTGGAACTTTGGCGGCATCCGCAGGATCTCAGCGGCAGCGGCAATATACAGCCGATAGCGGGGCTCACACTTCCGGAAATTCAGCGCGACAGGACCGTTTACCGCAAGGCGGGCGAGCAAGCGTTGCGGCAGGGCAAGGTGGGCGCGGTACTGCTTGCTGGCGGGCAGGGCACAAGGCTCGGCAGCGACGCACCCAAAGGCGCTTACGATATGGGTCTGACGCGTCCGCTGTATATTTTTCAGTTGCTGATAGGCAATTTGCTGGAAGTTTGCAACGGGTGCGGTTGTTACGTGCCGCTTTTTGTGATGACGAGCGAATCAAACGACGGTTACACGCGCGAATTTTTGCGGCGGCACGATTACTTCGGCTATCCGCAAGATCAAATACGCTTTTTCGTTCAGGATATGTTTCCCGTCACAGATCTCAACGGCAAATTGTTGGTTCGCGACGGGCAACTCGTAACCTCCCCCAACGGCAACGGCGGTTGGTTCTCCTCGCTTACCCGCAGCGGCGTTTTGAAAGATTTTCCCGATATCGAATGGCTCAACGCGTTTGCCGTGGACAACGTGCTTCAACGCATTGCCGACCCCGTATTTGTGGGGGCAACAATACTTAGCGGCGTCAACTGCGGCGCAAAGTTTGTGCGAAAGTGCGATCCGCACGAACGTGTGGGCGCG
Source organism: uncultured Clostridia bacterium (assembly GCA_947628135.1). Lineage (GTDB taxonomy): Bacteria > Bacillota > Clostridia > Christensenellales > CAG-314 > Fimimonas. Next base: position 84,369 of record CANQYT010000001.1, read on the forward strand.
CTTTGTCTGCAAAACGGCGTGTCCTCGGTGATAGAGTACTACGAAATGACGGAGCAAATGGCAAATCAAACTGATCCCGACGGCGAACTGACCTACGGTTTCGGCGTGATACTCAACTACCTGTTCCGCCTGTCCAAACTGCAAGAAACGGCAGGCAAACGTATGCCCGTACACGTGGTAAAAAAGAAAGTGCCCGTAGAGGGCGAGGACGGTACGATTTCCGCCCCCGACAAAGAAAACGCCTACAAGTTCGAAACGCTGATATTGGATATGGTTAAACTTATGCAGACTTGTTTGCCGTTCGAAGTGGTGCGCGAGCGCGAGTTTGCTCCCGTCAAAAACAGAGAGGGCACGGACAGCGTCGAATCGGCGCGCAAACTGCTGCGGCAAAACGGCGTCCAACTGTAACTCGCCCAAACGCTCATTCTCCTATCGCGGCGAAATCCGTCCGACAGGTGTTCGGCGTAAGTAAGCGGCTTGATATTTTGCGTTCAAAGAGGGCTTGCAAAGAGCAAGCCTTTTTTCGTCGCCGCACGCACTCAGGTCACGTAAACGCCCTGCTGCGGACGGAAATATTTACCTCCGCATGCGAATATTGTGCGCCGCTGTTTGCAAACAATATACCGAAACGCATTGACAGAAAAACGTCCGTGTGGTAAAATATTTTTAGATAGTTTGTTCTAATTTACCGCAAGAGGGCGGAGGGGGCAACGTGGAAGAACGTCGGTACATCGCAATAGACCTCAAATCTTTTTACGCGTCGGTGGAGTGCAGAGAGCGAAAACTCGACCCCATTGTTACAAATTTGGTCGTTGCGGACGAAAGCCGCACGGAAAAAACGATTTGTCTTGCCGTTTCGCCCGCGCTTAAAGCGTATTCCGTGCCCGGCAGGGCGCGCCTGTTCGAAGTGGTGCAAAAGGTAAAAGCCGTCAATGCAAACAGGCAAGCCAAAGCGCCCAATCGCAAGTTGACGGGCAGTTCCTGCAACGCGACGGAACTCGCCGCAGACCCCTCTCTCGCGCTGGACTTCATCATTGCGCCGCCGCGAATGGCATTGTATCTCGATTACAGCACGCGTATATATCGTATCTACACAAAATACGTTTCGCCCGAGGACATTCACGTCTATTCGATAGACGAGGTGTTTATGGACGTGACGGGCTATCTGGAAATTTATCATACCACCGCACACGAACTTGCAAGACGTATCATACGCGACGTGCTTTCGCAAACGGGCATAACAGCCACGGCGGGAATCGGTACTAATTTGTATCTTGCCAAGGTGGCTATGGACGTTGTCGCAAAACACGCCCAACCGGACGGCGACGGGGTGCGTATCGCCGAGTTGGACGAAATGTCCTACCGCAAAACGTTGTGGGCGCACACGCCGCTGACGGATTTTTGGCGGGTAGGCGAGGGTTATATGCGCAGGTTGGACAGCGTGGGCTTGCGCACAATGGGGGATATCGCGCGCTGTTCTTTGCACAACGAAGGTTTGCTGTACAAGTTGTTCGGCGTAAACGCGGAGTTGTTGATAGACCACGCGTGGGGTTGGGAATGTACAACCATCGCCGACATAAAGGCGTACCGTCCCGAAACAAACAGCCTCAGCAGCGGGCAGGTGCTTAGCAGTCCCTACGCTTTCGACAAGGGCAAACTGGTAGTCCGCGAGATGACCGACTCGTTGGTGTTGGATCTGGTGGACAAAGGGCTGAAAACAAATCAGATGACGCTCACCGTCGGTTACGACGTGGAGTGTATCCGCGACCCCGACATTCGCCGCAAGTACAAAGGGGAGGTACACGTGGACCATTGGGGGCGCAAAGTGCCTCGGCACGCGCACGGCAGCGTAAATCTCGACGGCTACACCTCCTCCACCTCGCAGATAGTGCAAGCCGTTATGCAGTTGTACGATCGTATAGTCAACCCCGACTTGTTGGTACGGAGAATGTACGTGGTGGCAAATCACGTGGTAAGCGGCAAGGACGTGCCTCTGCAAAAGTACGAACAGGCGGACATATTTACCGACTACGAAGAGGAAGAGGCTCGGCGCGCCGAACGTCGTGCGGAACTTGCCAAGGAGGAAAATTTGCAGAAAACCGTACTTACCATTCACAAAAAGTACGGCAAAAACGCATTGATAAAGGGTATGGACCTCAAAGAGGGCGCAACGGCGATAGAGCGCAACGGACAAATAGGCGGGCACAAAAAATGACGGTCAAATCGGATAGTTACAATGACATAATCAATTTGCCTCATCACGTTTCGCAGAACAGAAAGCGAATGTCCGTCGGCGACAGAGCGGCGCAATTCAGCCCCTTCGCCGCGCTGAAAGGTTTCGACGACGAAATAGACGAGGCGGCGCGTTTCACCGAAAGCAAAATCGAACCGGACGGCGCGCGTGCGGAAGAAATAAACGAAAAACTGCTGTTGCTGAACGAACAACAGCGGTCGCACCCGTCGCTGCGTTTGACGTATTTTGTCGCGGACGGCAAAAAGAGCGGCGGCAAATACCTCTCCGTGCAGGGCAGGTTGAAGAAATTCGACGTGTACAACCGCACATTGACGTTGGAAGATGGGTCGTGCGTGTCCTTTGAGGACATATTCGACATCGAATTGCATTGACGTAATATATTTTGGGGAGCAAAATTTCAACAACGTTTTGATTTTTTACGCCCCACCCGATTCAGCCTTTGCCATCAAGCCTACCGACAAGTCGTATCGGGTATTCCACGCAAAAAGGCTTCACTTCGGACGCCGCAACAGAGTAAATAGCGCTCGTGCAATTGAACACAAAACGGCTTCGCGCGTCGCAACTCGCCCTTGACATCACCGCTCGTGCAACCTGCACGAGCGATTCCGCTGTCGGGCGGTTGCTTCTACCACCCGTGCAAATATTCATTTGCACGGGGACCCGTTTTCCCCATCAAGTCTCCTTTGTCTACTTGATGGGGACCCCGTATGACTTGAACAACACATTGTTGTCAAATATAAATTAACTTGTGCGGCACGCTTGTTGCAGATTGTTTTGAGTTGCAACAGCACTCGCGTTATGGATAGTAAAGTCGAGTGCGGCGTCATTGTTGCAGATTATTTTGCGTTGGATTACCCTCGCTCTCGGTGTTACAATGTCCCCACCCGCCCGCCCCTATTCGCGGATATGAAGTTTGCAACTGTTGAGAAATTTATTTCGGGCACACGCGATAGACCTATTATATATGTAATATTTGCAAAACCGACTTTTTCGTCTGAAATCGGTTTTATTTTGTACAGTAAGCAACATTATCCTGTGCGCTTACGCGCCGCCGTCGGCGAAAATACGAAGGGTAATAAAAATCATATCAAACCGACTTGTCGGAGATAGGCATAAAGTAGCAAGGGACAATATATGAAAACTCACCGTCTGCGCAAGGCAATTCGTATCCATTACGTACAACAGCCGTCAGGCTTGCAAAAACACGATTCCGTTCAACCGCAACGTGCGTTTTTCCCTCCTTGGTAAAGTAAAAGGCGCTGTCGGCGGGTAATTATTCCCCAACGGGCAAAAAGAACGACTGCCGCAAGCAATCTTTACTTGCGGCAGCCTCTTTGTTTGTTAGATAATACCGTTTTGCGCGATCAGGAAACGTCCTCGACGTCAAGTTCGGAACTGTACGGACAGTTTTTTGCTGTTTCTTTCCAAACTCTTTCCACGTCTTTTGCCGCGCTGTTAAATTCTCTCGGATGACGTTCGGCATAGTTGGGATCGTCTTTGCTCGTGTAGAAAGCGTTTATTTTTACTTTGAGCGTAATGGTGTCTCCATAGACGCTGGTGTAGCAATCTATGTAAGTGAATTGCCCTGCCGCCGATTTTATTGCGTCTTGCAGTCTATTCGCCCAAGTGTTTGCGGATTCCGTGCCGTCGCTTGTGTCGGACGAACTGCTCGAAGAGGAACTTGCGGAGGATTTGGACGAGGGATGTTCCCTGTTGTATTCTTTTATTCCGCCCACATAAAATCCGTACCTCTTGAAGGAAACGATGAATCCCACGACGATTATCAGCATAAAGGCGATGTAAACGATGAAAGTTACCGTCGCGTTGTTTGCCAATTTTATTATCAGCATCAGCAAAAAGCCGATAAGAATGGGCGCTGTCAAGGAGGACAATATCAGTATAAATTCCTTTATTCTGTTGGGTTGAAAGTTTTCCATCTCCTCAAATTTACCCACGATGAAGAAATAGACGAGCGGATACGTCAAAAGCGGTGCAAAAGCCAACCCGTCGATAAAGGCGCTTCCTACCGGTTTTTCCGCGCCGTCTGCCAAAGGTATAGTGCACACAAGCAGCAAAATTACCGCATACAGCACCAAAGAAGCGACAAGCAGCAACGTTCTGAGCAATTTTGTAACTTTGAACCTCAAATTGTTTATAATGTCGCACGCAAAGTACATAAGTATCACCGCAGGATAAACGGCAAGCACGGAAACCATCGACGCTCCTCCGTCGTTCAGATACTTGTATCCCGTGCCGTCCTCGTGTACGTAGCCGAGGATAGCATCGTAATTCAGTGCAAGGCACATAGTCAAAATGAACATTATCACCGCAAATCCGGCGAATATGCACAGTCTGAACCACCATTTGCTCATAAGTTTAACTAAATTATTCATATTTATAACCTCCTTACTCTATTCTACCCCCCCCCGTCATTTTGTCAATGATTTTTACTTTTTTTTTCGGTATCTTTTTTATTGCCGCAGCGCCCCTTTCCAAACGACTGAGCGGAAGTGTTTTGGGTGAGCGGGGAAATCCTGCCGCAAGCGCGAAAAGAGAGCGATTGCGGTAAAAAAAATTGCGGCAAAGCGGCGAGCAAAAAAATACGCACCCATTTTTCAGGCGCGTATTTGCTTGTAATGGTGGAGGTGACGGGACTTGCACCCGTGTACCAACGCAAGACTATCCGACTTTCTTCGCATACAGTTTACTTTCGGTGTCGCAACGGCGAGATAGCAAACCAACTTGCCGTTGTCTGCGTCGAAAAAAATTTCAAGTCAAAGCGTTTCGGCGTCACCGCTGAGACTCTGTTTGCGTTGTCTTACACAGTATCCCCAACGACGCAACGGCGTTCGGGACTGCGTGCCGATGTAAATTAAGCGGCAAATGCCAATCTGTTAGATTGACGAGAAGTGCTATTATTAGCGTTTATTTTTGTTTTGCCTTGGTAACGCAGTGGACGCTGCGACGCGCTTATCGGATCTCCTTCAACGTCGGGCGAATCTGAAAACACCCCCGTATCGTTACAATATATTATACACTAACCGTCCCCTTTTGTAAACATAAATTTATGCTCTGTAATAAATGTCGGGGTGTAAACAAGTCGGCAAATAGATAAGTCCGCTAAGTTTCAATCAAACTCCGTAAAGTTCGGGCGTGTACCGAATCTTTGCGTCCTCCCCGGGGATGCCGGGGGTAGGGGAGACCCCGGCGAAAGGCTTTCAACAGTTCGCGCCGTGTAGGCGCAACTTCGTCGCGCCTTATGTTTGTCAGCACCAAGCACGCGCAAGCGTACTTGATACCGCTGACGCATAGGCACTCCTCTCCCACACAATTTTCGTAAACTCAAATTGTGCGTGTGCCCTATTTCGACTGCGGCGGCGCGTAAGCGCACAGGATAATGTTACTTACTATATAAAAAGAAACCGACCTCAGCCGAGAGTGTCGGTTTTATATAAGTTGTCTATTAAATTTTAATCGCGTATATCCGAAACAAATTTTCTCAACAGTTGTAAATATTTTCCCCGCGAATAGGGGTGGGCGGTCGGGGACATTGTAACACCGAGAGTGAGGGTGTTCGGTGAAAAATAATCTGTAACGAGGACGCCGCGAAAATTAAAATTGATTGATGTGGAAAAATAATATTTTTGATTGATTTTCTACAAAAAGCGCAAGGGTGTTCCAACGCAAAATAATCTGCAACAAGGGCATCGCACAAGTCAATTTACATTTAACAAAAATGTGCGATGCCCGAAGCGAAGCCGTTTTGCGTGGAATATCCGCCGCGCCGTCTGCTATATTATCAAAAAAAAAGACGCCGCACAATCATTTTTGTGCGGCGTCCGAAGTGAAGCCTTTTTGCGTGGAATACCCGATACGACTTGTGGTCGGATAAGTAGGCTTGTTGGCAAATGTTGGGGCGCAAATACAAGTTTTACACTGTTTGTAAACTATGTCCCCAACATTTGACATAGAGCCGAAGATTATCTATCAATCGTCGTTTTCCGGTTTGTCCGAAGCGGTCGCGGCAGGCGCTTCTTCGGCGGGCGCGGTTTCGGCGGGCGTTTCCGCTTGCGCGGCGGGCGCGATGAAGCCGCTCTTCACGTACGTGATTTTGATAAGTCCTTCGTCGATAAGCGTTTTTGTCGATTTGCGTCTGATTTTGTAGTTGACGTTCTGTTCTGCGCCTTTTTCCGCTCCGACTTCTTGCATCAAGATGTCTATTACCTGTTTCGCGTACAACAGAGTACGTTTACCGGACACCTTTATCAAAGCGGGCGTGCTTGCAAAGCGTTTCTTTGCAGAAACGTCTTTCGCGCGGAATTTCGCTTCCAGTCTGTCGGCGCTGAGCGCGACGTACAGGTAAAGTTTCTTGCCGCGAAGTATCACGATGGCGCACTTTGTTCTGCCCTTGTAGAAGGTGTCGCACTTCCAACTCACGCGCGAACGTATCTTCTTGTACGAAAGCAACGTGTTCTTCACTTCGGAGTAGACTGCTTTAAGCGCGTCCTCCGATTGCGACAGCCTTGCGGTGAAACTCATATTCAGCACCGCGCGCGTTCCCTGTTCTTCGGGAATGGTAAATTCCGTCTCTTGTTCGTCCTGTTCTTCTGTCGGCGTATCGGACGTTTCTTCCGTTGCCGTTTCGTCGGGTTGTTCGGCGGAGTCTGCCGCGGCGGTCTCTTCGTCCGTGGGTTCGGAGTGATCGTCATCTTTTTTGCGCAGAAGCAACAACAGTATTATCACTATGTTGAGTACTATCACAAGCGAAAGCAGCACCCATATCCACCAAGCGTCAATTTCTTCCGAGGAGCGCGTAACCACAACGAAGTCGGACTTTTCGGAGAAGTCCGTGGTGGTAAACGCGATAGTTCCGTTTTCTGCGGTCACGTTGTCCAGCAACGTGCGTTGGTGGTGGATGTGGAACACCAACAGATTGCCTGTCGTCAGATCGCCGAGCAATTCGCTGTTGCTTATCTCCACGCGGAATTGACCGCTTACCGATTCCACCCCGGTAAACTCGATTGTCCAGGCGGCGAAAATGTTGTCAGCGGTTTCGCCGTTAATTGTCAACGGTTCGGAGAAATATTTGATGCCGTAAGTGGCTTTGCTTACGCTGAGTTGCGCGGTTGCGGGTATTGCGCCCGTTTCGTCCGTAATGGTGATGGTAGTTCCGTCTACCGTCGCCGTCCATTGTTTGCCTATTTCTCCGTCGGGAGAGGCGGGCGTGCCTTCGGCGAAGGCTGCAACGGTAAACGTAATGCTCAACGCAAGTACGATTATCGCAACCGTGACCGCAGCAAATTTTCCGTAGATCTTTTTCATAGGGATACTCCTTTGATTTTTTTGCATTTGAGGCGCGTATATGTACGGGCATATACGTACTTTTACAAATAATATTTTATTCTCTGTTATGTCCTTTGTCAATAGGTAAACGGAAAAAACGGCGCAAAATTATGTTTTCGCAGACTTTTTGCGGTGCGCCCCGCAAAAACAACCGCGCCGCCGTTACAATTTTGTGAGAAAAGTGCTTGTCTAATTCGACGAAATATTGTAAAATAGATACGTATGGGCAATTTGCTCACAACCTGTAAATTATTTTTGGAGGAATAACAAAGTGGCAAAGAAATTTATTTATTTGTTCAGCGAAGGCAACGCCAATATGCGCGAGATCCTCGGCGGCAAGGGCGCGAATCTTGCGGAAATGACCAACATCGGTCTCCCCGTTCCGCAGGGCTTCACCATCTCTACGGAGGCTTGCACGCAGTACTACGAGGACGGCAAGCACATCAACGACGGCATAAAGAAGGATATTCTCACCTACATCGCCAAGTTGGAAAAAATCACCGGCAAAAAGTTCGGCGATCTCAAAAACCCGTTGCTTGTTTCCGTGCGTTCCGGCGCTCGCGCCTCTATGCCCGGAATGATGGACACGATTCTCAACCTCGGTCTGAACGACGAAGTGGTGGAAGTGCTCGCAAAGCAAAGCGGCAACCCCCGTTGGGCGTGGGACTGTTACAGACGTTTCATACAGATGTTCAGCGACGTCGTAATGGAGGTCGGCAAAAAGTACTTCGAAGAACTTATCGACCAAATGAAGGCAAAGCGTCACATCACGTACGACGTTGAAATGACCGCCGACGACCTCAAAGAACTTGCGGGACAATTCAAGGCGGAGTATCAAGCCAAGATAGGCAAGCCTTTCCCCCAAGACGCCAAGGAACAGTTGTTCGCCGCGGTGGAAGCGGTGTTCCGCAGCTGGGACAACCCCCGCGCAAACGTGTACCGTATGGACCACGACATTCCGTACAGTTGGGGCACAGCCGTCAACGTACAGATGATGGCGTTCGGCAATATGGGCGACGATTGCGGCACGGGCGTTGCGTTTACGCGTAACCCCGCCACGGGCGAAAAGGGTCTTATGGGCGAATTTTTGATGAACGCGCAAGGCGAAGACGTCGTTGCGGGCGTTCGCACCCCGATGCCCATCAGCCAAATGGCGGAAGTGCTGCCCGACGTTTACAAGCAATTCCTCGAAGTGTGCGACACTCTCGAACATCACTACAAAGATATGCAGGATATGGAGTTTACCATCGAACGCGGCAAACTTTATATGCTTCAAACGCGCAACGGCAAGCGTACCGCCGCCGCCGCGATAAAGATCGCTTGCGACCTCATCGACGAGGGTATGATCACCGAAAAAGAAGCGCTTATGCAGATAGACGCCAAGTCTCTGGATATGCTTCTTCACCCCACGTTTGACGCCAAAGCGCTTGCCGAAGCGGACAAGAACAACGTTGTCGGCAAAGGTATTGCGGCAAGCCCCGGAGCGGCGGCAGGAACGGTGGTGTTTACCCCCGAAGACGCCGTTATCCTCGGCAAGCAAAAGAAAAAGGTCATTTTGGTACGCTTGGAAACCAGCCCCGAAGACATCGAAGGTATGAAGTACGCGCAAGGTATCCTCACCGTTCGCGGCGGACAAACTTCTCACGCCGCCGTTGTAGCGCGCGGAATGGGTACTTGCTGCGTTTCCGGTTGCGGCGACATCAAGATGGACGAAGCCAACAAACAATTCGAATTGGGCGGAAAACTGTTCCGCGAAGGCGACCCCATCAGTTTGGACGGCTCTACGGGTAAAATCTACGACGTGATGATAAAGACCGTTCCCGCAGACCCCAACGGCGGCTATTTCGGACGCATAATGAAACTTGCCGACAAATACAAGGCTTTGGAAGTACGTACCAACGCCGACACTCCCGCCGACGCACAGCGCGCGTTTGAGTTGGGCGCGCAAGGTATCGGACTATGCCGTACCGAGCATATGTTCTTCGGCGAGGGACGTATAGACAAATTCCGCGAGATGATTTGCAGCGAGACCGTCGAAGAGCGCGAAAAGGCGCTTGCCAAGATAGAGCCGTTGCAACAGTCTGACTTCGAAGGACTTATGGAAGCGCTTCGCGGTCAGCCCGTCATCATTCGTTTCCTCGACCCGCCCCTTCACGAATTTGTTCCCACCGAGGAAAAGGACATAGAGGAACTTGCAAAGGCGCAGCACAAGACCGTTGCGCAAATCAAGCAAATTTGCAACGCTCTGCACGAGTTTAACCCGATGATGGGACATCGCGGCTGCCGTCTTGCGGTAACCTATCCCGAAATCGCCGTTATGCAGACCCGTGCGGTCATCAAGGCGGCGTTGAACGTTCAGAAGCGTCACCCCGATTGGCACGTCGTTCCCGAGATTATGATCCCGCTTGTAGGCGAAGTAAAAGAGTTGGCATACGTCAAAAAGACGGTGGTAGCCACTGCCGACAGCGTCATCAAGGAAAGCGGTGCAAAACTTACCTATCAGGTAGGCACGATGATCGAGATCCCGCGCGCTGCGCTTACCGCCGATGAAATTGCCAAGGAAGCGGAATTCTTCTCCTTCGGTACAAACGACCTCACGCAGATGACATTCGGTTTCAGCCGCGACGACGCAAGCAAATTCCTGCCCAGTTACTACGCCAGCAAGATTTACGAATCCGACCCGTTTGCCCGTTTGGACACGGTAGGCGTAGGCAAACTTATGAAGATGGCGGTGGAACTCGGTCGCAGCACCCGTCCCGAACTGCAATGCGGTATATGCGGCGAACACGGCGGCGACCCCGCGAGCATCGAATTTGCCCATAGCATCAACCTCACTTACGTTTCCTGCTCGCCCTACCGCGTACCCATCGCGCGTTTGGCGGCCGCGCAAGCGAACATCAAAAACCCCCGCAAATAAGGCAAATTCGCCAAATGGGGTAACGAAAGTAAATATCAATAATTAAGGACCTGCTCCTTTATGGGGCAGGTCCGATATTAAATCTATATAAGAATTAAACTTAACTATGGATACAAACGAACTTATCATTGTTAAAGGACAAGATAAAACATTCTCGATAAAAAAGTGGAATTATAACGAATATAAAAATGTTATTTTTATCACATACGCCAACGGTAAAAGTTATCCGTATAGTTTACTTGATGTAGACTTTTACCAAAATCCTCAAAACATGGGGGTTTCCGATAAAAGAGTCTATTGTTTGGAACAAATAAAATCAGATGTGGAAACCGTGCAATTATTTGGACCGTTTTCCAGATTGATTTTCAAAAACGGTCATACCGAAACATATTGTTCAAAAGACATCAAAATAGTAAATTCGGCATTAAATGATAAAAAATCCAATTGTTGTTTTCAATACTTAAAGGAGATTGCCAATGCGATAGGACTTCGCAATGAAAACAATAGAAATATTCTTGCCGCACATTACGATAAAATTGACTTTGTTAGTGAAGAAAGCGTTTTGGCGACATTTCTAAGCGGAAAACAAACAGAAAAAGTAGTAAGTGCAACAAAAAAGATCAACATAATATATCCTTTTGGGTTTAATCTAAGTCAACAGCAAGCAGTTGAAAACGCCATGAAGTCGGAAATAAGCGTAATAGAGGGACCTCCCGGTACGGGAAAAACGCAGACTATTCTCAACATTATCGCAAATGCAGTCATTCGTGGTGAAACAGTCGCGGTTGTATCAAGCAACAATTCGGCAACCGATAATGTTTATGATAAGTTAAAAAAATACGGCGTGGAGTTTATTGCCGCCAAACTCGGCAATGTAGAAAATCAAGTAAAATTTACGGAAGAGCAAATAACTCAATATCCGCAAATTGCTCAATGGTCGGACAAACCCGACATTTCCTTAATTACAAAAAATTTTATCGAGCTTCACGATGAACTTCAATTGAAAAACAATTTATCAGTTTTATTATCAAAAGAAGATACATTGAAAAAAGAAAAATTGCATTTTGATGATTACTGTAAAACACTCAATTTAGAGCCACCCATGCCATTATTTTCCGAAAAAATTTCTATAAATAAAATATTGAATTTTTCCGAAGAATATGAATATTTAGTTAGTCGAAAAAGAAAAATAGGTTTTTTCAAAAAAATGGCACTGCGTTATTCATATAAATTGAAAAACGCCGATTTTTTCGGCAAGGACATCAAAGAAATTTCGGCATACTGTCAAAGTATTTTTTACGAAAGAAAGTTGAAAGAAATTGCCACACAATGTTTGAAAGTCGAACAAGAGTTGAAAGATTTTGATTTTGACAAAAAAATGGAAATATATGTTGATTTGGCAATGAAATCTTTAAAAAATCACTTATATAACAAATTTCAAAACTACAATCGCAGGAAATACACCGTAAAGGACTTGAAAATTTACGGTGAGCAATTTATAAGAGATTACCCCGTAGTATTAAGTACAACATACTCCATCAGTTCGAGTCTCTCATCTAATATTTGTTATGATTATCTTATTGTCGATGAAGCATCTCAGGTGGATTTGGTGACAGGTGCGCTTGCTTTGTCGTGTGCAAAAAAAGTTGTGATTGTGGGTGATTTGAAACAACTTCCCAATGTGGTAAACGACAAACAAAAACAGCTTGCCGACGAAATATACACCAAGTACAATTTGCCCAAAGCATACCGATATTGTGATCATAGTTTACTTTTGTCAACAATAGAATTATTCCCCGACGCACCCAAAACAATGTTGCGGGAACATTATCGCTGTCAACCTGAGATTATAGAGTTTTGCAACCAAATGTTTTACAACAACGAACTTGTTGTAATGACGAATAGAAATACAGAAAAACAACCGATGATAGTGTACAGAACCGCCGCAGGTAATATGGCAAGGGGACATTACAATCAACGGCAGATAGATGTAATAAAAAACGAGGTTATACCGCAACAGCATTTGAACACATCGGATTCTTCCGTTGGAATAATTACACCTTATCGTGTACAAGCTGATTGTTTACAAAAAGAGTTTGATGGTACCGCAATCAAAGCGGATACCGTTGATAAATTTCAAGGTCAAGAACGTAGCGTCATAATTTTATCCACAGTTGACAATGAAATCGGAGAATTCGTTTCTAATCCCAACCGATTGAATGTGGCAGTCTCACGTGCAGTTGATAGGTTTATTGTCGTTACGGACGGAAATGATAACGACAAAGTATCTCCCGTTCACGAACTAATTGAATACATACATTATCACAATCACGACATAGTAGATAGTAAAATAAATTCCGTGTTTGATTATTTGTACGAAATCAATGTCAAATCAAGAGAAGAAATTTTGAAGAAATATGGAAAGTCGAGCGAATTTGACAGCGAAAATTTGGTTTTTGGTATTATAAAAGATATTTTAACAGAGAACCGTTTTTCGCGCTTTAATGTAGCTATGCATGTTCCATTTAGATTGTTGCTTGGTGAACTGAAAAATTTAACTCAGAGGGAAATCGAATTTGCGACCAATGATTGGACACATGTTGATTTTTTGATATTTTCCAAATTGTCACACCTGCCCAATCTTGTGATAGAAGTGGATGGTTTTACTTTTCACAATAACGAAAAGCAAAAAGAGCGCGATAGACTAAAAGATACCATACTAACCAAATACGGCATCCCGATTTTAAGATTAAACACGGTGGGTAGCAATGAACGAGATCGAATACGCGAAAAACTTTTGGAACTTATACAGTAATAGCCTCGGCTGTAAGTAGTACAGCCGCGCAAGCGAATATCAAAAACCCCCGCAAGTAAGGCAAATTCGCCAAATGGGGCAGAAAATATCGGTGTCGAAATAGCAACTCTTTGATATTCTACAACAGCAAAAAGGGCTTATCCCGCATAGGAATAGGCTCTTTTTTTGCGCTGCAAGTTCGTGTTTTATTCCGCGGCGTAACTTGACGTTGTGAAATTGCCGTGCGGCAAAGAATTTCGATGTAAAAACAGGTCCTCCGAAAATTCGGAGGACTTGAATTTTGTCCGCGCCGCGCCGTTGTTTGCGCTCAATCCCAATTCGGTATGTTTACCGTTGCGCTCATCGCATAGCGGTCGAATAGATAAGAAACAAATTCGCTTATCGCTTCCGCAGCGGCTTCATTTATGGGTCTGCCGTGCAACGTATTTGATGCCGCCCAATGAAAAGCGCAAATTTTATTTTTGCGCGGGTGTGCGATAAATGACCGTTGCCAAAGTTCGGCAAATGGTGTATAATTTTGTAGAATATAAGTCCGCTTAGCGCGGCAAGGGAGTAATTATGGCAAAAGAGGTAATTTTCGGTAAACCTTTTGAAACGGAAGCGATAGTAGGCAAGGTGGAGCGAGCGGACAGTTTGGAAAATTGGCAGGTTACGCAGCGGCAAGACAAACTTGTTTTTCGATGCGCGTTGAATCCCAACGACATTGTTTACGGGCTGGGCGAGCAGGTAAAAGGTATAAACAAGCGCGGCGGCAGATACGTCAGTTACAACACGGACAACCCGCACCAAACGGACGAATCGCTGTCGCTGTACGGCTCGCACAATGTTCTGATAATCGACGGCGACAAATGTTTCGGCGCGTTTTTCGACACCCCAAGTAAAGTTTTGTTCGAAATAGACGTTGACAACAGCGGCGAGATCGTCGTCACCTGCGAACCGAACGTCAAGGTGGTGGAATTGCAGGGCGAAAGCGCCTACGCAATTGCAAGGGAATTTTTGTCGCTGATAGGCACAAGTTACATTCCGCCGCTGTGGGCGTTCGGTTTCGGGCAGAGCCGTTGGGGCTACAAAACTCAAAAGGACTTCGACTCCGTAGTTGACGGCTACCGCAACGCAGGTATTCCGCTGGATTGGGTGTGTATGGACATCGACTATATGGATAGATACATCGACTTTACGGTCAACACCAAACGCTTTCCCGATCTTGCTGCCTACGTCGGCTCGCTCAAAGCCGGAGGTATTCGCCTCGTTCCGATAATAGACGCAGGCGTAAAGGTAGAACCGCACAACGACACCTACGAAACGGGCGTTGCAAACGGCTACTTTTGCACCAATCACGAGGGCAAACCGTTCAAGGCGGGGGTGTGGCCCGGAATGACGCACTTTCCCGATTTCTTTCAGCCCGCCGCCCGCGAGTGGTTCGGCGACGAGTACCGCAAACTGACAGATATGGGCATTGAGGGCTTTTGGAACGATATGAACGAACCCGCCATTTTTTACAGCGAGTATACCATTCTCAACGGGTTGACCCCTCCGCCCGCGTCGGAAGGCGTCAAAGAACCCAACGCTTACAAGGATTACCGCAATTTTTACCACAACGTAAACGGCGAACGGGTACTGCACGACAAAGTACACAATCTTTACGGCGCGCTTATGACCCGTGCCGCGAGCGAACGGCTGAACAAAATACTTCCCGTCAGATTTTTGCTGTTTTCCCGCGCGTCTTACGTGGGCGCTCATCGCTACGGCGGAATATGGACGGGCGACAACAGTTCCGATTGGGATCACCTCGTGCGCAACGTCAAGATGATGCCGTCGTTGAATATGGCGGGATTTTTGTACAGCGGTGCGGATACGGGCGGTTTCGGCGGAAATTGCAGCAGGGAACTGATGCTTCGGTGGCTTGCGTTTTCGGCGTTTACGCCGTTGATGCGCAACCACTCCGCAATACTCACTAAAAAACAGGAGTGCTACCGATACAGCGGCAAGGAAGATTTCCAAAGCGTCGTTTCCCTGCGGTACAGATTGCTGCCCTACATATATTCGGAATTTGTAAAAGCGGCGCTTTCGTCGGATATGTACATCAAACCGTTAGGTTTCGAGTACGACGACGCCTATTCCCGCCGCACGGAGGATCAATTGTTGGTGGGCGAAAGCATTATGATCGCGCCCGTGTTGGAAAAGGACGCAAAGGGCAGAAAAGTGTGGCTGCCCGAAGATATGACGGAGGTGCGCTACGACGGAAGCGGTTTCCTTTGCGAACAGGTATCCAAAGGAATGCGCGAAGTGAAAGTGCCGCTCGGCGAAGTGGTGTTTTACATCAGGCGGGGAAAGTGCGTGCCCGTCACTAAGAGCGCGCAGTGTACCGCCGAAACGGATCTGCGCGACGTCGTTCTGCTCGGCGACGGAAAGGAGTACCGTCAGTATGCGGACGACGGTTTCACAAAGGACGTAACGGCGGAAAACATCGTGACCGTAAAAAAATAATTTGTAAAATCGTGACCCCAAGTTGCTTTTTGGACAAAAAAACAAACGCCGCGGCGCAAAACTGCGGTGTTTTTTCGTCGCTCAACGGGCGGCGCGGTATTCTCCGTAAAAAAAAGTTCCTCACCGAGGAGGAACGTTTATTTGTGTAAAGTTCAGCTACTTTTCGGTTCGTCGTCGTCCTCCGGCGCACAGTTTTCGCCGCCGTCGGCAACGCGTTCCGCACCCGTTTCATTCGGCGCGTCGCCGTTTGCGTTTCTTGCCGCTTTGCGTTTTGCGGCAAGCGACGGTGCAAGTTCCACCAGCAAAACTGCCGCTACCACCAACACGCCGCCCACAGCCGTCTGCCAGACGAAACTTTCCATTCCCACCGCCACGGAGAGAATTGCGCCTATCGGAGATTCGCAGGCGAGCAGCAGCGAAGTTTCGGTCGGGGACAAACGCGTCTGCGCGTAAGTTTGGGCGTAGTAGGCAAAGGCAGTGCCGCCCAACGTCACTATCGCCAGCCGCCACAGACCGTAGCCGACGTCGAATTTCATCGCGGCGTAGTGTTTGCTTTCGAATATAAGCGAGTACGCGGCAAACAAAATCGCCGCAAACGTTACCTGCCAGAAAGTAAGTTGAACGTAGTCCGTTTTTTTCTTTTTCAGCACGTAGTCCGCCCACACTATCTGCAACGCAAAGGCTATCGCGCCCGCAAACGTAAGCAGGTCGCCCTTTGCCGTCGCGCCGCTTTCTTCGTGCGTAAAATTGAGCAGCACCAATCCGCCTATCGCGACGGCTGTTCCCGCAAATACCGCCCAATGCGGACGGCGGCGGTACACGAGCCAAGCCACAAAGGGTACGGGCACAACGTAAAAAGCCGTGAAGAAACCGCTGTGAGAGGGAGTGGTGTACTTCATTCCCACCACCTGAACAAGAAATCCGACAAACAGCAACGCTCCGCCCACCGCTCCGTACAGAAGCGTCTTGCCGCCGATACGTATGCGTTTGTTGAACACGGCAAGCAGCAGCGGCACGGACACGCCGAAGCGTACCGCGTTGAGCAAGGAGGGGGTTTCTGCAAAGGTAGTGCCCACGAGTTGCGCGTTCAGCACAAATCCCGCTCCCCAAAAGATCGCCACCGCGCCGAGCATCAGCAATCCCGTCAGATGTTGTTTTTTCTCAGTCAGTCCCATAGAAAAATAAAAACGACAAACCGTTAATATTAGTCTGTCGTTGCATTTCCGAGGCGAATGGACACGGGATCTCTCCCACATTTCCGTCGGATATTTCGTTTGGTATATTATATGCGATTTTTCTTTTTTTGTCAACTGCCAAGCGCGCAACTTTTTTTGTCGGCGTTGAAACAAACTTTTGTGCCGTGTATTGGTTTCAAATAATTGCCTTTATTTCAAACTGATGTTAAAATATATTCTGTGCGAACATTCGCACGTTACAATCTTTTTGCAGAGGAAAATATGAGAACAAGCGGAATTTTGTTGCACGTCACGTCTTTGCCCGGTTCAAGCGGCGTAGGCACGCTTGCCGAGGCGGACAGATTTATTCAATTTTTGCGCGCAGCCAAGCAAACTTATTGGCAGATTCTTCCCATTACGCCCACCGATTTCGTAAACTCTCCCTATGCCTCCCCGTCGGCTTTTGCGGGCAACACCCTCGTCATAGACGCAGACGAACTGTGCCGCGAGGGGCTTATTAACGAGGACAGTTTGCTGCAATCCAAACAGGCGCGGGGCAACGACTACGGTTACGCTATTTATCACAAGGAAAGACTACTTCGCGAGGCGTTTGCCAACTTTATCAAAAACGACCCTCCTGCCGAATATACGCAATTTTGCGAGGACAACGCTTTCTGGTTGGAGGACTACGCGTTGTTTTGCGCGCTGAAAAAGCACTTCGGCGGAAAATCCTGGTTGGAGTGGGAGGACGAAGATATACGTATGCGCAAAGCGGAGGCGATGGAACGCTACGCGTCGCTGCTTTCCGACGAAACGGATTACGTCCGTTTCTGCCAATACGTATTCGCTCGTCAGTGGCGGCAATTCCGCGACAAATTGCGCGCCGCAGACATAAAGTTGATTGGCGACATTCCCATCTACGTGGCGTACGATTCCGCCGACGTATGGGCGCATTCCGAACTGTTCGACCTCACTTCCGACCGCCGTCCGAGTTGGGTGGCGGGCGTTCCTCCCGACTATTTTTCGGAGGACGGACAGCTGTGGGGCAATCCGCTGTACGATTGGGACGCAATGAAAAAGGAGCGCTACGCTTGGTGGACTCGCCGCGTAGGCAAGTGCGCGGAACTTATGGACGTGCTGCGTATAGACCACTTCCGCGCGTTCGACAGTTACTACGCCATCAAGTACGGCGAAAAAACGGCGCGCAAAGGACATTGGAGGCGCGGCATAGGTTACGACTTTCTCAAACATATTCAGGACAGTTTCCCCGACCTCACGGTGATAGCGGAGGACCTCGGAGACATTCCGCACAGCGTTTTGGAATTGCGTGACAAATGCGGGCTTGCGGGTATGAAGATAGTGCAGTTCGGCTGCGACGGCAACCGCGCAAATCCCTTTTTGCCCGCCAACTTCAACGAGCATTGCGTAGCCTACCTCGGCACGCACGACAACGACACTACCCTCGGTTGGTGGCAGAGTTTACAACCGTGGCAGCAGCAGACGGCTCTCGACGTAACGGGGCTGGACAACGGCGAACACATAGCGCACAAGTTGATAGAACTGCTTGCCGAAAGCCGCGCCGAAACGGTAATTTACAGTATGCAGGACGTTGTGGAAAACGACACGTCGGCGCGTATGAACATTCCGGGCACACTCGGTTGTTGGAAATATATGGCAAAGCGCGGAGATCTCTCCAAGAAGAACGCCGCGTGGTTGGCTGAACTCACGGTCAGAACGCACAGAACGGAGGAGTGACGATGAACAAATTTACGAGTTTCTACAACGGCGACAGCACAGACGCGTACGAATTGCTGGGCTGCCACAGAGTAAGCGAAGGGCTGTATCACTTCGCCGTGTGGGCGCCCAACGCCAAGGACGTATGCGTGGTGGGCGACTTCAACAATTGGCTGTTTGCTCACGACAAGATGCAGTTGGAGGACGGTATCTGGCAGATAACGGTGGAAGCGCGCCGCGGCGATTGCTACAAATTCGCTATCACAACGCAATGGGGCGGCATACTCTACAAGGCGGACCCGTACGCAAGGTATTCCGAACTGCGCCCAAAAACCGCAAGCATAATCTACGACCCGGAAGAACCGTTTGAGTGGTCGGACGCCGCTTGGGTGGAACGGCAGAAGAAAAAGGACATATACAAGAGTCCCGTAAATATCTATGAGGTACACGCGGGAAGTTGGCGCAGACACTACGACGGGCGTATGTACAGTTACCGCGATCTCGCCAAGTATCTCGTGCCTTACGTAAAAAAGATGGGCTACACCCACGTGGAATTTATGCCGCTGATGGAACACCCGTTCGACGGCAGTTGGGGCTACCAAGTGACGGGCTTTTATTCGCCCACGAGCCGTTACGGCACGCCGGACGATCTCAAATATCTTATAAACAAATTCCACAAAGCGGGCATAGGCGTAATATTGGATTGGGTCCCCGCGCATTTCTGCAAGGACGCGCACGGCTTGATGGAATTCGACGGAACTTGCTGTTACGAGAGCGCCGACGAATTCAAAAAGGAACACAAGGGCTGGGGAACGCGTATTTTCGATTATTCGCGTTACGAAGTGCAGAGTTTCCTCGTATCCAACGCGCTTTATTGGCTCAAAGAGTTTCATCTGGACGGTTTGCGCGTGGACGCGGTGGCAAGTATGCTGTATCTCGACTACGACAGACAGGACGGCGAATGGCGTCCCAACAAGTGGGGCGGCAAGGAGAACCTCGAAGCCATCGACTTTTTGCGTAAGTTGAGTTGCAAAGTGTTCGAAGCCTGTCCCTACGCGCTGTTCGTCGCGGAGGAATCGACGGCATTCCCCAAGGTCACTCACCCCACCTACGTGGGCGGTCTGGGCTTCAACTACAAGTGGAATATGGGTTGGATGAACGACGTGCTGTCCTATATGAAGACGGACACGCTCTGGCGGGCGGAACATCACAATCAACTGACTTTCTCTATGTGCTACGCGTACAGCGAAAACTTCATTTTGCCCTTGTCTCACGACGAAGTGGTGCATTTGAAGGGCAGTCTCATCAACAAGATGTTCGGCGACTACGACACGAAATTCGCTCAACTCAAAGCGCTGCTCGGTTTTCAATACGCCCACCCCGGCAAGAAACTGAACTTTATGGGCGTGGAACTTGCGCAGTGGAACGAATGGACGGAAACGAAAGAGTTGGATTGGCTGTTGCTCGCTTACCCCAAGCACGACAGTCACAAGTTGTTCGTTCAGACGCTTAACGGCATATACAAAAAGTACAAACCTCTCTATCAGAACGATTCCGATTGGCAAGGTTTCCGTTGGCGGCTTGCCGACGACAGCAGCAATTCGGTGCTTGCTTTCGAACGCGTTGACAAGAAGGGCGACGTTATGCTCGTCATCATCAATTTCAGCGTATACGACTACCGCAAGTACGGTTTCTTCATCGACAAAGGGGACTACACGCTGCTTCTCGACAGCGACGAACTGCGTTTCGGCGGCAGGGGAGTGGAAACCGTCGGAGAGATACACACAAGCGACGAGGGCTATGCGGAGTTTACGCTGCCCGCAAGCAGCGTTTTGTACTACTACAAATCCGCCGCAAAACAATCAAAAAAACAGGGAGACTGAATAAATGGAAACAGCATACGGCAATTTGACCAAATCGCGTATCAGAGATATGATAGAAAGCGCCTCCAACAAGGCGTACGGCATTTCGGCGAGCGAACTTACCGTATCGCAACTGTACAAATGCGTTGCGAGCGTAGTGCGGGATATGCTTTTGGAAAAGCGCACCGCTTTCAACAGACAGCACAAAGCGCGGGACAGAAAACGCGTTCACTATCTGTCGATGGAATTTCTGATGGGGCGCAGTCTCAAAAACAACCTTTACAATATGGAGATGGAGTCGCTGTTTGCGGACACTCTCAAAAAGTACTATTACGTTGACATAGCGGACGTTTACGACTGCGAACCGGACGCGGGATTGGGCAACGGCGGATTGGGCAGGCTTGCCGCTTGCTATCTGGACTGCCTCGCCAAGGAAAACTATCCCGTAATGGGACATTCTCTGCGTTTCGAGTACGGATTTTTCCAACAGAAGATAGTGGACGGCTGGCAAACCGAATTGCCGGAAAATTGGCTTCCCGGCGGCGAGGTGTGGCTCAAAGAGCGCGCCGACAAGACGCAGGTGGTGCGTTTCGGCGGCGAAGTAAAGGAAATTTGGACGGATCGCGGTCCTGTTTTCCAACAGGTAAACTGTCAGGAAGTAAAGGCGTTCCCCTACGATATGGTGGTGGAAGGTTACGACGCCACCGCGGTGGGCGTACTGCGTTTGTGGGCGGCGCGTCCCAACAAGCCCTTCGATTTCCGCACGTTCGGTCAGGGCGAATATCTCAGGGCGTTGGAGGAACAGTCTCAGGCGGAAATGATCACCAAGGTTCTGTACCCCAACGACGACCACGAAGAGGGCAAGACGCTTCGTCTCAAACAGGAATATTTCCTCGTGTCCGCCGCAATGCAGAACGTCGTCTCCGACCACTACAAGCGTTACGGCAACTTTGACAAATTCACCGATCTCGTTGCGGTACACATCAACGACACTCACCCCGCGCTCTGCGGTCCGGAACTGATGCGTATTTTCGTGGACGAATATCATCTCGATTGGGACAAGGCGTGGTCTATGGTAAAGTCCGTCACAGCCTACACCAACCACACGGTAATGGCGGAGGCGTTGGAGTGCTGGCCCGAATACATTTTCCAGCGGCTGCTTCCCCGTATTTATCAGATAATAGTGGAAATAAACAAGCGCGCCTGCAAGGAATTTTTCGACAAAACGCAGGATTTCAAAAAGGTCTCCGACCTTGCCATCATCGCCTACGGACAGGTGCGTATGGCAAATCTGTCGATAATCAGTTCGCACAGCGTCAACGGCGTAAGCGAATTGCACAGCGAAATACTCAAAAAGGACCTTTTCCGCAACTTTTACGAATTGCAGCCCGATCTGTTCTGCAACGTTACCAACGGAATAGCGCACCGCAGATGGCTTTGTCAGGCAAACCCGGGGCTTACCGCGTTGATAACCGACCTCATAGGGGACGGTTTCAAGTCCGACGCCTCTCAACTTACCAAACTTAACGGCTTTTTGGACGACGAGGAAGTACACAAACGTATGGCGCAGATAAGGCTTGGCAACAAGCAACGCTTTGCACAGCACGCAATGCAGCGTTTGGGGGTGAAGATAGACCCGAACACGCGTTTCGACGTGCAGATAAAACGCCTGCACGAGTACAAGCGGCAACTGCTCAACGTCCTCAAAATCATCAGTCTGTACCACGACCTCAAAGAAGACCCCGACCTCGACGTAACTCCGCAGACGTACATTTTCGGAGCGAAAGCCGCCCCGAGTTACTACGCCGCAAAGGAAGTTATCAAACTTATCTGCTGTATTCAGAAAGACCTGGAAAGCAATCCCCGTATCCGTCAAAAACTCAACGTTGTGTTTATGGAAAATTACAGCGTAACTATGGCGGAAGATCTCATTCCCGCGGCGGATATATCCGAACAAATTTCTCTTGCGGGTAAAGAAGCGAGCGGCACGTCCAATATGAAGTTTATGATAAACGGCGCTATCACGTTGGGCACTTTGGACGGCGCAAACGTCGAAATCCACGACAGCGTGGGCGACGACAACATATTCATCTTCGGTATGAACGCCAACGAAGTCGCCGAACTGTGGGAGACGGGCTACAACAGCACTTCCTACTACTTCAAGATACCCAAACTGCGCGTTATCATAGAGGAACTGAACAACGGTTTCGGCGGCGAAACGTTCGAGAACATAAGCAACTATCTGCTGCGCAACTATCCCGTTGCCGACCCCTATATGTGCTTTGCCGATTTCTCCGACTATATGGCGGCGTACGACAAATTGGACGCGGCGTACAAGGACGTAAACCGTTGGAACAAAATGTCTTTGAAGAACGTCGCCGAAGCGGGACGTTTCTCCGCAGACCGCGCCGTAAAGGAATACGCAACCAAGATTTGGAGAATGTAAATGGACTACGTAAGATACGATCCCACCGATGAATTTTACAAATCGGTAGTAGGCGCGGTAAGCGAAGGCACAAGTTTCGGCATACGTTTGCAGATATACGAAACGGTAAATCCGTCCAAAGTAACTTTGACGGTGTACGGCGACGACGGCGTGTTCCGCAAGGACTACGTTATGTACAAGGACCGCAGCGGCGACGGCTACGACAACTACCTTGCGGACGTTCAACTGAAAAAGGGTCTGTATTGGTACTATTTCGTGTTGGACGGCGTCACTTACGAACGCTACGTGGGTATGGGCGACGACGCGAGGGCGGCGATGTTTTTCGAAAACGTCCGTCCCTATCAACTTTCCGTCTACAAAAAGCAGTACGACACTCCCGCTTGGCTCAATAAAGGCGTGATGTACCAGATAATGGTAGACCGCTTCTGCGCAACGGGCGAGACCGTCGCCATCGAGGACAAAATTATGCGTCATTGGGGCGAACAGCCCTTCTATCGCGAAGAAGACGGCGTTGTGCGCAACAGAGACTTTTTCGGCGGCAATCTCAAAGGGATAATATCCAAACTCGATTATCTGCGCTCTCTCAACGTGACTGTGCTGTATCTCAACCCCATCTTCAAGGCGTACAGCAATCACAAGTACGACACCGAAGATTACGAACTGATAGACCCGATGTTCGGCACGGAAGAGGACTTTCGCGAACTTTGTTCGGAAGCGGACAAACGCGGTATCAGGGTGATATTGGACGGCGTGTACAATCACGTGGGCAGTACAAGCAAGTATTTCAACCGCGGCAAAAAGTACGGCGAAGGCGGCGCATACAACGATTCGTCCTCTCCCTACCGCGATTGGTTCAACATCTATCCCGACGGCAGTTACGAATGTTGGTGGAACTTCCAGAGTCTGCCCCGTATCAACGCCGAAAGCCGCGGCGCGCAGCGGTATTTCACCTCCAAAAACGGCATCGTTCCGCGTTGGCTCAGAGCGGGCGCTTCCGGTTGGCGGTTGGACGTGGTGGACGAGATAGCCGACTGTATGTTGGACAAGATAGTGGCTTCCGCCAAGAAAGAAAAACCCGACTCCGTAATCATAGGCGAAGTGTGGGAGGACGCCTCCAACAAAGTGGACTACGGGCGTCGCCGTCACTATCTCGACGGCAGTCAGTTGGATTCCGTAATGAACTATCCGCTGATGAACGGCATAATTTCCTTTGTCCGCGACGGCGACGAGCAGGCGTTGAGCCGCGTTGTATTCGACACGGTCAACAATTATCCCCGTTTCATACGCAACAATCTGATGAACATTTTGGGTACGCACGACACGGCGCGGATACTCACCAATCTTGCGGGCGCGCGTTTGGACAACGCTCCGAAAGAGGCGATGGCGCGCACCCGTCTCAACGATTACCAATACAAGGAGGGGTGCAAACTGCTCAAAATCGCCGCCGTTCTTCAATACACGATGTTCGGTTTCCCCTGCGTGTTCTACGGAGACGAGGCGGCAGTGGAGGGCTACAAAGACCCGTTTTGCCGCGTTTGCTATCCTTGGGGCGAGGAAAACAAACTTATGTTGGATTTCTACCGCCGCTTGGGCGAACTGAGAAAAATGCCCGTGTTCGCCGACGGAGATTTCCACCAACTTGCGGCGGAAAGAAGCGTTTACGCATTCGAACGGGTGGACACGGAAACGGATTCGCAGGCTATCGTCGCAGTCAACCGCGGCGACGACGTATACAAACTGTATCTCGGCGACACGTACGAGGACGTACTGACGGGAAGAAAGTATTCCAAGAGTTGCCATTTGCAGCACAACGGCTACGTCATCTTGCGCAAACTGCCGCAAAAGTAACGACAAATTTTGCGCAAATTCGCTTAAACGTTTGACTTATTTCGGCGTAAGGATTATATTTGTTTCAGAGAGATTTTGTACAATACGATTACAAAATCTCTTTTGTTTGGAGAGTACGCAAAGTTGACGAAGATCACCGCAAAAAGCGTTTTGACAAAACTCAAAGAATATTTCTGGCTGACGGTGGCGGGCACGCTCAACGCGATAAGCCTGTACACTTTTCTCAACCCCTCCAAGTTGATTGCGGGCGGTTTCAGCGGGCTGAGTTCGGCGCTTACGTATATTCTCCGATTGTTCATTCACACGGTGGACTACGACAGACTTATGTCGATAGTGTATTTTGTTCTCAACATTCCCCTGCTGATTTGTTCCGTAGTGCTGCTGCGCGGCGACTTCACGATAAAAACCGTCTACGCCACCTGCGTATGTACGGGGGTGCTTGCTGTTTTGCCCGTGGTGCATTTTCCGCAGTTTACCGAATCGCGTATCATCGCGGTGATTTTCGGCGCGGTGATGATAGGTTTTGCTATGCACATCGCAAGCGAGTACAACGGCTCAAACGGCGGCACGGAGATAGTGGCGCGTATAGTCGCCAAATACCGCCCGGAAATTGATTTGTCCAAGGTGATTATGCTTGCCAATTTCGTGATAAACGTCATTGGAAGCGTCATCGTGATAGTGATAGAAAAGGAAAGCGCCGCGGTGGTAATTTATTCCTTCGCATACGTAATTCTCGGGTCTACCTTTATGGGAATGTTCAAACGCGGCTTCAATCATCCGCAAAAGTTTATGATAGTCACCTCCGAGTACGAACGGCTGATTTCCGACATAACCGCCTACTTCAAGCGCGGTTGCAGTTGCGTTGACGTGGATTCGGACGGAGGCGACCGCAAGATAGTGGTAGTTGTCGTGCAGTACAGACAGCGGCAGTACCTCAAACAACTGATAAAAGCCCGCGACCCGCACGCGTTTGTGTTTGTCAAGGACGTATACGACGTATTCAGCCGTCCCACCTTCAACAGGAGTTACAAAAACAAATGAAACGAGGCTTTTTGTACAATTTCAAACAGTATCTCATCATATTTCTCGCAAGCCTTGCCACGGCTGTGGCGGTGGAAGTGTTCCTGCTGCCCTCCGACACGATAATAGGCGGCGTGTTGGGCATATCTTCCATTCTGGACCTGTTGCTTTCCGGTCTGTCCGCCGAGAAGTGGTATTTTTCCGCGGGTCTGTGGCTCATCGCCATCAACATTCCGATAATGATCTACTGCTTCTGCACGTATCGCCGCCGCTTCGCATTGAAAACCACCGTGTATCTGTTGTTTTTGGCGGCGGAGTTGGTGCTGATGAGAATTCTCAACGTTGCCGAGTTTGTCAAGGGCATAATGTCCGACGACGGCGGCACGTTCGACAAAGTGCTGTACGTGCTGTTGGGAGGGGCGTTGCACGGTATCTCGTTGCCTATGTTGCTGTCCGTAAACGCGTCTACGGGCGGTACGGACATCGTGGGACTTGCCGTTCAAAAACATTCCAAACGCAGCAGCAGCGACGCGATGCGCTTCATTCTGATGGCAAATTTCATCGTCATCGCCGTTTCGTCGGTGGTGTACGGCGCGGTGGGAAAGAGCGCGTCCGACGGCGTAAATATGTTTATTTTCTCCGTGGCGGCGCTGTTCGTCTGCGAAATTGTTCAGGAAGTGATTTTCAAAGGGTTCTCTTCGGCGATAGAGTTGGAAATAACCACCGACAAACCCGCCGAAATGACGGAACAACTCACCACGCAGCTGAAACACGGTCTTACCGCCGTCAAGGTCGTCGGCGGCTACTCTCACCGCGAAAGGGAAATGCTGCTTTGCGTGATACACAAGTCGCAGCTTGTAAAGGCGCGCCGTATCATCAATCAGGTCGATCCCGACGCGTTTGCCTACGTCGAAAACGTCAAAGAAGTGTTGGGCAAAGGCTTTGCCAACAAGGAAAACGAGTTGGAGCAGGAAGAAAGCGGCTCAGCCGAATAGGCGGTAGGGCGCAACGGCTTTTACAAAAATTTCGTATATTTTTCAAAAGGACCGTCCCAAAGAGGGGGACAGTCCTTTTTTGTCGTTGGTTATGTACAAGAGAGTTGTCGGGCGATCACTTGTTGTTGCAGCCCGTTCCGAGGGAAATTCCGCCCGTGCAGAACAGCAACGCCGTGAGCAGTATCAGGCAGCAGGGATTGACGTTGAGGCTGAAATTTTTGAGTTTTCCGCCGCAGCAGCACAGGAAAAGGATAATAAGCAATATCCAGGTGCAGTTGCAGCCGCCGAAATTCATTCCGCCTCCGCAGCCGCCTCCGCAGTTACCGTCACCGTAGCCGCCTTCATTGAACATTCCGTTGAACATTTTTACCTCCATTGCCGAGTCGTCGGCTTTTGTATTTGACTAACTTAGTCTGTTTTACAATATGGTTTGCGCAAAAAAAGTGTTACGGTCGGTTACGTTGTTTGACATTTGGAAAAATATGTTTTAAGATAGTCGGGTATGAAGATACAACTGTCCGACAACTTCACCTACGGCAAGTTGCTGCGCTTTTGCACCGGTCCGATATTGATGATGGTGTTCACCTCCGTCTATTCGCTGGTGGACGGCATTTTCGTATCCAATTTTGCGGGAGAGACCCCTTTCAAGGCGATAAATCTTATCTTCCCCGTGCTGATGATACTTGGCGCAATCGGATTTATGTTCGGCGCGGGCGGCACTGCCGTGGTGTCCAAAACGTTGGGCGAGGGGGACAAAAATCGCGCTCATCAATATTTTACTCTCATCACCGCGGCAACGTTTGTGTCCGGCGCGTTGCTTGCCGCGGGCTTTTACTTTTTGCTGCGCCCCGTAGCCGTTCTGATAGGCGCAACGGGCGAAGTGTTGGAGGACGCGGTAACATATTCGCAGATACTGATGTGCGCAATGCCCTTTTTTATGCTGCAAAATCTTTTCCAAAGTTTTTTCATCGCGGCGGAAAAACCCAAGTTGGGTTTTGCGTTTACCTTGGTAAGCGGAGTTACCAACATCGTGTTCGACGCGGTGTTCATAGTGGGCTGCAAATTGGGAGTCGCGGGCGCGGCGATAGGTACTGCGCTGTCCCAATTCGTGGGCGGGATGCTGCCCGTTATCTATTTTCTGAGCAAAAACCGCAGTCTGCTGCGTTTCGTAAAGTTTCGCGTAAATTGGCGCGTGATAGGCAAGTCCTGCGTAAACGGTTCGTCGGAGTTGTTGGGCAACGTGGCGATGTCGCTCGTTTCCATAGCGTACAATTGGCAGTTGATACGTACCGTGGGCGACGCGGGAGTTGCGGCGTTCGGCGTGATAATGTACGTTCAGTTTGTGTTTGTGGCGATATTCATCGGCTACTGCCTCGGAGTCGCGCCGATAGTGGGCTACAATTTCGGCGCGCAAAACAGGGCAGAACTGCAAAACGTTTTCAAAAAATCTATGATAGTGATTGCCGTCGTAAGTCTCGTTATGACGGTGAGCGCGGAGGCGCTTGCAGACGTTGTCGCGAGGGTATTCGTAAGTTACGACGAGGCGCTGTTGCAGATGACTGCGCGAGGTATGCGGCTGTATTCCGTCTGTTTTTTGTTCAGCGGCTTTTGTATGTTCTGTTCCTCTTTCTTCACCGCGCTCAACAACGGCGTAATTTCGGCGGTGGTGTCCTTCGGCAGAACGTTGGTGTTTCAGACGGTGTGCATATTCGTATTGCCGCTGTGGTTGGGGTTGGACGGAATTTGGATAGCCACGCCCGTTGCGGAGTTCGTTTCCATTTTGCTTTGCGCGGTAATGTTTGCGGCAAACAATCGCCGCTACGGATACGTTGCAATAAAAGCAAAATGATGATATAATAAGATATACGCCGCAGCCGCGAGGGGCGTATGCGCTTTTTGCGGCAAATGCGGCAGTAGGCGGCGGTGCGGTCGCACAAGGGAATTTATGAGTTACTGTGTCGGTTTCGAACCAATATTCGACGCGCATAGCCGCGTGCTTGTGCTGGGCAGTTTTCCGTCCGTTCTGTCCCGCAGACAGGCGTTTTACTACGGCAATCCGCGCAACAGATTTTGGAGCGTGCTTGCCGAAGCGTTCGGCGAGGAATTTCCGCAAACGATAGCCGACAGGAAAAATCTTTGTCTCAACAACGGCGTCGCGCTGTGGGACATAGTCGCAGATTGCGAAATAGAGGGGTCTATGGATTCGGACATACGCAATTTGCGCACCGTGGATCTGCGCCGCATAACGGAACGCTGTCCCCTGCAAAAAATACTTTGCAACGGGCTTGTCGCGTACAAACTTACCGTGCAGACGTATACGGGCAGTCTACCCGTTGTGCGCTTGCCGTCCACCAGCCCCGCCAACGTGCGTTTCGACAAGGAAGCGTGGCTCAACGATCTGAAAGTATAAGGAGCAAACAAATATGGATACCGACATTGTAAAGAGGGAATTTACCGACGTTTATTTGTCCAACGTTCACCGCGAAGGCGCGGACAAACTGTTGGAATATCTTTCCAACAGCGATTTCTTCACCGCCCCCGCCTCGGCGCGGTTTCATCTTGCGGAAACGGGCGGACTGTGCAAGCACTCTCTCAACGTTTACTACCGTTTGAGAGCGTTGGCGCGCAACGAGTACGGCGACGACTACAACAAGGTGTACGGCGACGAAACGCTTGCCGTGTGCGGTCTGCTGCACGACGTATGCAAAGTAAATTACTACGTCACGGAGATGCGCAATGTCAAAGAGGGCGGCGAGTGGGTCAAGAAGCCCTACTTCAAGGTGGAGGAACGCTTCCCCTACGGTCACGGCGAAAAGTCCGTATTCATCGTGTCGCAGTTCGTAAAACTCACCGCCGAAGAAGCCATCGCCATCAATTGGCATATGGGCGGTTTCGACGAGCGCGTCAAGGGCGGAAGTTACGCTCTGTCGGAGGCGCTTGCCAAGTACAAGTTGGCGTTGCTGTTGCATATAGCCGACCTCCAAGCCACCTATCTCGACGAGGAACGCGGTTAGATTTTTTCCCACCCCATTCGCAATTTTTCCGAATGGGCGTCGAATTTTGCAAAAAGGAAAGTAAGTTTATGAATGACAAATTGACGGAAAGATTTCTGAAATACGTGCGCATAGACACCGAGTCTGTTCCCGATTCGGAGCAATTTCCCAGCAGTGCCAAACAAAAAGTTCTGCTGAATATGCTTTGCGACGAATTGAACGCAATGGGCGTTTTTGCGCAGACGGACGACTACGGTTACGTTTACGCAAGCATACCCGCCAACGTAAAGAGCGGTTATTCGTTGGGATTCATCGCCCACGTCGACACGTCCTGCGCGGTCAGCGGCAGCAACGTCAAGCCCATAGTAACGCGCAACTACGACGGCAAAGACATCGAACTTGCCGAGGGCAGAAAACTTTCTCCCAAGGAGTTTCCCGACCTGCTGCGCCACGTCGGGCAGACGGTTATCAGTTCCGACGGCACAACGCTGTTGGGCGCAGACGACAAAGCGGGCGTCGCCGTGATAATGACTCTTGCGGAAACGCTTGTCTCCCACCCGGAAATACAGCACGGCGCAATACGTATCGCCTTTACCCACGACGAGGAGGTGGGGCGCGGCACGGATTTCTTCGACGTAAAGCGTTTCGGTGCGGACGGCGCGTACACCGTTGACGGCGGCGGCGCGGGCGAGTTGGAATACGAAAATTTCAACGCCGCTTCCGCCAAAGTGCGCGTGAGGGGAATGTCGGTGCACCCCGGTTCGGCTAAGGACGTAATGCTCAACGCCTTGTTGGTGCTTATGGAGTTGCAGTCGATGCTTCCCGCCGAGCAGAATCCGCGCTATACAAGCGGTTACGAAGGCTTTTACCACCTTGATGCAATGCAGGGCGGCTGCGACGAAGCGACGGCGGACTACATCATACGCGATCACGACCGCGCCAAGTTCGAAGCGAAGAAAAAACTGTTTTGCGAAGCGGCGGATTTCCTCAACGCCAAGTACGGCGAGGGCGTGGTGACGGTGCGCATAACGGACAGTTACTACAATATGAAGGAAAAGATACTTCCGCACATACATCTCGTGGAAAACGCCCGTCTGGCAATGGAGCAAGCGGGGGTTGCGCCCAAGATAGTTCCGATACGCGGCGGCACAGACGGCGCGCGCCTCAGTTACGAGGGACTGCCCTGCCCCAATCTGTTTACGGGCGGTTACAACTGCCACGGCAGATACGAGTACGCCATCGCCGAAGAGATGCAAGCCTGCCTCGACGTGTTGCTCAACCTTGTGCGTATTTACGCACGGCACAGTTAAAAATTTCCGCAATAAAAAGTAGACCAACAAATTATTTCAGCGTAAAGCAATCAAATTTCAGCATACAGCCGTCCGCTTGGTAAATTTTTGCGGGCGGTTGTTTTTGCAAAAACCGACTTCGCAACAAGGAAGTCGGTTTTGTAAATACTATCTATTTAGCCATCGATTGTGTGCGTCAAAGGCGAGCCGCGCCGCACTTTACATTTTTCTGCAAAAATGCACCCCGCAAATCGTATCTTTAACGTTCGATTGTTTGGGGTGCATTTCGTTTTGGAGGCAAGGTTTACTTGCGTTGCGTTATCAGGACAGTACGGTAAGATTGTCGCAGTGCGCGTTTTCCTCCGAGTAAGCAACAAGTTGGCTTATTGACGCGTCGGTGTTGCGCACATTGTTGAACGTGTGTTTCATCGAGAAGAAACTGCTGCTGTCGTCCTGCGTTCCGCCGAGGTTGGAAATGGTGCAGGAGCGCGCTTTGCTGTCGGTGACAGTGCCGCTGTTGTATCCCACAAGCGCTGCCGCATAGACGTTGGCAACTATTTCCATCTTACCTGCTTTGTACTTCACCTCGCCGAGAATAGCCTTGTTGGTGGTGCGTTCGATGTAAATATTTTGCGTGACGGTAATTTTGACGTCGCCTACGGTGCATTTTTCCACCGTTCCGCTGTTTCTGCCAACCACTCCGCCGAAGGTCAAACTTGTCGCGGAAACGGCAGTTTCCTGTTTCCAGCCGCGCAGCAGGTAGAAAGTCCAATCGACGGACGCGGTGTTTTTGAATTCGTTGAGAAGCGTCACGTTTATCGTTGCGCTCACCGTGCAGTTGGAGATTATTCCCGTTGCGATATTTTCCGCAGCAACGCCGCCCATCGTCACGGAGCAGGAGTATGCGTTTTTGTCGAACGTGTCGGTGACGCGCGACGCGTTCACGTTGAATACCACCGAGCCGCTCACTGTACATTCCACTATCTTGCCCTTGTTCACAGCGGCGATCACGCCGAGCAAGATGTTGTCTGCGTTTGCAAAGGACAATGTGGCGTTTTCCACCGTGACGCCGACTATCTCGCCCTCGTTGCAGCCGAACAATCCACCGTCGGTGAGGTCGCTTACGGCAAGATTCTTTATCTTGCGCCCGTTGCCGAACAACATTCCCGTAAAGGGATTTGCCGCATTGCCTATCGGAGTCCACTGCTGACCGAGCAAGTCGATGTCCGCCGTGAGCATATAAATGCCTCCGAGGTTGTTGGCAATGGCTTTCAGCCCGTCAAGGTTGCTTATCTTTGTGATAGTATCCTCGTTTACTACGTATTGTCCGCACACCGCGCAACGCGCCGTGCCCTGCGTAACCGTGTGTCCCGTTGCGGGAACGGTCACGTCGGTAGTGTAGCCGCAATGGATGCAGGTGAGGTGGTCTCTGCCCTCGTTGGTGCAGTCGGGTTTGACGCTTTGATGTTCGTCTCTCGTAAACTCGTGCGGTTCAATCGTTTGCGGCTCTTCCAGCGTTTCGCCGCACACCGAACAGGTTACTTTTGCGGTACGTCCGGGAGTGCCGACGTACTCGCCGTTTTCGAATTTGCAGGTGGGTTCTACGCGCTCGTCTCCCGGTTTTATTTCCGGTTGATGTTGCAGCGCGGGTATTTCCTCCGTGAAGTCGGTTTGGCATACGTTGCAGTGGTAGACGATTTCGCCCGCTTTGCCGCATTCCGCTTCGCTCCTCGAAATCTGACTGCTCTTTTGGTGTCCCTTTGCGGGCGTAGGTTCTCCAATTTCGTGCAGGTACTCGCAACCCTCGTTTTTGCAGCGGTAGTAGGTGTGTCCCTCTTCCGTGCAGGTGGCAGGCACGATCTGCGGGTGGTCGTAGTCGTAATCGTGACCTGTCGGGGCAACGTAGTCGCTTATGAATATGCGGTCGCAGTCGCGGCAGGTGTACACCGTGTAGCCGAAGTCCGTGCAGGTGGGCTTGACGACCCTTGTTTCGTAGTCGTGACCGACGGTTTTTTCCCAACTGAGTATCGGGTCTTCGTTTACCGGTATTATCCAACCGCTTTCGTCCCAGTACAGTTCGCCTTGCAGGAAATCCGCCGTCCACAGCACGCTGTACGGCTGGGGCGTTCCGTTTGCCGCTCCGTTGCGGTAAACTCCGCCTGTTTGCACGGTAGCGCCTTGGAGGTAGTAACATTTGTAAATTGTTCCGTCGTGTTTTCCCACAAAGAAGTCCGCCGTACCCGAATCTACGTAAACGTTGCCCGTGCTGTAACTCTTGGATATGTTTCCCGTAGAGGCGTTGTTGCCGATAAAGCCGCCCGCAGTGGCGTTTGCGCCGCCGCGTACTTCGCCTACGGCGTAACTGTCCTGCACCGTGGCGTTGTTTTGTCCGACAAGTCCGCCCGCCGTTGCGACGCCTATTATCTCGTCATTGTGTCGGGCTACCGCTACCACGTCCGCAGTGGAGTAGCAACTGCTTATAGCGGAGTTGGTATCGTTCACTCCCGCAAGACCGCCTACGGTACAGCTGTCTATGGATTTGCCGTTAAGCAGACCGTTTGCGTAGCAGTAGGTGATTTGCCCGTTGTCGGTGTTTATTCCCACAAGCCCGCCGACGTATTCGTTTTGGGAGTCGACTCGCGCTCGCTCTCCGCCGTAAAAATGAGTTACGGACTTACTGTGGGTGAAATTGAAATTACTGTAACTTGACGTAAGCGTACCGCCGCTTTGTATGCCTATCACTCCGCCGAAATAGAACCCGGTAGTTTGACGGTAGTACGTCCACGCGCCCCACCCCGTTGCGAGTATACTTCCGTCGGAATCCGATGTCATAGTTATTTCGCCGTCGTAGTGGCAGTCGCTGACTTTGCCCTCGTTTCTGCCCACGATGCCGCCCGTGTAGAGGTTTGTGGAGTTGTAGGACGTTCCTCCGTAGTTTGAGCCTCCGCCGTATTTGACAGATGTCTCGCAACTGAGGTCCACCGTACAAGCGCAATCGCTGACAGTGCCTTTGTTCACGGCTGCGAAAACGCCGAATTGGAAAGGCTGCGAAGTACTCGCCATATTTATTTTGTATTGCATCGTTCCGGAGGCGAATGTACAGCCGCTGATTACGCCGTTGTTTGTTGCGGCAAACACTCCGAAACGGGTTTCGGCGTTGTTATCGGAGGTGACGTTGTAAGTTGCGTCACGTATTTCCAGATCGCGTATTTCGCCGTCGTTGGTAACAAACATTGCGTAATTGTTGCCCGCCGCGCTGTCCGTTACGGAGAAATTGTAAATTCTGTGATTTTGTCCGTCCAGCACTCCGCTGAAATTTTCTATCGGCGTCCATTTCGCGCCTTGCAAGTTGATATTTGCCGTAAGATAGTAGTTTACGTCGGGTTTGTCTTTGATGGCAAACAATTGCTCGGCAGTGGCAACGGCGTAGTTTTCCAGCCAATGCGCGTAAACGTCTGTGTTGCCCGTAATTACGGTGTTTTCGTCGAACAGCTGAGTGCCGTCCTCGTTGTACCAACCGTTAAAGAGACGGTTTTCGGGAAGGATGCTCGGTTCGATAGATTCGAAATGATCGCCGTAAGTGTAATATTTGGTAGTGTCCGCGTTGTCTTGCGCGTGATAGACCACAGCGTACTGTTCCTTGTCGCCGCATCTGGAACATACGCCCTCTTGGTAATCGTGACCGAGTTTGGGAATAGTTTCGCTGCGTATGTAGTTTTGGCACACGCTGCACGTTCCGCTTGATGTGTAGCCGTCCTCGGTACAGGTCGGTTCTTTCCCTCCCCCGTTGTCGGATATTATCTGGTGAGGCAGTGTGGGCAGGACGACTTCATCGTACGCGCCGCATCTGGAACATTCTCTGTAATCGCATCCCTCTGCGGTGCAGGATGGGTTTTCGTGATCTATTATTTTCCAAGCGTGCCCGAGTCGGGAAATGGTTTTCGTCTTTTGCTCTCCGCAGTAACATTTGAGAATGTCGTAGCCGTCCTCGGTACAGGTCGGATCTTGGTGTTCGCTCACTTCCCATTTGTGTTCGTGATCGAACAAACAAGCGGAAAGAGTCAACAACATCGTTGCCGACAACGCCAATATCGTCAAAACAACAATCAGTTTGCGCTTCATTTTGCCCTCCGAAAATGTTATACTAATATATTATAGTCCCATAATTTACAAAAGTCAATAAAATTGTTTTCAAAACAGAGTCATTACGTATATATCGCGGACTGCCTGCGCGTTTGCGTGACAGCGGCGGTGCGCCTGCTCTCACAATCGGAAACAGGCGCACGGAATATCTACAAGCGCGTTCGCCCCGCGCCGTATCATTCCGTCTGCCTCCGAATGAGAACAATTCGCACAGCACAACCGATTTCAAATATGCCCTGGTACAAAATCGATATTAAAATATTCGGTATAATTCACTGCGAAACCCGATTTTATATGTGCGTTTGTACAAAATAAAACTTATAATTTTCGAATAATTACAACCGCAATTGCAAAATTGAGTTGTTTTTTGCTTGTTACGCGTCATATTGCCCCATTTGCTCCGAAATGAGAATGATAATTACTTCCAAACTCAACTTGTTTTTGCTCTTTCCCTCCGCGTAACTCATCACTTACTTTGAGATGAAAATAATTCTTACAGCACAACTCGATTTCAAATATGCCCTTGTACAAAATCAAACTTAAAACATTCGGTATAATTCACCGCGAAACCCGATTTTATATATGCGTTTGTACGAAAAAAAATAAAACGGTCAGTATAGTTAACAATTATAACTTCAACAAAATTGCAATTACCAAACACGCCCGTGCGCCAGACGTCCAGCAAAGTTGCCGCCGATTTTTGCAGAGGCGGTGCAGGGCGGAAAAAGTTTTCCCGTTTGAAACGTAAAAGAGCGGTTCGACTTGCAAACCGCTCTTATGTAAATTTCAATTGTTGCAATTTACGGTGTTTCGCCGCGCTCGCCGACGTTACGTTTACGCTTTGCCCGCGCTGCCGAGTACGTCCGTAATTTTGTGTTTGACCATTTCTTTCATCATAGTGCGGGCGTCGCCGAGGTATTGCCGCGGGTCGAAGTGAGAGGGGTATTCCGCAAAGTGCTTGCGCACGGCGGCGGTGAAGGCAACGCGCAGGTCGCTGTCGATGTTTATTTTGCAGACAGCCATTTTCGCCGCTTTTCTCAATTCGCTTTCGGGAATGCCTATCGCGTTGGGCATTTCTCCGCCGTATTGATTGACGATAGCCACTTTGTCCTGCGGCACGCTGCTTGCGCCGTGCAAAACGATGGGGAAGTTGGGCAGTCTTTTGCCCACTTCTTCCAGAATGTCCAGCCGCAGTTTGGGGTCTTGACCGGGCTTGAATTTGTACGCGCCGTGACTTGTGCCGATAGCGATGGCAAGGCTGTCGATGCCCGTTCTCGCGGTAAATTCTTCCACCTCGTCGGGGCTGGTAAACAGCGCGTCGTCCGCGTCCACCTTGACGTCGTCCTCGATTCCCGCAAGTTTTCCCAGTTCCGCCTCCACGACAACGCCGTGCGCGTGGGCGTATTCCGTCACTTTACGCGTCAAAGCGATGTTTTCCTCCCACGGTTTGGAACTTGCGTCTATCATTACGGAGGTAAATCCGCCGTCGATAGAGGCTTTGCAAATGTCGAAATCCGCGCCGTGATCGAGATGCAGAGCGATGGGGATATCCGTCGTTTCCACGGCTGCTTCGACAAGGTGTTTCAGGTAGACGGGGTTGGCGTATTTGCGCGCGCCTGCCGACACTTGCAGGATAACGGGCGAACGGCATTCGTTGGCGGCTTCTACGATGGCTTGTACCATTTCCATATCGTTCACGTTGAAAGCGCCTATTGCGTATCCGCCTTTGTAGGCTTTTGCGAACATTTCTTTGGTTGTTACGAGTGGCATTTTGTTTCCTCCGGGTATAGATAGATTTTATACAAGGCAAAACGGAATTTTATAGTAAAAAATACTCGCTTTGTGTTGTCAAACCGTTTGCCTTGTGCTATAATTTGAAACGGTGGCTATGTACGCCAAGGGGGCGTTCCGCTCCATTGGTATTGTACCACAATACGTATTTTTAGTAAAGAAGTATTGCAAAACCAACTAAAAATTTTTTTTGGAGGTAAACTCACAATGGCAAAAAAAGTAAGAGTCGCAATCAACGGATTCGGACGTATCGGACGTTTGGCGTTCAGACAGATGTTCGGACAGAAAGGTTATGAGATAGTCGCTATCAACGACCTCACCAGCCCCAAGATGCTTGCGCATCTGTTGAAGTACGACACCGCACAAAAGCGTTACGAACTTGCAAGCACCGTAACCAGCACCGAGCCCGTTTTGTCCGAGGACGGCAAAAAGGTCATCACTCCCGGTACTCTCACGGTAAACGGCAAGACTATCAACATCTACGCCGAACCCAAGGCGGAGAAACTTCCGTGGAGAAGACTGCGCGTAGACGTGGTGTTGGAATGCACGGGCTTTTACACCAGCAAAGCCAAGTCGCAGGCGCACATCGACGCAGGCGCTAAGAAAGTCATCATTTCCGCTCCCGCGGGCAACGATCTGCCTACGGTAGTTTACGGCGTAAACGAAGGTATTCTGAAACCCACCGATACCATCATTTCGGCGGCAAGCTGCACGACAAACTGCCTTGCTCCTATGGCAAAGGCGCTCAACGACTACGCTCCCATCGTATCCGGCATAATGACGACGGTACACGCCTACACGGGCGACCAGATGGTGCTTGACGGACCTCACCGCAAGGGCGACCTTCGCCGTGCGCGCGCAGCCGCTTGCAACATCGTACCCAACTCCACGGGCGCAGCCAAGGCTATCGGACTTGTCATTCCCGAATTGGACAAGAAACTCATCGGTTCGGCGCAGCGCGTACCCGTATGCACGGGCAGCACGACCATTCTCGTCGCCGTCGTAAAGGGACGCGACATCACCAAGGACAGCATCAACGCCTATATGAAGAGCGTCGCAAGCGACAGTTACGGCTACAACGAAGATCCTATCGTCAGCAGCGACATCATCGGCGACACCCACGGCTCTATCTTCGACGCCACGCAGACAATGGTGTCCAAGTTGGACGACGACACCTATCAAGTGCAAGTCGTGGCTTGGTACGACAACGAGTACAGCTACACCACGCAAATGGTACGCACTATCAAGTACTTTGCGGAACTTTGCGAGTAATTCCGCAACGGTAGATAAGGCTGATTTACAGCAAGTCGTATCGGGTATTCGGTAAAAAAACTTCATTTCGGACGCCGCGCAAAATTTATTGTGCGGCGTCCTTTTTTGTCGATCAAACAGTGTACGGGGCGGCGGATATTCCACGAAAGCGGCTTCGCGCGTCGCAACTCGCCCTTGACGTCACCGCTCGTGCAACCGACGCGAGAGGTTTCTCGGTTGTTCCTTTCCCCGTCAAGTCTCCTTTGTCTGCTTGACGGGGACTGCATATTACTTGAACAGCACGTTTTTGTCAAACATAATTGACTTGTGCGTCACGCTTGTTGCATATGGTCTTGCGCCGAACAGCCTCTTGTTTGCGCCCCGACGTTTATTATAGGACCGTATTTTTTTGCATAAAATTTCTTTATGAACACGCGCAACAAAGAAGTTCGCAGGGTGAATACGATTGACATTTTGCGATGAGGGTATTATACTTGTGGTAATTTGTCAAAAATGTACTTTGCAAGGCGATTGCGCGTAACGTTGCCGCGCCAGTATGCAATACTATGTAGAGAAGTTTTTGGGAGGGAACAATGAATTATTTGGTATTGGCAATGATAGTTTTGACCGTATTGCCGATAGTAGCGGGCTTTTTGATAGGTCTCATTCGCGGCATAAAACGTTCTGTTGCCCGCGCCGTCACTATCGTGTTGTGCGTAGTGGCTGCGTGGCTGTTGTGCGGCGTAGTAAGCAACGCCGTACTCAACGCGGAAATGCCGGGGCAGGGAATGGTCGTCAAGGAATACCTTATGCAGCAACTCACCGAGATGATGAGCGGAATCGACCTCAGCGATATAATTTTGCCTTTCGTTCAAAGTCTCGTAAAGGTGCTGATGTTCGTAATTCTGTTTTGGGCGTTGCAATTTCTCACTTGGATCATCGTCACGCCCATTTGCAGCGCCGTTTTCCGCGGCAAAGACAAGAGGAAAGGCAAAGTGAAGCCCAAACGTCACAGACTCATCGGCAGCGTTATAGGCGCGGTGCAGGGTCTTGCCGTCGCGTTGGTTATTTGTATGGTGTTTTCGGGAATGTTTACGCAGGTGGGTCGTCTTTTCGCTATGGTGCAGGACCTTCCGCAAGCGGAGCAGACTGCCGAAACTTATGAAATGTCCTCCGAGGACGAAACCGCGCCCGAGGGCGAAGGTTCTGAGGCGATGTCGGAAGTTTTGGAAATGTTTTCCGGCTATGCCGACAGCGGCGTAGGCAAGTTCTATCAATCGCTTACGGGCAAACCCTTCGAATGGCTGTCCTCCGTGACCACCGACAAGGGGGACACGGTAACGCTGCCCGGGTTGGTGGATTCGATGGAAGGCGTGGCGCGTATGGCGCGCGAAGTGGTAAAGATGGGCGAGATAGACTTTGCCGCGATGATGAGCAGCGGCGATTTCAGCGATTTGAAAGAAATTCTCGGCAATCTCGACGCCATCAAGGGCGACCTGTCCGAACAAGCCCTCGAAACCATCAACGGTTTGCTTCAACCTATGAGCGAGGCGTTGGATCTGCCCATAGACCTCAGCAGTCTGGACTTGAACACGGTTGAATTTGCAAAAGAGGGGGAAATAATAGAAAATCTGTACGGCTACACCCAAGCGAACGCGGAAGAGTTGACCGTTGAGGACGCGAAAGACATCGTCAAGCAGATCGGCGAAAGTCAGTTGATATTGCCCGTTGTGCAAAGCGCAAGCGAGGATATAACCTCCTCGCTCACCGAGGAACAGACCGATTTCATCAGTTCGGCTATCGACAGTATCGAAGAGGAGCAGTCTCTGTCGCAGGATAAAATCGACGCTCTGCGCGATATATTCGGCGTGTAACGATGCGTCTTACGGCGCGCCGCAACTGCGGCGCGCTTTTTTGATTGGGTAAATTTCGCGGTTGCTATTGAAGAAAAGGCAAATTCGTGCTATAATATATAATACGCAATCTCCCTTTTGGGGCTGATGGGTAAAAAAATCGAGGAGCAAGCAATGAACATAGTAGACATCATCGAAAAGAAAAAGACCAAGCAGGAACTCACCGCGGAGGAAATTCGCTTTTTCGTAAACGGTTTCACCGACGGCTCAATACCCGACTATCAGATGTCGGCGCTGTTGATGGCAGTTTTGCTCAACGGTATGACGGACGCGGAAACGTTCGCAATGACCGACGCAATGTTGCACAGCGGCGACGTGGTGGATATGTCGGCTTTGGGCGGCACGGTCGTGGACAAACACAGCACGGGCGGCATAGGCGACAGCACAACGTTGGCGCTTGCTCCGATACTTGCGTGTTGCGGCGTTTACGTAGCCAAGATGAGCGGCAGAGGTCTCGGCTTTACGGGGGGAACTATCGACAAGTTGGAAAGTATCCCCGGCTTCGACACCGCCCTCTCCGAAGAGGAATTTTTCGACGTGGTAAAGCGCGTCGGCTGCGCGGTGATAGGTCAAACGGCGAATCTTGCTCCCGCCGACAAAAAGATATACGCATTGCGCGACGTAACGGGCACTGTCAATTCCATACCGCTCATCTGCGCCAGCATAATGAGCAAAAAACTTGCCAGCGGCTCGGATACGATACTGTTGGACGTCAAGTATGGAAGCGGCGCGTTTATGCCCGACCCCGAAAGCGCGTTGGAACTTGCCTCCAAGATGGTGGCGATAGGCGCGCTCGCGGGCAAGCGTATAGGCGCGCTCATCACGGATATGCAGCAGCCGCTGTCCGATCACGTAGGCAATTCTTTGGAAATAATAGGCATCATCGACGTACTGCGCGGCAAAAAGAATCGGCTGTACAGCGAAGTGCGGGAAGTGGCGTTGAGATTGCTTGCTCTCACGGGCAAGTACACCCTTCAAACCGCCGAAAAGGCGTTTTGCGAGGCGATAGAAAGCGGCAAGGCGCTGAACAAATTCGCCGAAATGGTGCAGGCTCAGCACGGCGACGCCGACTACATTTTCCACCCCGAAAAGTTCGAAATAGGCGCGCGCGACGTCGTCGTTGCGGACAGAGACGGCTACGTGACGCAAATGGTCGCCGCAGATATTGGCAGGGCGGTAACGCGTCTCGGCGGA
This sequence comes from uncultured Clostridia bacterium, assembly GCA_947628135.1. Classification (GTDB taxonomy): domain Bacteria; phylum Bacillota; class Clostridia; order Christensenellales; family CAG-314; genus Fimimonas. The sequence goes on from CANQYT010000001.1 coordinate 125,839, forward strand.
GGCAGAATGACCAAAAGCGACGTCATAGATTTCTCCGTGGGCGTGATTATGCGCGTTGCCATCGGCAACAAAGTAAAGCGCGGCGATGTGCTTTGCGAGGTGTACCACAACGGCGGCAGAGGGCTTTCCGAAGCCAAGCAACTTGTTTTCAACGCAATCACGGTGGGCGACGAACGTCCCGCCGAACACAAAATTGCCTACGCCTACGTGGACAGCAACGGAGTGGAGATGTACTGATGTCGGTAAACGTTCTGCTCAACTACTACAATTTCGACGGCGATTGGGCTCGTCCTCATTTGCAAAAGTTTTTCAAAAACCTACCCCAAGTACTCATTTTGCCCCTTGCCTATCGTGAAAACGAAGTATACGACAACGAAAGTTGGCTGCGGCTCTACGGCAAAGGCGGCGAAAAGTACGTCAACATAGTGCGCCCGTTTCTCACCTACGGCTACCGCGAGGAACAACTTCGCTGGCTCGACCCTTTCGATTGCAAAGATCCGCTCGCAATGTTGAAAGGCGCGGAGGTTTTGTTTTTTACGGGCGGTATGCCGGAAAAGGCGCTTTCTCGTCTTGAAACGCTTGGTCTGACGGAGGAGGTTCGCCGTTTCGACGGCATAGTGGCGGGAGCGTCCGCAGGCGCAATGCTGCAATTGGAACAGTACCACGTCACGCCGGACGAGGACTATGCTCACTACGGTTTGTGGCGGGGACTTGGTCTTGTGTGCGGCTTGGACCTCGAAGTGCATTATCTTGCGACCCAACTGCAAGACGATTGCGCCGCAAGGGCTCATCGCGAACTTGCAATTCCCGTGTACAAGATGTGGCACGAGGGCGGTCTGCTCGTGGAAAACGGCGTTGTTACGCCGATGGGCAACGTCGAAGTGCTTGAATAAACCGCCGCTTCGACCTACTTTTCCGACCACACGTGCGACGTGTCGTATCGGGTATTCCGCGCAAAAAGGCTTCGCTTCGTGTGCCGCACCTTGTTAGGTGCGGCACACTTGTTGCAGATTATTTTGCGTTGGAACACCCTCACTCTCGGTGTTACAATGTCCCCGACCGCCCACCCCTATTCGCGGATATGAGTTTGAGACTGTTGAGAAAAGTTATTTCGAATACACACGATTAAAATTTAATAGACAACATATATGAAACCGACACTCTCGGCTGAGGTCGGTTTCTTTTATGTATTTAGTAACATTATCCTGTGCGCTTACGCGCCGCCGCAGTCGAATAGGGTACCCGCACAATTTGAGCTTGCGAAAATTGTGTGGGAGAGGAGCGCCTATGCGTCAGCGGTATCAAGTACGCTTGAGCGTGCTTGGTGCTGACAAACATAAGGCGCGACGAAGTGGTGCAGGAAACCTGCGCGGTCGGATAAACCTTTCGCCGGGGTCTCCCCTACCCCCGGCATCTTGATAGGGGACCCGCACAATTTGAGTTTACGAAAATTGTGTGGGAGAGGAGCACCATTGTGTCAGCCGTACCGAGTACGCTTACGCGTGCTTGGTTCTGACTAACAATTGGCGCGACGACGACGCAAAGATTCGGTACACGCCCGAACTTTGCGGAGTTTGGTTGAAACTTGGCGGGTTTGTCTTGTCGACTTGTTCGCACCCCAACAATTACAGAACCAAAATATTTGCTTATATCTTCCGATTTCTATTCGTCCGCATTGACATTCGTTTGTTTTTTTTGTATAATAATAAATTGTAATGCTACGCGCATTCGGGAGAAACTATGACCGACAAATTTGCTGATATTCTCAAATTCGGTACACCCGCCGATTGGTGGGGAGAAAAGTGGCGCGAGGGTCTGTATCTCGGCAACGGACGTATGGGCGCAAACGTGTACGGCGGCGCTTCGGAGGAAAAGATACTCTTCAACGAATCGACGCTTTGTTGGCGCGGACGTACCACCGTTGTGCCGGACGTGTCCGATCGCATAGAGGAGACCCGACGGCTCATAGACGACGGGGACTTTCTGCGCGCGCAAAAGGTAATTCCCGACGCGCTCAAACAAAAAAGTTTCCGTCCGCAAGCCGCATATCCTCTGCCCCTTTGCGAATTGGATATGCTGTTTGAGCAGAGCGACGTAACGGCAGATTTCCAACGGACGTTGGATATGGAAAAGGGGGAAGCGACGGTAAGTTACGCCGTTGCGGACACACGTTACAAGCGGTGCGCTTTCGTTTCCCGCGCGGACGATCTGTTCGCCTACCGCATCACAAAGCAGGGCAACGGCTCTGTCAGCGTTCGGCTGAGTTTTCAACTTATGCACAGGGTCAACTCTCACACGTACGAGGGGCTGTGCGATCTGCCCGAGGGCGTTTCAGTAAGTTACGACAGACAAAATATGTTTTTTGCCGCGCGCAACGATGACGACGGCACGGACTACGGCGCGGTTGCCAAGTTGCACGTTCTCGGCGGCAGTATACGGGCTGAGCAGGGTTACGTGGACGTGTCTCGCGCCCAATCGGTGCTTATTCTCGTCAAAGTGTTTGCGGGCAGTTCCCGCGAAAAGGCTTGGACAAATCTTAAAGAACAACTGCTCGCCTGCAAGGACGGCTACGACAAGATGTTCAAGGCGCACGCCGCGCTTCATTCCAAATTGTACAACACGGCTAACGTGCGTTTGGGCGAACCTACGTCCGCCAACGTGGACAGGCTGGTCGCGGAGGAAGATATGTCTGCGGCGTTGGTGCAGAGATTGCACGGTTTTGCGCGCTATCTCACCGTCGCGGGTACGGCGGAGGGCGGTCTGTTCGGTCCGTGCGGGCTGTGGAACGGCTGTTACAAGCCCTATCGCGCGTTTTTGTGTATGAGCGGCGAAATGCAGATGAGTATGCTGCACGCTTTTCAGGGCAATATGATGGGCAACGCGGAGCGCTCTTTCGAATATTTTTGGAACAATATGGGCGACTACCGCAACAACGCTCAGCGTATTTTCGGGTGCAGAGGCATTGCCGTGCCCGTCGTCGCCGCGCCCAAGACGGGACGTTTGGGCAGTACGGACGTGTTTGCCGTACACTTTACGGGTTGCGCGGCGTGGGTGGCTAATTTGTACTACAAGTATGTAAAGCACAGCGGCAACGTCAAGTTTTTGCGCAACCGTCTGATACCTTTTATGAAAGAAACGGCGCAATTCTACGAGGATATGCTTTCCTTGACGGACAACGGGTTGGAACTCAGTCCGTCCGCGCTGCCTATGCGTATCGCCGACGGTTACGGCATTACCGACCGTCCATTTGTAGCGAAAAACAGCGCTTTGGAATTGGCTCTTGCAAAGGATCTTCTGAGCAACCTTGTGGAAGCGTGCAAAACCAACAACGTCAAGGGACGTCTGAACGTGTGGCAAAACCTTTTGGAGCAGTTCCCCGACAAGCAAGCGGGTGCGGACGGCGTTTTCCGCGAGTTCGTCAACTCGCTCATTTCCGTAGATTACACGGGCATTTCCAACGGCACGCTGTATCCCGCCTATTTCGGAGAGGAGGTAAATTTCCTCACCGACGAGGCTGTCAAGGCTGATTACGTCGCCACCGCCGACAAGAAACGCAGCAGTCCCGCCCGTCAGAACAGTTACAATATGACGGTGCTTGCCGCGGTGTACGCGCGTTTGGGAGAGGGGGACAAGGCTGAGAAATGTCTTTCCAACGCCGTAAAGGGCTGTATGATGAACAATCTCGCGTTTGTGGACAAGGATTGGCGCGGTATGGGTATTTGCGGCAGCGGCGTGTGGACTCCCGTCCAACTCAACGTCAATATGGTGTTTGCGCACGCGGTACAGCAAATGCTGATGTATTCGCACAACGACGTGCTTAGCATATTCCCCGCGTTACCCAAAAGTTGGGGCAGCGCAAGTTTCGAGGGCTTTGTCGCGGAAAACGGCATAGAAGTGTGCGCGTACTACGACGCGGGCAAAAAGACGTTGCGCGTCCGTCTCGAAAGCAAAAAGGAAACGCGTATTCGGCTGTTCTTGCCGAATTTCGTAAAGAAACTCGTCAAATCCACCCTTCCCGACAAGACGGAGGGCGTAGACGTCTCCCTCACCCTTCCCGCGGGCAGGAGCGTCGAACTGTCCTACAAAACGAGGTGAGTTTATGCAATTGAAAAAACTCGATCTGCTCAACGAAGGCAAAACGAAACGGCTTTGGGCTACAAACGACCCGCGCCTTGCGATAGCGGAATTTTACGACGACGCTATGATGTATCACGGCAAACGCAAGTTGTATTTCGACGGCAAGGGCGCGCTTACCAACGAGATAAACATAATTCTTATGCAGATGTTGGAAAAAAACAACATTCCCACTGCGTTCGTGGACAAGTATTCGGACAATTCCGCCGTGGTGCGGCTTGCGGAAATGCTGCCCATAGAGGTGGTCGTGCGCAACTACGCCGCAGGCACTATGCCCGACAGGTTGGGGCTAAGTTACCACAGCAAGTTGAGATCGCCCGTTTTGGAGTTCTGCTACAAAAACGACGACCTCGGAGACCCTTTCATCAACGAATATCACGCATACGCGATGGGGCTTTGCACGCAGGAAGAGATGTCGGCTATGTGCTACAACGCAATGCGCATAAACAAAGTGCTTACCGACCTGATGAAAAAAGTAGGCGTGATAGTGGCGGATTTCAAAGCGGAATTCGGACGCGTAAACGGCAGATTGCTCGTCGCCGACGAAATTTCTCCCAACGTCGCGCGCTTTTGGGACAAAGACACGCTGAGACGTATGGACGACGAGGGCAGAAACCCCAAAGGGGAGTACATTCGCCTGTTGGAGTTGTTGAAACAGATAGATAACTGAAAAAAGCGTAAAGCGCGTAGAGCAAGGAGGCGCTGCAAATGAAATGTATGTACTGCGGCTGTGAGGACAGCAAAGTTGTCGATTCCCGTTCCACCGACGACGGAAGAAGTATCCGCCGCCGCCGCGAATGTATTGCGTGCGGCAAACGTTTTACCACCTTCGAAACAATTGAAACAGTACCCTTTCTCGTGATAAAGCGAGACGGCACTCGTCAGATATACGAGCGTTCCAAGATAAAAAACGGCGTTTTGCGCGCCTGCGAAAAGCGTCCCATATCTATGGCGCAGATAGACGAACTTGTGGACAATGTGGAAAAGGCGCTGTACAACAGTCTTGACGAGGAGATAACCTCGCAGAAAATCGGCGATATGGTTATGGAGCAACTCAAAGAGTTGGACGACGTTGCGTACATTCGTTTCGCCGCCGTTTACAGACAGTTCAAGGACAGCGCGACGTTCTTCGAGGAAATGAGCAAAATTTTCAACACGGGCAAGGGCAAGAAGAAACGCTGATGAAGAACCTCGAACAGGAATTGAAACTTATGCTCACGGAGCGGGAGTACGGACTGCTTGCGGAGCGCGCGGACGGTCAGCCGCAGTTGCAGACCAACTACTATTTCCGTTGCGGCGGCATTGCGTCGGACGAAATGGTGCGCATACGCCGCAAAGGAGAGGTCTATACGCTTTGTTACAAGCGGCGGCTGTCCCAACAGGACGGAGTGACCGTGTGCGACGAGCGCGAGTGTCCCATTTCCGCCGAACGCTTCGGCTACATACTCAAACGCGGAGTATCCGCAGACGAAATGAACAAACTGTTGGACGTCAAGGTAAATTCTCCCTTGACGTTGGCGGGCAGTCTGGATACCTACCGTTCTGCGTTTATGCTGAGCAATTGGCTTATCGAGTTGGACAAAAACGTCTATCTCGGCGTAATCGATTACGAATTGGAGTGCGAAAACCGCGACGTAAGCCAACTTTCCGCACTGCGAAATTACCTTTACTACACATTCGGAATAACGGGAGAAGCGTCTCTGCCCAAGTCGGAACGCTTTTTTCGGGCGTTGAGCAAATGAAACTGAACAAAACTTACAAGTATATTATTTTCGACTTCGACGGCACGCTCAACAACACTTCGCCGGGGATATATGCCACGTTCACTGCGGTACTCGCGCACTTCGGCAAGGACGCGTCTACCGTCGATTTGTCGCGGCACATAGGACCTCCTCTTACGGACAGTTACACGCGCTTGTTGGGCGCGCGGCGTTGCGCCGAAGCGATAGAACTGCACAAAAAGATATTCGCCGAAACAAAAGCGGCGGAAAACAGTTTTTTGTACGACGGAGTCACGGATATGCTCGACGCGCTCAAACGAAGCTGCAAGTACGTGCTTGCCGTTGCGTCCAGCAAGTACGAACCGCACGCGATAGAGTCGCTTGCCTATCACCGCATAGCCGACTACTTTCAATACGTGTACGGGCAGACGGAAAAGCGCGGTTTCAAAAAGGACGTATTGCGGCAATTGACAGAGGACAACGGTTGGGAGCGTTCGCTGTGTCTGATGATAGGGGACACTCTGCACGACGTGGAGGGCGCGCGCTGTTGCGGTATAGACGCCGTTGCCGTCACCTACGGCTTCGGAAAGGAGTCGGAACTTGCGGCGGCTCACCCCGTTGCGCTTGTTCGCTCGCCCAAAGAAATTACGGAGTTGCTTATTTAATATGAAACGAACCGACTACAAAAGTTATTTCAAAAACGTAATAGTACCTGTATTTGTATACGGCGCGCTCACAGGTTTGGTGGTGGGTACGATAGTGTACTTTTTCAAGTGGGTAGCGGAGTGGCTCACGGAAAGATCCGCCGAAATTTACCGCTTTGCGCAGACGCATTGGTACATAGCGGTAGCCGTTGTCGCCGCGGCGATATTGCTCGCCGTAGTGGAGTATTTTCTGCAAAGATGGTCGTCCGAAACAAGCGGCGGAGGTATTCCGCGCGCGGAGGGCGTACTGCGCGGACTGCTCACCTTTCGGTGGTTGCGCACGGGCGTAGCGGTAATATTGAACAGCTGGATAAGTTTCTTTGCGGGTTTGCCCTTGGGAAGCGAAGGACCGAGCGTTCTTCTCGGCACTGCGATAGGCGGCGGCACAAGCAAATTGCCCCTTTCTCACAACAGTTGGGATCGCTACATAATGACGGGCGGCGCGTGCGCGGGTTTTGCCGTAGCCACCAACGCCCCTGTAACGGGCATTTTGTTCGCGCTGGAAGAAACGCACAAACGCTTCACCCCGATGATATTTCTTATGGCTATGAGCAGCGTGCTGTTCGGAGTTACCGCGTCCAATCTGTGGTCGCTGGCTTTGGGACAAGCCCCGTCGCCCCTTTTCGATTTGATGGGGGCGGAGGGCGAAAAACTCGTTATGGGAGCGTTTGCGCTCAAAGACATCTGGATACCGTTACTGCTCGGCTTAGCCGTCGCGGCGTTGGCGATAGGGTACAATCATCTGGTGTTTTGGATAGGTAAACTGTACGATTCCAAGTTGAAAAAAATTCCCCAATGGGTACGCCTCGTCATCGTGTTTGCGCTGACGGCGGTCATCGGCTTGATAGCATTCGGCGATTTCGACGGTACAAACGCGCTGTTCGGCGGCGGCGGACTTATCAAAGGTCTTGCCGAAAACAAATTTCCGTGGAGAATAATATTCGTTCTGTTGGCGATACGTTTCTTTATGATAGCCTTTTCAACGGGCAGCGGCGCAACGGGCGGAGTGTTCATACCGATGCTGAGTATCGGCGCGCTGTTGGGCGCGTTGCTGGGAAACGCTTTCGTCGCTATTGGTATGCAAAGCGAACTGTTTCCCACTGTGGTGATGCTTACTATGTCGGCGTTTATGGGCGCAACCACGCGCGCGCCCCTCACCGCGTTGGTGTTTATGGTGGAAAGCACCTGGTCGTTCAGCAATCTGTTTTACGTTGCTATCACCGTCTTTTTGAGTTACTTCCTCTGTGAGATATTCAAAACCGAACCGCTGTACGACGTGCTGCTGGAACGTATGATATCCAAACAAAACGACGGCAAAAAATGCGAAATAGTCCGCCTCTCCTACACAGTGCGTAAGGGGGCGTTCGCCGTCGGCAAAGCGGTGCGCGACGTGCTGTGGCCCGCCAACACCAAGGTGAGCGAAATAGCGGCGGGCGACGTTACGCGAATGGACGACGACGGCGAGAGAAAACTGCACGTCGGGGACGTTCTCACCATCATCACCCAAACGTACGACCTACCCGCAACGGAAAAGGAACTGCGGGAAATTTTGGGAGAGCAGTCCCCTCCCGAAACGCCGTCCGATAGCCCCGACGAGGTTTCCCCCGCCGATTCGCAAGACTGACTTGCGGCGATATTTTCGTTTTACATTGCGCGCGCAACAAATTTTTTGTCAAAATGTTGCAAAATATTAGACAAATCGCAAATGTGTGTGTATAATTAAATATATCCTAATAGGAAAGGAGTGTAACGTTATGGCTCACAAAATCAGTAATGATTGTATTGCTTGCGGCGGTTGCCAAAGTGTTTGCCCCTGCGACGCTATCAGCGAAGGCGACGGCAAATTCGAAATTGCGGCAGATCTCTGCGTAGATTGTGGTGCGTGCGCAGCACAATGTCCGGTCGGCGCTATTGAAGAGGCTTGACCGCCAATCTTTTCGCCCGAAGCGATGCTTCGGGTTTTTTGTTGCAAAAAATCTTTCCGCGCATACTTTTTCGGACGTTTTTACGTCGCCCGACTTTGCGGTGTTTTTCTTCGGGAACTGCGCCTCGCCGCGCAACCAAAAGGGCGATTGCGGACAAGCGCGGCAACTGCGGCGCGAGCAGTTTGTCTTTAAGCAAGGCGTTGGGCAGTCGGGTTTTGCCGCTTTTTGCGCACGCGCGCGCATTTTTTTACTTTACTAATCGCAAGCGATGAGGTAAAATAAACCTATGGTAACGTTGAAAGCGCAAGAAACGATAGAAGATCTTCAATGCGACGGTCTGCGGCTTATACAATCGACAAAGGAGTACCGCTTCACGACGGACGCGGTGTTGCTTGCCAACTTCTGCAAGGATATGCGCGGCAAACTCTGCGTGGAGTTCGGCGCGGGCAGCGGCGTTGTGAGTATACTCGTCGCCCGCAAAAAACACCCCAAGCGTGTAGTGGCATTGGAAATTCAGCCGCAACTTGCCGATATGATGAAGCGCAGCGTACAACTCAACGGACAGCAGGACGTTGTCGAAGTGTACGTTGCCGACCTCAAAGACGCCTGTCGGTACGTAAAGGACGCCGACGTCGTGGTGTGCAACCCTCCCTATCGCAAGGTGGGCAGCGGCGAGCGGCAACAGCAAAGCAACATCGCGCTGTGCCGTCACGAGATAGCGGCGACCCTTTCGGACGTCATCGTCAGCGCTTCCGCGGTACTCAACAATCGCGGCAGTTTGTATCTGGTACATCAGGCGAGCCGCCTTTGCGAGATAGTGACTTTGTGCCGCGACAGCGCACTTGCCGTAAAGGAGATACTGCCCGTATGTCCCACGCCCTCGCGCCCGCCGAATCTGGTGCTGATACGCGCGGTAAAGGGCGGCGCGGCGGATTGCAAACTGCTTTCTCCGCTGTACGTCACGGACGAAGCGGGCAACTACACGAAGCAGGCGTCCGCTTGGTACGGCTTAGCGGACAATTGAACGCGCTTACTGCGGAGGATTTTCCGCAGAGTAATTTTTGGGTCTCGGTTTGCTTACCGCGCCGACCCAACGGAGCAATATGGTATATTTCATTGCAACGCCGATAGGAAATCTCGGCGAGATAACTTTTCGTGCGGTGGACACGTTGAAGAGCGTTTCCGCGATATTTTGCGAGGACACGCGCCACAGCAGGATACTGTTGGAACGCTACGCAATTTCCAAACCCACGTACAGTTACCACAAATTCAACGAGGCAAAACAGACGGAATTTGTCTTGTCCTTTTGCGAACGGGGCGAGGATGTGGCTGTCATCAGCGACGCGGGAATGCCCTGCGTCAACGACCCGGGGCACACATTGGTCAACGCGCTCAAAGAAAAGGGCTATCCCTACACGGTAGTCAGCGGTCCGAGCGCGTTCGTCAATGCGTTTGTGCTAAGCGGCTACGAACCGCCCTTTACCTTTTACGGTTTTCTCCCGGACAAGAAGAAGGACCGCGACAATCTGCTGGACGCAAGCGTTGGCGTAGCGATATTTTATCTGTCGGTACACGATCTGAAAGAAAATATGTCCTATCTTGCCGAACGGCTGGGGGACAGGGAGTGCTGTCTGGTAAAGGAACTCACCAAGTCGCACGAGCAAGCGCGTTTTTGCCGTTTGAGCGACGAGATAGAGGACGACAAGGGGGAATTCGTGTTGGTGGTAAACCGCGGAAAGGACGTCAATCCGTTGTGCGCGCTGTCCGTAAGCGAACACCTCGATTACTACATCAGGGACGGTATGAGCAAGTCCGACGCGATAAAAGCCGTCGCGAAAGACCGAAATCTCCCCAAAAACGAGATATACAAACAAACCTTGCGGTGACGCCGCACGCCCGACCGTGTCAGGTTCGGGCAAATTTTTTTTTCGTCACTGCACCAAAACGCCGTCGTTGTGCGTTTGTATTATGTCGTGACTGTACGAACACGCGTGTGACGGTCGCAAAAAAAATTTTTCGCTGACCTGCAATAAAATGAGCCTTGTCCGCGTTTATATTACGTCGAAGGCAACGACAGAATAAAACTTCGGGTAAGCGAAAGGAGAATTGATAAAAAAGCGAGGAAACAAACAAAAGATGTCATCTGAAAACTACATAAGACCTCGTCGGAGAGAACTTGACAACGCCATATACGGCATTGCCAACGGCGAGGAGGGATCACTCAAAGTTCTCTACAATTTGAGCGGCAGCGCAATTTACGCTTACGCGCTCACTCTGACGGGCAACGTCTACGACGCCGAGGACGTGATGCAGGAAACGTTCGTAAAGATATACGACGCGTCTCCCAACTACGTATCGCGCGGCAATCCGATGGGTTGGATATTGCGCATAGCCAAGAACCTATGTTTCGACAAGTTCCGCGCGCGGTCGCGTTTCGAAACGGTATCGGACGAGCAGTTGGAACGTCAGTTGGCTACCACAAACGCCGACGCCGAAGAGAGACTGCTGATACGAAGTTGTCTCGACAAGTTGGACGAGGACGAACGCGCGATAGTGGTTATGCACGCGGTAGGCGGTATGCGGCACAGAGAAATTGCGTCCGAGCGCAAAATTCCGCTCAACACAACGCTCTCCAAGTACAAACGGGCGCTTGTGAAACTACGTAAAATATTGGAAGGAGAAGAAAAATGAAAAACAAAAAAATAGAAAACAAAGTCGCACAAAGTTTCAGCGACGCCAAACCGGACGTTTACGACGCCGTATCGGCGCAATGTCCCACGCGCGCTTCGGCAAGTACGGCGGCAAAGAGAAGTTCCGTCGGCGGTTGGAGGATAGCGACCTGCGCGCTTGCCGCGATATTGGTGGTGGCTATCGTGTTCGGCGGAGTAGCCCTCGGACTGAGGGGCGGCAGTACGGCGGTTGCGGCTACCGTAACGTTGGACGTAAACCCCAGCATATCCGTTTCCGTTGACAAAAACAACTACGTCGTCGGCGTGGAAGCGCTCAATATGGACGGCGAAAAAATCATCGGCGATATGGATTTCAAAGGCTCTCACATAGGCGTTGCTGTATACGCGCTTATCGGCAAAATGGTGGTAAACGGCAAACTCAGCCTTGACGCAAATTCCATTTTGGTATCTATCGAAGCGGCTCAAAGCGATTACGACGCGCTGTTGGACATAGTCTCCAACGAAATAGAGTATATGTTCGGCGACGCGAGCATAGTGTCCCAACGTCTGGACGACACCGCAAGGGCAAGAGAACTTTCGGAAAAATACGGAATTTCCGTCGGCAAGGCGCAGTTGATAGTCAAGATACTTGACAAAGTGCCCGGCAAGTACGCGGAAGAACAACTTGTTTCTCTCAAAATCAACGAACTCAACCTAATTCTCGACGGTCTCGGAATGGCGGGCGAAGAGGTCGCTCAGACGGGCAGCGCCAACGACGGCAAGTATATCGGGCGCGAAGCGGCGATAGCCGCGGCTCTTGCAACGGTATCCGTAGGGCAACCCCCCGCAAACGTGCGCTGCAAGATGGATTTCGAGGACGGCGCGATGATATACGAAGTGGAATTTGTCCACGGCGATTGGGAGTATGAAATAGGCATTGACGCCTTGACGGGCGAAACGTTGAGTTACGAGCGCGAACCGCTTACCAAGGTGCAGGGCACGCCCGTTTCGCAGGAAGAGGCAAAAGCAAAGGCGTTGGAACTTGCGCAAGTGCCCCAAGAGGACCGCGCAAACCTCACCGTCCACGCGCAAACAAAGACCGACGACGGCGAAACGGAGTACGAAATCAACTTCGTCTACAACGGATACGCGTACGAATTCGAGTTGGACGGTTTCGGCAACGTGCGCGCCGCTTCCAAAAGGCAACCCTCTGCCACGGGAACGTTGGGATACGACGACGTCAAGCAACGCGTCGTCGAGGAAGTGACCAAGAACAGCAGATTTACATCTTTGAAACTTTCCGAAATACGCGATTGGGAGATAGAATTGGACTACGAACGCGGCAACAAGGTGTACGACATCGAATTTAAGTGGAACAACTACGAATTCGATTGTAAGTTAGACCCCAACACGGGCGCATTCACCTTCGAAGCGGAAATAGACGATTAACTTCGACCCCCACTCAAAAAACGCTCTCGCAACGAGGGCGTTTTTCATTGCAAAAATTGTTGACAGCAAAGTTTGCAAAAGCGCTTGCCGCGGCGTTACAATGTATACGAGGGGCAGGAGGGACTTGCGCTTCTCGGCGGGAAACTTTGGGGACTGTGTTTTTCCCGAAACTAAAAAAAGGAGAAATGAGTTTTTATGGATCTCGCAACTTTTTTGTCGCGTGCGTGCGAATTTTTCGCCGAAAGCGGCAGCGCGTACTTCATTGCGTACGCGGCGGCTACTTGTTTGCTTACCCAAGCGGTAAAAAAACTTTTCGTCAACAAGGCGAAAGTGGACGTTTTTCACAAGTTCGATTGGGCGCGCGTTTTGCCCTTCGTTTTCGGGGCTGGCTTTGCCGCTCTGGACGTGTTTGTTGTGCGCGGCGTGCGCGTTTTCGACGCGGGCACGGCGTTGCAACTTGTCGCGTCGGCGCTGGCGATAGGTTCGTTGGCGACCTGCGCTTTCCGCTTTGTGAAGAGCCTGTCGGGGCAAAGTCTTTCCGACTTGATGAAAAACGATTTTTTCGGAGCGTTCTACACCCAATTGCTGTACTTCGGCAACGTGCGGCAGCGTATAGCCGACAAGCAACTTGATTTCCGCGATTTCATTTCGCAGGTAAAGTTGCTTGCCTCCGACGCCGAAATCATTTACAGAGATGAGGGCAACGCCGACGCAAAGCGCTGCCGTCTTGCGGGGCTGCTGAAAGGCATAATCGACGACGGCAGTATCGAAGCCTGCGTCAACGTTCTCAACGACGCATTGATGAAACTTACTTCCGACAAGTAGCATAGCAATGGGGCTGTCCGCAGTGACAGCCCTTTTTGTTGTTGACAAAAACGCCGCGGGATACTATACTGTTAGCAAATCGGCTCAAAGCGGTGAAATTTATGGTAAACGCACAGGAACATTTCGACAAGGCTTACGACAACTACACCGAAGCGCTCGCGCTGATAGAGGAAATTTGCGCCTCCGACAAGCGTAACGCGCACAACGTCGAACAACTGCGCAGGCAGTTCGACGTAATAGTGCAGTACGTCCTGCTCAAAGTTGCGATAGCCGACGGCGAATTTTCCGAAATAGAGGGCGCGTTTATCGACAATCTCACGGACAATATGAAGATACTTCATTTGTTGGGTTTGGGCGGAGATGAGTACAATTGGCAGTTTGCGGGCATACACCTGCACCTTTGGCAGATAGAGACTGTCATCGACAAGGTGGAAAAACTCGCCTATGCGCCGATGTTCGATTTCGCAAAGAAATTCGCTCCCGTCGCTGCGCACACCGACTGCCTTGACAAATTGTTCGGCTACGTAAAAACCATCGCCGCCTGCTTCATTTTGTGCGACGGCAACGGCACTCAGAGGGAAGTTGCCGTGGCTTTGGATGTAGTGCAACGCTGTCTTGTAAACCCGTGGCAAAATGCCGCAAAGTAGTTTTCGCGGCATTTGACAAACTTGTTTCCGATACGCCCCGCCCAAGCGGCGGCGTTTTTTTTATTTTACCTTTTATCAAAGGTAGGCTTTCAGCGATTCGAATTTCCCCTCTTCGAAACGCAGTATCTGTTTCTGCAAAGAGGTCACTTCCGGGTTGACGTCGGAGTCCTCTCTTATCATACGGTACAGATCTATTATACCGTTGAGCGTGCCTTGCAGCATAATTTTCGCTACGTGCGTGATACTTTTGTCCGCCATCATTTTCGCTTTGATTCCCATATTCGCCATTGTCTGAGCAAATTTGGGCGCGGGCGTGGGATCGAAATTGAGATTTTCGCACAATTCGTCCAACTGTTCCACGTATCTGTCGTATTGTTCCACCTGCTTGTGCAAAGCCTTTGTCACTTCCTGTTTTTCCACGTAGGGCAGCAAGGTTTTTATGCAACTTTGCGCCATAGTTACGTTTTTGTACAGTTCGCTCATAGCCTGACGCGTTCTTTCCACGTTGCAGTTGTTTTCCGTCACGGGCTGTTCCGTCGTTTCGGGCGCGTTCTTTTTGCCGTTAGTCGTCGTCATCTTCAAACGCCTCCTCCCAACTCAGATGTACGTCCTCTATCTGCAACCAATCGGGCTCGAAATCGTCGAACAGGCGATTGCGGCAGGTTTCGTAGTTCGCGTAGTATTCGTGATTGTTCTGTTTGCTCTTTGCCATAACTACCTCCTGTGTTTGGAAGTAGTATGAGCATATCTCGCGCGATTATGCTTTTCGCCGCCGAGTAAAAGGGGCGGAAGTGAATTTTGTAAAAAATCTTTTGCGCTGTTTGCAATCGTTTGTCAGCGCAGCGCGGTTTCCTGCGTAAATTCGCGCACGGCGTTTTCGTATCTCGGCTTGTCCGTCATATAACTCAACCCGTGCCCCGCGTCGGGAAACGTCAGCAGTTTCGCGTGATCTTTGCAGGCGGCGTACAGTTTACGGCTCATATCGCAGGGCACAATGTCGTCCTCTTCGCCGTGTATCAGCAGTATGGGCAGGTCGGTGTTCGCAACGGCTTTCAACGCCGTCGCCTCGTCGGGGTCGAATCCGCCGAAGATTTTCGCGGCGGCGTTTATCAGCGGGGTCATAATTTTCGTCGACAGTCCGAGTTTTGCGCAACTGTCCGCGATTATTTCCGAGGGCGCGGCGTATGGGCTGTCCGCGATGATGCCTCTGACGTTTTTGGGCAGATCCAACTCGCTTGCCGAAAGCACGGTAGACGCTCCCATCGACACGCCCACCAGCCATATCTGCGTATCTTTGCCGAACCGTTCGAGCGCGTAATTTATCCAACTTACCACGTCGAACCTTTCGCGTATGCCGAAAGTGATGGTGTGCCCCTCGCTTTCGCCGTGAGCGCGCAAATCTATCAACAGCGTGTTGAAGCCGCTTTCCCGCGCGAGTTTGTTGCCTCCGCAAAAGTCGCGTACGCTCGTGCCGCGGTAGCCGGGCACTTGTATCTGCAACGGCGCGCCCTCCGATACAAAGTAGTATCTTGCGGAAAGTTTCAGCCCGTCGAAACTCGTCGTGTACACCCGTTCGTAGGGCGTTTGCTCCATTTCGGAGATAAGCGCGTACATCTTGTCGCGGTTATGTTCGAAATGTTTGCTTTTGGGCAAACGGTAGTGATTTTCCGTCTTGTGCCGCCTCTGGTAGAAGGGCAGATAATAGCATACGAACAGCAACGCGATAGATACAAGCCCAACGCAGCAAACTACTATCAAAAAAATACAAAATCCTATCATAGTATTCGTCCTTTGTCTCCACTGTACCGCTTTTTCACACGTTTGTCAAGCATAGATTTTTCTTCGGCGTTTTTCGGCAATGTTTTACGTAACGTCGATTTGCCGACAATTTTACATCGGCAAAGTAAATTGTCCGCAAGTTGTGTAGTGAAGTTGCGCGCGCACAGCCGCAACCGTTTGCAGAACCGCCCCGAAAAAAAACGACCTCGGCATACGCAGTCGAGGTCATTTCTTAACGATGAGAATATCGTCGGCGGAACAATCGAGAAAGTTACACAATTTGGACAGCACCGCAAGCGTAGGCTGTATACGTCCCGACACGTATTGCGACACGGTCGGTTTTGTCACGCCTATTGCTCGGGCGATCTCCGTTTTCGTTTTGCCCGACGTTTCTATTTCCCGTTTCAGATTTTCGCTTATTTGTTCATCTAAGGATTTCATTCTTCTATATTAGGCAATACCTAAATATTGCGCTTTATAGTTAGGCATTACCTAATAATACTACTGCATTTCTACATAGAAATTATAATAATGTTGTGCGATTGTCGATTCAGAATGTATGGTTGACTATCACTTCAATTTGGACAGACTTTGTCGTGCAAGAATAGTATAAGGAGTAAAAAATGAGCGAACAGAAGAACATTTCTAAAAAGAAAAAAATAATTATAGCGGTCGTTGCGGCTGTTGTGGCAATCGCGTTGCTGGTGACAATTTTAGTGTTGTGCTTGCCCAATGATTCCAAAAACCCAACACCGGATAACCCAACCCACACGGAACATATTTGGGATGAATGGGAAACTTTCAAACAAGCGACGTGTACCGAACAGGGAGAGCTTAGACGTAAATGCACTCAATGCGATGCGTATGAAACAATGCCCGAAAAGGAATTGGGACATATTCTCGATCCAAAAACAGAACAAATCAAAGAACCTGCTACTTGTATTGATGCAGGAGTTATACAAGGTAAATGCAGTCGTTGCGGGCAAACTGCCGAGAGACCAATAGCCGCTTTGGGTCACAGTATGGAGTGGAGTATCGACGAAAATACGCACGTAAAGAAATGCACTCGTTGTAAGCAACAGGAAGGTACGCCCGAGCAACATATATTTAACGGAGAAAATCAGTGTACAGAATGTGGTTACACAAAGCAAACAAGCAAACACTATGTTCTTTCCGAGGATGGCAAAACACTCACTTTCGGCAGTTATCCGCAGAGTGAAGTGACTGATAATGCGCTAATATCCAACCTTAATGCGGAGATACAAAACAAATTGCCGTCAAGCGATGATCTGAACAGTTGGACGGATTACGGTTACTATATTCAAGGGAAAGTACAAAGTTATATGTGGTACATAGATGTGGAGTACAAAAGTGATAAATACCGCGGTGTATACTTTACCGAGTACCGTCCGGAAAATGCAGGCTATGGCACGGGAAATTCAAACAGCAAGCAGGACGAAAACGGATATACAACAGAAAAGGTATACTGGTTCAAGTTTGAACCTATTACTTGGAGAATACTGACGCAAGAAAACGGAAAAGCATTTGTTGCTGCCGATATTATCCTCGACAGCAGGGAGTTTGACGCATTGGGTTCAAACAACTACGCCGCAAGCGGAATACGCAAATGGCTCAACGATGCATTTTTAAAAACGGCATTAGCAAATTTGGAAGATTACGTAGTCGTTACAAACGTTGACAACAGTGCCGATTCAACCGGAGTTACCGACAACAAAAACATTTGTGAAAATACAGACGACAAAGTATTTTTGCTTAGTTATGCGGAAGTATTAAACGAGGATTTAGGATTTGATTTTGACACACGCAAACATCAAAGCACTGATTACGCCAAAATTCAAGGCGTCAACAAGAGTTCCTCGGGTTATGGATATTGGTTGCTCCGTTCGCCCTCATCGGACACAACTTTCGACGTGCGTGCTGTGCATACCTCAGGTATGGTATCCGATGAACGTCGAATGAGTGAAACATCAAGCGGTATCGTGCCCGCATTGTATATGGTTTTGTAAAAAAGAATTTGCACAAGTTTTTTTTCACCCCATATCGCGTTTTTGCGGTGTGGGGTGTTTTTTTGAGGGAGAAATCGCTCGCCGCAGACGGTTGCGGATGTCGCCGCGCGTTCGTTTTGCACGCCCGTTTCACCCGCTCAACGAACAAGCGTTTTGCCTATATCGTCGTTTTGTTTTGCGTATGCCGCCGCAAATTACGTCGGGAAAGTCTCGCGCAATGCAAATCTTCAAGTAAAATGGCGAAAACAGCGAAATTTCGTTTGACTTTTCTCCCTTTTTAATGTAATATATATCTCAGCCGCGTAAAACGGGTTTTTTGTCAAGCGCTTTTTCGCCGCCGCATCGACGGGAAAGTCACCCTATTAGCGAGTCTTATCAGGAGGTAAAAGTAATATGTACGCAATCGTAAAAACAGGCGGAAAACAGTACAAGGTTACGGAAGGTCTCGTATTCGAAACGGAACTTCTCGACGCCGAAGTAAATTCCGCAGTGGAACTGGAAGTTGTGCTTGCGGCGGACGGAGACAAGGTTCTCACGGGCGCAGAGGCGGCAAACTGCAAGGTTACGGCAACGGTAGTAGAACACGGCAAGGGAAAGAAGATAAACATCTTCACCTACAAAGCCAAGAAGAACGTCCGTCACCGTCAAGGTCACAGACAGCCCTACACCAAGCTGAAAGTTACAGGCATCACTTTGGGCTGATGACAGACGTAAAGATCACTCGCAAAAACAATTCCGTCGTTGAAGTGACGGCGTGCGGACACACGGGTTACGCGCAAAGCGGCGAGGACATCGTGTGCGCAGGCGTTTCCACTCTGATACAGTCCGCGTTGCTCGGTCTGTTGCAGGTGGCAAAGATAAACGTACGCTACAACGTCAACGAGGAAGAAGGCTCTCTCAGGATAACTCTGCCGGAGCGTCTCACAGCGGAAGAGCGGCACGACGCCGACGTAATTCTCAACACGATGCTGTGCGGCTTGCAGGATTTCTACACGGAGTATTCCGACTTTATCAATTTGGAGGTAATTTGAAATGATGTTCATAAAGTTGCAGTTGTTCGCCCACAAGAAAGGAATGGGCAGCACAAAGAACGGACGCGACAGCGAAAGCAAACGTCTCGGCGCAAAGCGTGCCGACGGACAGTTCGCCCGCGCCGGAAACATTCTCGTCAGACAGCGCGGTACGCATTTCCACCCCGGCAACAACGTCGGTATCGGCAAAGACGACACCCTGTTCGCTTTGATAGACGGCGTTGTCAAGTTCGAGCAGAACAAAACGAGAAGACAAGTTTCCGTCTATCCCGTTGCGGAGTAGAAATTTTTTCGAAAACGAGGTTGAGCGCAACCTCGTTTTTTCAAAGCCGCCGCAAGTTGTTTTTTGCCGCTTTGCCGCAATCGAACAATGACGCGCGCAATTGAGAAAATTCATTCCGAAGAAACGCAGGTACACTTATGAATTTACCATTGGCATTCACTTACGACTCGCAATATTTTTCCGTGCGCGACACGCTGGAATGCGGTCAGATATTCCGTTACAAGCGTCTTGACAACGGCAGATACGCCGTTTTTTCGAGGGACAAGTACGCGGAACTTGACGCTGTGGGCGAAAAAGTGGAAGTCTACACGACGGACGGAGAGTATTTTTACCGCTTTTTCGATTTGGAAACGGACTACGGAGCAAAGGTCGAGCGCATATCCGCCCTTTCCCCGATAATGAAGCGCGCGGCGGAGTGCGGCAAAGGTATCCGCATACTCAATCAGGATCTCACCGAAATGATTTTCAGTTTCATCATTTCGGCAAACAACAACATCAAGCGTATCGGCGGGATAATAGAGCGTATCTGCAACCAATTGGGCGAGGACACTCCTTTCGGCAAGGCGTTTCCGTCCGTTGAGGCTATCGCCGACAGCCCCGTCGAACTTTTTTCCCGTTTGGGCGCGGGCTACCGCGACAAGTATCTCGTCGCCACCGCGCAAAAACTGCTTGATTACGACGTGCGCTCGCTTTACGCTTTGGACAGCGCGTCCGCGCGCAAGCAGTTGCTTACGTTTTGCGGGGTAGGACCGAAAGTTGCCGATTGCATATTGCTTTTCGGAATGCACCGCGGAGACGTTTTCCCCGTGGACACCTGGCTCAAAAAGGTATACCACGCCTACTTCGAGCAGGGACATCGCGATTGCGAAATATCGACCTTTTTCTGCAACTTGTTCGGAACGGACGCGGGGCTTTGCCAACAATATTTGTTTTATTTTCAAAGAAAGTATGGACAAAACGCCGCAAATACTGTACAATAAAAAGAAGTGACAACGGAGGTAATACAATGCTTAGAGACAGAAATATCTCTTTCTTTATTGACGTAGACAACGTAGGACTCAAAAGCGACAATTACGTCAACGTTATGGAACAGCTGAACGGAATGGGCGTCATTCTCAGCGGCAAGATCTACGGCGCGGGAGAGCGCAAACACAAGGAGATCTACGCCGACGCGGAATTGCACGGCTACCGTATCGAACGCCCGATGCGCGTAAAGCGCCGCGGCAAAAAGGAATTCGACCCGCGTATTTACGTGGACGTGGTGGACGCCGTAGCGCGCACGCCCGCCATCGACGCGGTTTGCGTAATAGCCCAACCCGCAGATATGGTCTATCTGTACAGTTATCTGCGCTCGCGCGGAATAAAGGTCATCGCGCTTGACAACGCCGACGACGCAAGTTGCGCGTTCATCGACGAAGTGATAGACCTCGGTATCGTGTTGGAACTTAAACTTCCCAAACAGACTGCGCCCGCAAAGCGCGCCGAACCCGCTCGTCCCGCGACTCCCGCCGAACAGCAACCCGCTCCCGCCGACGGGCTGGATCGCACCGACGAACTGCTCCGCGAGATAGAACGTTTGCGTTCCTCCGCCGCGGAGGAGACGCCGCGTTCCGACGCTCCCGCCGCCGCGCAGGAAACCGAACGGCACGCGGAGACGACTTCCGACGAGCAAATTGCCGAAACCGACGACAAGCAAAGTACCGAAGCCGACGGCGAACAAACGGCGAGCATAGTGGACGAGGCGAAGTCCCTGCTGGAACGCATTGCGGAAATGCGCGATTCCGCTTCGCACGAAACTTCCGAACAGTCGGAGGAAACTCCGAGCGAACAAGCGGAAGAGCAAACGGAGGAGCAAACGGAACAACAGTCCGCCCCCGCCGCGCAGGAACAAACGCAAGCGGAAGAAGTTGCACAGCCGCAAGACGCGCCCGCAACGGAGACCGCCGCACAGCCCGCGCAACGCACTTCCGTATCCAACGACAGCGATCTCATCAGGCGCATAGAGGAAATACGCCGCAACAGCCAGGGCGGCGACGAAGACTTCATCGCCGAAATCAAAAAACTGCTCGACGGTTTGGAGTGATAGGGTAGGTTTTCAACCAAGCACAGAAAGTCCGTTCTTCGGGAACGGGCTTTTTTTTGCGCTTGTTTTTCGACGTCGGCAACCTTTTTCTGCGGACGAACTTCGTTTTCGAGGCGCAATATATTGTAACTTGGTATACAATACTATACTTGACAACTTCCCGCCGAAGTGCTACCATATATCCATAATGGATAATTGTGTCCGCAAGGAGAAAAAAATGACGATCAGACCTTATCAGAAGAAAGATTTTCGTTTTGTGGAGGACATCTGCATAGCCGCAAGCAAGTATGCCGACGACGACACTCCGCTCAACCGCGCGATATGGTGCAGTATGTACTGCGATTACTATCTGGACAATCAGCCGGAACTGTGTTTTGTCTCCGTTGACGAAGAGGACGTGCCCGTAGGTTACGTGTTGGGCGCGGCGGATATGGACGACTACCGCGACCGTATGCAGGACTTGTATCTTCCTCTCGTGCGCAAGGTGTCGGGCGGCGATTACTTCCGTTTCGTTGCCGAAACCAAGGTGTGCGAGCGGTATATTCGCGACGGATATACGGCGCATCTGTACCTCAACACTGCGGAGGAACACCGCGACGCGGAGTTGGAAGCGCAGTTGCTTTCCGCATTGGAAAACAAACTCAAAGAAATGTTTGTGGAAGGGCTGTATATCATCGCGGGGCAAAAGGACAAGGAAAAGCGCGAGTTTTTGGAAAAATACGGCTACGAGGAAATAGACTACCTCACGGGCGCGGTCGTCTACGGCAAAAAGTTGTACACAGAGGACTGACAGATGTATTTTTCGCAACCCATAGAAGAAAAGGACGCGCTGTCGCTCAGCGCAGTGACGTTGGCGTTCGTTGGGGACGCGGTACACAGTCTGTACGTGAGGTGCGCGCTGTCGCAAAGCGGAGTAAGACCCGCGGTTTTGCACGAAACCGCTTCCGACAGGGTCTGCGCTTCGGCTCAGGCGGCGCTCGCCGAGAAGTGGCTCAATGACTTCACCGAAACGGAAAGGGAAGTTTACCGTCGCGGGCGCAACGGCAGTTTGCATCACAGGGCAAAAAATCAGTCCTCCTCCGACTACCGCAAAGCCACGGGTTTCGAAGCGGTGCTGGGCTTTCTGTATCTTACGGGACAGGAAGCGCGGCTCAAACAAATTCTGGAAACACAGTTATGAAGATAGAAGGCAGAAACAGCGTGCTCGAAGCGTTGCGGTCGGAGGAAGTTACGGTCAATTCCCTCACCTGCGAAAAGGGCAGATCGGACAGCGTAACGGCGCTTGCGCGGCAACAAGGCGTAAAGATAACTTTTGTGGACAAGTCCGTGTTGGACAAGATGTGCCCCGACGGCAAACATCAGGGGTACGTCGCCGAAGTTACCGATTTTCACTACTGCGAAGTGGAGGATATCCTCTCGGCGGAACACCCTTTCGTGGTGGTGCTGGACGGTTTGTCCGATCCGCACAATTTCGGCAGTATAATACGCGTGTGCGAATGTGCGGGAGTGGACGGTATCATAATAGGCAAAAACCGTCAAGTGGCTGTCACGGATACGGTAGTGCGCGTTTCGGCGGGGGCGGCTTCCCACGTCAGGATAGCGCGCGTCACCAACGTACACGCCGCAATCAAACAATTGCAGCAAGCGGGCGTTTGGGTGTACGCGCTGGATATGGACGGGCAGGAGATCACGTCCGCTCGGCTTACGGGTGCGGTGGCGCTCGTGGTAGGCGGCGAGGGCAGCGGAATTTCCCCCTACACAAAGAAGTGCTGCGACGGAGTTGTCTCCTTGAAGTTGAAAGGCAAGGTCAACTCTCTCAACGCGTCGGTGGCGTGCGGTATCGCGCTGTACGAGGCGCTCAGACAAAGAGGTTAGTTTGGACGAACTTATTTTACTTGCAAAAAACGGCGACGAAGCCGCTACCGAACGGTTGGTTTCCGACTACAAAGGTCTGATACGTTCCCTTGCCAACAAATTTTATCTTGTGGGCGGCGACAAGGACGATTTGTTGCAGGAGGGAATGTTGGGCTTTATCTACGCCGTAAAAAAGTACGACGAGGACAAGGGCGCTTTTCCCGCGTTTGCCGAATTGTGCGTGTTGCGGCAGATACTCGGCGCGGTCAAGCGCAGCAACGGTGCAAATCAGCGTCCGCTCGGCGAACGGGTCGATCTCGACGCACTCTCGCACGTAGCCGACGGCGCAAACAATCCGTTGGAAACGGTTTTGCAAAGGGAATTTTTCGACGACGTTGAAAATGCCGTCAACACCCGTCTCACTCAGACGGAACGCCGCGTTATCACGCTGTTTGCCGAGGGTTACAGTTACGACGACATAGCGGACAAACTTGGCAAAAGTCACAAATCGGTAGACGGCGCGCTTCAACGCGCGCGCAAAAAACTGCTTAAACATATCAATTGACAAAGGAGCATATCGCAAAATGAGCTACGTAGCGCTGTACAGAAAATACCGTCCTCAGACTTTCGACGAAGTGATAGGACAGGAACACATCGTCACCACGTTGCGCAATCAGATATTGCAGGACAAGGTCTCTCACGCTTATTTGTTCTGCGGAACGCGCGGAACGGGCAAGACGAGTACCGCAAAGATATTCGCCCGCGCCGTCAACTGTCCCCACGCCAAGCAAAACAACGGCAATCCCTGCGGCAAGTGCGATATTTGCCGTACGTCGGGCAGCGCCAACCTGGACATCATCGAGATGGACGCGGCAAGCAACAACGGCGTCGATTACGCCCGCGACATACGCGAAAAGGTGCAATATCCGCCCGTAAACGGCAAATACAAAGTGTACATCATCGACGAGGTGCATATGCTTTCGGTGGGGGCGTTCAACGCTTTGCTCAAAACTTTGGAAGAACCTCCCGAACACGCGCTGTTTATTTTGTGTACCACAGAGGTGCACAAGATACCCGCTACCATTCTGTCCCGCTGTATGCGTTTCGATTTCCGTCTCGTGCCCACGCAGTTGCTTGCACAGCACGTCGCCCGCATATACGACGCGGAGGGCAAGCAGTATTCCAAGGAAGCCGTTGCCGCCATCGCTCAGGCGGGGGAAGGCAGCGTGCGCGACAGCGTTTCCATCGCGGACAGGTGCTATTCCGTCTCGTCGGGCAAGTTGGAGTATTCCGACGTGCTTGCGGTGTTGGGCGTTTCCTCCAAGAGCGGCATAGTTTCGCTTGCCAAGGCGATATTTTCCAATTCCACCGCGGACATACTCACGGAGATAAACAAACTCGTTACGGACGGCAAGGACGTTGCGCGTCTCAACAAGGATCTGTCGCTGTACGTCAGGGATCTGCTCACTGCCAAGGTGTGCCCCGACGCAAACGGCATATTGATGCTTCCGCAAGAGGATTTCGACCAACTCAAAGAAATTGCCGACGGCGTCACCGTCAAGAAACTGCTGTACGCCGTGGATTGTTTCGTAAATGTCGAAACGGGGTTGAAATACGCGCTTTCCCCGCTTATGCTGTTCGAAGCGACGGCGTTGAAAGTGGCTTGCGGCAGCGGAGAAGTGGACGCGGACGGGCTGGACAAGCGTATCACCCGTTTGGAGAATTTATCCGACTCTCCCGCTAAAAACGGGTCGCTGTACGTAGTGGACGTCACCGACCCCAAGTCGGTATGGCGTGGCATAAAACTTTCGTTGGACAAACGGGGCGAACCTTTGCTCACGGGAGTGTGGAGCGACGTAAAGGTAAGTTACGACGCTCAGCGCAACTACGTGTTGAAGTGTTCCGAAGGCTCTTATTGGCTGATAGAAAACAAATACAAAAAACTTTTGCAGGCGGAACTTGCGCGCTTCATCACGGGGCAACTCGTGGTGGAACGGGACAACGTCCCCTCTCAAAGCGAAATAGACAGACAACTCAACGGTCTGGGCAAAAACGTCAAATTCGACGACTGAAAAAAATATAATTTAGGAGACAAATATGGGAAACAAATACGGTTACAACGGCGCGGGCGGCGGACACGGCGGTTTCGGCGGCGGCAATATGCAAAGTCTGATGAAACAAGCGCAGCAAATGCAGCAAAAACTGCAAGAGGCGCAGCAGGAGTTGGAAGAACTCGAAGTTACAGGCGCTGCTTCCGGCGGATTGGTGGAAGTGACCTGCAACGGCAAAAAGACCGTCCTCTCCGTCAAGATCAAGGCGGAAGCGTGCGATCCCGACGACGTGGAAATGTTGGAAGATCTCGTCCTCGCCGCCATCAACGACGCGTATGCAAAGGCGCAGGCGGAAGAGGACCGCATAATGAAGCCTTTCGGCGCAATGAAAGGATTGATGTAAAATGCCCGATTACATCGAACCGATAGAAAAACTTATCAGGCAATTCTCCCGTCTGCCGGGGGTAGGCTCAAAGACGGCGCAACGCTATGCGCTTACGGTGCTTTCTATGAACGACAAAGACGCGCAGGCGTTTGCCGACGCCATTGTCGAAGCCAAGAGCAAAGTCACCGTCTGTTCCGTATGCGGCAACTACACCGACGTAGACCCCTGTCATATCTGCCGCACACGCGACGCTTCCACGATATGCGTCGTGCAGGAAGCAAAGGACGTGTTGGCGGTGGAACGTTTGGGCGAATACAAGGGCGTATACCACGTGTTGGGCGGCGTGCTCAATCCATTGCGCGGAGTGGGGCGCGACGACATCAGGCTTGCGGAACTTTTCCGCAGGCTTACGGGCGACGTGCGCGAGGTCATTCTCGCAACGGACACTTCCGCCGAGGGCGAAGCCACCGCAACGTATATCGCGCGTTTCGTCAAGCAGTACGGCGTAAAGGTCACGCGGCTTGCGCAGGGAATAAGTATCGGCAGCGAGTTGCAGTACGCCGACGAAGTAACGTTGTCCCGAGCGTTTCTCAATCGCAAGGAGATATAGCGCGGTTTGTAAGGGCGTTTTGCCGCGGGCGACCCACTGCGGAAAAGTTGATTTGCGGTAAACGCCGAAATCGGTTTTGCGGCGGTTTGCGGCAGAGCGTTGTCGGAAATGCCACGCGGAAGTTTTGTTTGTAACACTATGAGATTGGACAAATTTTTGAAAGTATCGCGAATACTCAAACGCAGGACGGTCGCGCAGGAAGCGTGCGAAGCGGGCAAAGTAGACGTCAACGGCAGACCTGCCAAGTCGGGCTGTCAACTCAAAATAGGCGACGTCGTTTGCGTACACTTTGCGGGCGGAGCGCTCACTTTCCGCGTAAAAATGCTGCGCGAATCGGTAAAGAAAGAGGAAGCGGAACTGATGTACGAGATAGTGACGGAACTATGAGGTATGCCATCGTGGTCGCGGCGGGCAATTCCACCCGCTACGGCAAAGACAAGTTGGAGGAAAATTTGCTCGGCGGCACTGTCTTGTCTCACAGCACGGAAGTTTTTCTCCCGATAGCCGACAAAGTGGTGGTCGTTGGACGGCACGTTGCGGGCACGGCGTTCGCAGAGGGCGGACAGACCCGCGCGCAGTCGGTGTACAACGGCTTGCAAAGCATTCCCGACGACGGCGTTGTGGCAATTCACGACGGCGCGCGTCCGTTCGTTACGCGTTCTTTTGCGGAAAAACTTTTCTCCGAGGCGGAGCGGTACGGCAGCGCGATACCTCGTCTGCCTCTGACGGACGCTTTGTACCGCGACGGCAAACAGCCCGTTGCGGCAAACAGAGAGGAATTTTTCTGCGTGCAGACTCCGCAGGTTTTCGATACGGTGCGGCTCAAAGCGGCTTACGACGCTGCGGCAAAACGCGGACTGTCGGGCTTCAACGACGACGGCTCGGTTTTTGCCGCAAACGGCAATCCGTTGCATTTCGTAGAGGGGCTGCGTTCCAACGTAAAACTCACCTATGCCGACGACGTTCCTCGGTTTCGGGTGGGCAACGGTTTCGACGTTCATCCTTTTACGCAGGGCAACGGCGTTGTGTTGGGCGGCGTAACGATACCTTTCGGCAAAAAGTTGCAAGGTCATTCTGATGCGGACGTGCTTTGTCACGCCGTGTGCGACGCGGTGCTGTCGGCAAGCGGCAACAAGGACATCGGCTGCCAATTTCCCGATGACGACCCCGCCTACGAGGGAATTTCCAGCGTTGTGCTTTTGGAAAGGTGCGTCCGACTTGCGCAGGAGAGCGGTTACGAAGTGGTCAACGTCTCCGCTACGGTTATTTGTCAAGAACCGAAAATTTCCCCATATGCCGACGAGATGGCTTGCCGAATTGCGCAAGTTTGCGCCCTGCCTCCTCGGTGCGTAAGCATCTCCGCAACCACGACCGAACGTCTCGGCGCGCTGGGCAACGGAGACGGTATCGCCGCGGAAGCGACGGCGTTGTTGCGCCGCGCGTAGTTTTTGCCGAACGGCAAAGTTTCAGGAATATTTTTTCAGCATATCTTTGAACGTTTCGAGGTGCAGTTGCTCGTCGAGGATTATCCTCTGTATGAGCGCCGCCACCTTTTCGTTTTTCAGCGCAAAAAGCATTTTTTGGTAATCGGCGATGGCGTTCATTTCGCTTTGAATGTCGTCCATCAGCATTTTTACGGGCGACGTCGCTCTGCTCACCTGCGACGTATTGAAATATGCGTAGGTGTTGGGGCACTGCACGTAACGCGGAGGAGTGCCAAGTTTCAGCATCGCTTTGCCGAGCAGATCGACGTGGTGCATTTCGGCGAGGGCAACGGAAAACAGCGCGTCCGCGTCCTCTTTGTTTGCAATGTCGAAGTAGAATCTGTGACCTATGTATTGAAGCACGGCGGCAACTTCCCCTTTCAGCGTTGCGTAGGCGAAAGAAATTATGTTGCCGCTGCGTACGTCCGCAGTCAATTCGGAAACGGACGGGTAAGGTAAATCGAGTACGAGCATTTTCACGCGGATCTCCTTGTTCAGTGTATGTCGAAGCGTCGCGTTGTGACAAAGCAAACGCAAAAATCATATTTTGATTGTATGAAGTTATCCGTAACTTTGATAGTGCGCAACGAACAAGCCAATCTTGCCCGATTGCTTCCGCAGTTGGGCTTTGCCGACGAGATAGTGGTGGTGGACACCGGTTCGGAGGACGAAACGGAGTCCGTCGCGCTTTCTCACGGCGCAAAACTTTTCCGCTTTGCGTGGAAAGACGATTTTTCCGCGGCTCGCAACTACGCGCTCAAAAAAGCGAGCGGCGACTACGTAATGTGGTTGGACGCGGACGATTTTCTCCCGCCGAAAACGCAAAAATTGTTGATGGGGTGGAAAAAATCCAACCCCACCGCCGATTTTTACTACGCAAGATACCGAATGGACGGAAGTTTTCCATTTTGGTTCTGGCGGGAGAGGGTGGTGCGCAATTGCAAACAGTGCCGTTTTCGTGGGTTTATCCACGAGGCTATCGTCCCTTTCGGGCAGGTCGCCTATTTGGATTGCGAAGTGGTACATCGTCCCGCCTGTTCGCACCAAAGGCGCAATCTGCTTATCTACCGCAATGCGGCGGCAAAGGGCAAAAGGCTGAGCGCGCGGGACAAATATTACTTCGCCCGAACGCTCGTCGACAACGGTTTGTTCGACGAGGCTGTGCCCCTGCTCAAAAAGTTTGTTTGTTCCTGCCGCGCGGGGGCGTACGACAAGCGGGAAGCGTACAAATTGCTTGCCGCGCACGCATTGAGCGAGGGCGATTCGCGCGCCGCGTTGAGTTTTCTTGCCCGTTCCGTTCGTCTGTTGCCGCCGGACGGCGAAGTTTGCTGTCTGTTCGGGGCAGTTTATTTCGGCGCGGGCAATTGGCAGTTTGCCTCGGAGTGGTATCGTTTGGCGTATTCGTCCCGCAGTCAGGGCGGCTTCGTCAACGAGTACTACAACGGTTTTTTGCCCTGCGTACAACTTTCGGTGTGCCTGTACCGTTTGGGACGTAAGGAGGAGGCGCGCGAGTTTCACCTTGCCGCAAAGTCCGTTGCGCCCACCCACCCCACGGTGCTTGCAAACGACGTCTTTTTCGCCGATTAACGCAACGTTTCTCTGTTTTTCCGTGCGTAAACGCCCTCCGTGCGGATAATTGCGCGGAGAGTCTTGCCGCATATAAAATATTTCGATACGGTCATAAAAATTAGCGATAGCGCCTGTACCCGTTTTCACTTGACACCTTTGACATAAAAAACTATAATTGTATAGGACAAAGTTGCGTTTTTTCGCAACGAACAAAAAAAACTACAAGGAGCAACTCAGATGAACAAAAAAAGCATCAGGGACGTAAACGTAAAAGGCAAAAGGTGTCTTGTCCGCGTAGACTTCAACGTACCTATGAAAGACGGAGTCATTACGGACGAAAACCGTATCAACGGCGCGCTTCCCACCATCAAATATCTTATGGAGCAGGGCGCAAAGGTAATTCTTTGTTCGCACTTGGGCAAGCCGCACAACATATTCACTCCCGGTTTCAAACTCAACAAAAAGGAAAAAGCGGCGTTGGAAGCGCTGCCCGAAAGCGAGCGCGAAGCGGCTAAGCAGGAGATGATAGCAAAGGCGTTGAAAGGGGACGCGAAGAAATTCAGCCTCCGTCCCGTTGCGGAACGTCTCAATCAGTTGCTTGACGGCAAGGTGACCTTTGCCACGGACATAGTGGGCGAGGACGCGCAAAAGAAAGTCGCCGCTTTGAAGGACGGCGAAGTCGTGCTTTTGGAAAACACCCGTTTCGACGCGGGCGAAGAGGCGCGCGATGAAGAATTTTGCAAAAAACTTGCGGCGTTTGCCGACGTTTACGTAAACGACGCTTTCGGAACGGCTCACCGTTCGCACGCCAGCACGGCGGCTATCGTAGAGTACGGTTTCGTAAAGGTCGCGGTGTGCGGTTTCCTCATCGAGAAAGAACTGTCCGTAATGGCGGACGCGCTCGACCACCCCGTTCACCCGTTCGTGGCTATTCTCGGCGGCGCAAAGGTAAGCGACAAACTCAACGTCATCAACAATTTGCTCAACAAGTGCGACACGCTTATCATCGGCGGCGGAATGGCTTACACCTTCCTCAAAGCGCAGGGCTACGAAATCGGTAAATCTCTGCTCGACGAAGAGAAGTTGGACTACTGCCGCGAGATGATGTCCAAGGCGGCAGCCGAGGGCAAGCGTATCGTTCTGCCCGTAGATACGGTCACCATTCCCGAATTTCCCAACCCCATCGACGCTCCCGTGCAGACCGAAGTGGTGGACGTCGCGCATATCCCCGCCGATCGCGAGGGCGCGGACATCGGACCTAAGAGCTGCGAACTGTTTGCGGATATCATCAAGCGGGCAAAGACGGTCATCTGGAACGGACCTATGGGCGTATTCGAAAATCCCACCCTTGCCAAAGGCACAAACGCCGTGGCAAAGGCAATGGCGGAAAGCGACGCAACCACGATCATCGGCGGCGGCGACAGTGCGGCTGCGGTAGCGCAGTTGGGCTATGCGGACAAGATGAGCCACGTCAGCACGGGCGGCGGCGCAAGTCTGGAACTGTTCGAAGGCAAAGTGCTGCCCGGTATCGCTTGCCTCAACGACAAGTAAAATGAAAGACGCGCTTCGCAAGTATATCAACGCGGAAATATCCGTGTACACCCACGGCAGCGACGGCTATTCCGAGGGCATTTTGCAAGAGGTGACGGACAGCGTTCTCGTTTTGGAAACGAAAGGGCGCGGCGGCGTCAGAGAAACGATAATACCTCTTTGTCAGATAGTCAAGATCGTTGCGCAAAACAAAATATAAAAATTTCACGGGCGGAATATGAAAAACAAAATCATCGCAGGCAATTGGAAAATGAACAAGACCCGCGCCGAGGCGGAAGCGCTGCTCAAAGAACTTCTTCCCCTCGTTGCGGACGCGGCTAACACGGTCATCGTGTGCGTACCCTACACCGATTTGTATTCGGCGGTGGAACTTACCCGCGGCACAAACGTACACGTGGGCGCGCAAAACTGCCATTGGAAGGAATCGGGCGCATTCACGGGGGAAATCGCTCCCTCAATGCTCAAAGAATTGGGCGTAGAGTACGTGGTGATCGGGCACAGCGAACGCCGCACCTACTTCGGCGAAACGGACGGCACGGTGCTTGCCCGCACCAAAGCGGCGCTTGCGGCGGGTCTCAAACCCATCGTATGTATAGGCGAAACGCTTGCCGAGCGGCAAAGCGGACGTATGGAAGAGGTGCTTACTCGTCAGGTTACGGAAGGCTTCAAGGACGTAACCGCCGAGCAACTTGCCGACGTGATAGTAGCCTACGAACCCGTCTGGGCGATAGGCACGGGCGTGACAGCCACCGACGAGCAAGCCAACTCCGCGATAAAATTCGTTCGCAAACTGTTTGCGGACAAATACGGCAAAGCGGCGGCGGACGCGCTGTACATACAGTACGGCGGCAGTATGAACGACGCTAACGCCGCGGGACTGTTGGCGATGTCCGACATCGACGGCGGACTTATCGGCGGCGCAAGCCTTGTAGCGGCTAAATTTGCCGCGATAGTACACAGTTACCCCTCCGACGGCAAACGTTGACGCATTGACGTCGCGCAAACGCTTTCGGTTCGGTCGTTTCTAATACAGTGCGGTTTCGCACGGCAAAGTCATATCACGCCGCAAACATTGCGGCATAAGGAAGTTTATGGACAAACAAATAACAGCGCTTATCATTATGGACGGCTACGGTCTGTCCAAGCAGGCAAAGGGCAACGCGATAGGGGTGGAATGTTCCCCCTACGTCAGGTATCTGATGCACACTTATCCCACCACGCAACTCAACGCCAGCGGTCTTGCCGTCGGCTTGCCGGAGGGGCAAATGGGCAACAGCGAAGTTGGACACCTCAACATCGGCGCGGGCAGAGTCATCTATCAGGACCTCACCCGCATAACGAAATCCATCAACGACGGCGATTTCTTCGAAAACCCCGCTTTTCTTGCGGCGATAGATTCCGCCCTCAAAAACGGCGGCAAAATGCACTTGATGGGGCTTTGTTCCGACGGCGGAGTACATTCGCACATCACGCACCTCTATGCGCTCATCGAACTGTGCAAGCGGCGCGGGCTGGACAACGTGTACGTGCATTGCTTTATGGACGGGCGCGACGTGTCGCCCACAAGCGGCGCGGGATACGTCCGCCAATTGCAAAACAAGATGGACGAGTTGAATTTCGGCGCGATAGCCACCGTTTGCGGCAGATACTATGCAATGGACCGCGACAACCGTTGGGATCGCGTGGAAAAGGCGTACGATATGCTGTTGGGCAATTGCGACAACAGGGCGGACAACGCCGTTGACGCATTGGAAGCAAGTTACGCTCAGGGCGTAACGGACGAATTTGTACTGCCCACGGTGATTACAAGGGAGGGCTCGCCCGTTGCCACGGTGGAAAACGGCGACAGCGTCATCTTCTTCAACTTCCGTCCCGACCGCGCCCGCGAGATGACCCGCGCGTTCACCCAAAGCGGTTTCGACGGTTTTTCACTGCACGGCAAACAACGCCGCGTGCATTGGGTGTGTATGACGCAGTACGACGAAAAGTTCGAGGGCGTCGACGTTGCTTACCGTCCCGAAACCTACGTCAACACGTTGGGCGAATATCTTGCCAAGTTGGGCAAAACTCAACTTCGCATTGCGGAAACGGAAAAATACGCGCACGTCACTTTCTTCTTCAACGGAGGAGTGGAAGCCCCCAACGACAACGAAAGCCGTATCCTCGTGCCCTCTCCCAAGGTAGCCACTTACGATTTGCAGCCGGAAATGTCCGCGGAGGAAGTGTGCAACCGCGCGATGGCGGAAGTGGAAAAGGGCAAATACGACGTAATGATACTCAACTACGCCAACTGCGATATGGTGGGGCACACGGGCGTAATTCCCGCGGCGGAAAAAGCCGTCGCCACGGTGGACCAATGCGTGCGCCGTCTTGTGGAGTGCATACTCAGCAATGGCGGCAGAGCGTTCGTCACGGCGGACCACGGCAACGCGGAAAAAATGCTGGACGACGACGGACAGCCTTTCACCGCGCATACCACCAACAAAGTGCCTTTCATTCTCGTGGACGAGCAGTTGCGGGGCAAAGCAACGCTGATAGAGGGCAACTTGTGCGACATCGCGCCCACAATGCTGTACGTAATGGGCGAACCTATCCCGCAGGAAATGACGGGAAAGGTGCTTATCACGCGCAAACGCAGCAGAACCGCGCGCTGACGGCGCAAAGTCAACTTAATTTCGATTTTTATTTGAAATAAGTTGCAAAATAGTGCGCGCTGTGCTACAATATACAAGCGTAACAAGCGACAAAAGGGCAGAACGCGCCCTTTTATATAGACGGAGGTCACAAAAGTGTTGAATTTTATTGCGTCTACGGCGGACGTAGTAGCCGGTATCCGAATCGCCCTCGCGGCAATCATCTTGATCGCCATCGGTTTCATAATTTTCGTAGTGATGAAGCAATCGGGCAACTCCGACGGTACGGAAGCCTTCACGGGCGGCTCAAAGTCCGACGACAACGAGTCCTACTACGGCAAAAACGCAGGTTCGCGCCTCG
Source organism: uncultured Clostridia bacterium (assembly GCA_947628135.1). Classification (GTDB taxonomy): domain Bacteria; phylum Bacillota; class Clostridia; order Christensenellales; family CAG-314; genus Fimimonas. The sequence continues at coordinate 159,614 of CANQYT010000001.1, forward strand.
AAGCGCGTCTCAAACTGTGGACGTACATTTGTGCGGGCGTAGTTGCGGTTTGCTGCATTGCCCTCATCATTATGGCAGCGGTCTTGTAACGTAACGGAAACTTCTCTCTTGGCGACTAACGTAAGTTTAGCCGCCTTTTTTGTAGGCGCGCCGCCGTTGCGTAAAAACAAACGAAAGAGGATACAATTTTACAAATGGATATCACACAACAACTTTACGAAATATTGAGCAATTCGCATAGCGATTGGTTTTCGACAAAGCAACTGTACGAAATGCTTCACGCCCGCACCCCTGCCGAACGTAAAGAAGCGGCGGCGGCGCTTCGCCGTATGCGGGAAGAGCGTCTGCTTGTGTACGACAAGCGCAACAACCGCTACCGCAAGGTGACGGACAGAGATTTCGGCACGGCTGTTTTTCAGTCGAACGCCAAAGGCTTCGGTTTTCTGCTTGTGGAAGGGGGCGACGACTTGTTCGTTCCTCCCAACAAAACAAACGGCGCGTTTCACCGCGACAAAGTGCTGTACCGCAAGACGGACGGCGCGCGCGGCGAGGCGGAGGTAGTCAAGGTGTTGGAGCGCGGTATGCCCCGCCTTGTCGGCACGTATTGCAAAAGCAGAACTTCGCGTTTCGTCTCTCCCGACGAACGGCGTTTCGTAAGCGACGTATATATTCCCCCGAAAAGGGATATGGGGGCGCAAAACGGACAAAAAGTAGTCGTGCGCGTAACCTATTACCCCCGCGACAACCGCAACGACGCCGAGGGGGAAATAGTCTCCGTGTTGGGCTTCCCCGACGAACGCAACGTAGATATGCTTTCCGTCGCGGCGAACTACAATCTTTCGCAGACCTTCCCCGAAGCGGCGGAAAAAGCCGCCCGCGCCCTCCCGCAGAAAGTGACCGCAAGCGACCTTGTCGGCAGGCGCGATCTGCGCGGCGAGCGCATATTTACCATCGACGGCGAGGACGCAAAAGACCTTGACGACGCAGTCGGTATCACGCAAAACGCCGACGGCAGTTTCACTTTGGGCGTACACATCGCGGACGTAAGTCACTACGTACCGCTCGGCGGCGAAGTGGATAGCGCGGCGTTCGAGCGGGGCACAAGCGTCTACTTTCCGCAGACGGTGTTTCCTATGCTGCCCACGCCTCTCAGCAACGGCATATGTTCGCTGTACGAGGGGGAGGACAGGCTCGCTCTCTCCTGCGTAATGCGCATAACGGGCGGCGGCGAAGTCGCGGACTTCCAACTGTTCCCGTCGGTAATACGCAGTTGTCACCGAATGACTTACGCCGACGTGCAGAGTATTCTGGACGGCGACAAGGCGCTTGCCTCGCGCTACTCGGACATAACGCCCGACCTTTTCGCAATGGACAGGCTCGCCCGAATACTTTCCGACAGGCGCGGCAAACTCGGCAACATACCCTTTGCCACGCGCGAAGTGAGTTTTGTGTACGACGATGACGGCGAAGTGATGGACGTAGTTCCGGCGGAGAACGGCTTTTCCCACGAGATAATAGAGCAGTTTATGCTTGCCGCCAACGAAACCGCGGCGCGTTTTGCAAGGGAGTCGGGCTGTCCCTTTGTGTACCGCGTCCACGCCAAGCCCGATTCGGACAAACTCGACGTTTTGTTTGCGCTTATGCGCAGTTTGGGCATAGACGTCAAACGTCCCAAGCGGTACGACAACGCTGTTTTGCAGGACGCGCTTGCAAAGGCGTCGCAAACGCCCTATTTTGCGCTTGTCAACGACGTAATGCTTCGTTCTATGCAGAAAGCAGAGTACAGCGACGTCAACAAAGGACATTTCGGTCTGGCTTCCGATTGCTACTGTCATTTCACCTCGCCGATACGTCGATATGCCGATCTCACCGTTCACCGTATGATAAAGCGCGCGCTAAGCGGCGACCCCCGTTTCACTGCCGACGACAGACGAATCTGCCGAGAGGCGGCATTGCGCGCAAGCGCCCGCGAAAAGTCCGCCGACGAAGCGGAGCGCAAAGCGGACGACGTAAAGAAGTGCGCCTACGCCTCGCGCATAGTGGGCAAGGAGTTCGAAGCGGTCGTAAGCGGCGTAACCGAGTGCGGACTGTTTGCGGAACTGCCCAACACCGTGGAAGGCTTCCTTTCCGCCGACAAATTGGGCGCGGTGCAGTACGACGCGGATAGGTTTTGTTTGCGGTGCGCTTCGGGCAGGTACAGCCTCGGCGACAAAGTGCGCGTGCGCGTCTCGTCGGTGGACAGGCAGGCTTGCCGAATAGATTTCGACCTCGCCCCGCAAAAAGTACCCGCAAAGTAGCAAAAAGTCGCCCTGTGTTTACTTAAAGTTTACCTTTGTATAGTATTATGTAAAATACAATAGAGGGCATTTGCCCGCAGAGGTACGGTACTGATGATAGACAAAATTCTCCCTTGGATAGGCGGCGTGTTCGCCGTCGTGGGGTTGATACTGATATTCTTCGACGTAATTTCCACCATCAAACGCCGCGACAAAACCAAGACCAACATCGTGGGTCTCGTACTGTTGTCCGTCGGCGTAGTGGGTTACGCCGTCACGGATCTCATTCTGCCCGCGGCAATGCCCGACGGCAGCGGTTGGCCCGCCCTCGCCTCCCTTGTGTGGATAGTGATGTTTTGGGTGTACGTGGTGTTGGACGCGGTCACAACTTGGGGCGACATACGCGTTGCGCACCGCAAAAAAAAGCAACGCCGCGCCGACGAACAAATTTCCCACCCCGACGCTCGGGGCGACGAAGCGGTGGAGGAGGCGGAGCGCCTTTGGGAGGAACACTCGCACGATTTGGTGCAGGAGGAACAATTGCAGTCGGAGCAATCCGCCGACAAACGCTGACAAACGCTGACAAACTATGACTAAACTTATTTCCACCAACAAAAAAGCCTATCGCGACTACACCGTAGTCGAAACGTTGGAGTGCGGAGTCAACCTCATCGGTTGCGAAGTCAAATCTTTGCGCAAAGGCGAAGTCAACCTCGCCGATTCTTGGTGTCGCATAACCAACGGCACGCTGATTCTCGTCAACTGCCACATAAAAAACTACGACAAAGGCAGTTACAGCAACGTAGAGTCCCGCAGGGACAGGCGTTTGCTTGCGCACAAACGGGAAGTTATGCGCCTGCTCGGCAAGGTAAAGGAAAAGGGCTATTCCGTCGTACCCACCAAGTTGTATTTCAAGGACAGCCTCGTCAAGGTGGAAGTCGCCCTCGTCAAAGGCAAGCGCAACTACGACAAAAAGGAAGCCATTCGCAACAAGGACGTGGAACGCGACGTTCAGCGAGTATTAAAAGACTATTCGGAATCACGTTAGATTTTCCGACCACACGTGCGGCGGTCGATTGCTTGCTACTGCGTAACGCTTGCGCAATCGACGGTTAAATAGACAACATTTACAAAACCGACTTCCTCGTCCGAAGTCGGTTTCTTTTTATACAGTGAGTAACATTATCCTGTGCGCTAACGCGCCGCCGCAGTCGGACTTGGGAGTGGTGCAGGAAACCTGCACGGTCGGATAAACCTTTCGCCGGGGTCTCCCATACCCCCGGCATCCCCGGGGAGGACGCAAAGCTTCGGTACACGCCCGAACTTTGCGGAGTTTGGTTGAAACTTTCCGACCACACGTGCGACAAGTCGTATCGGGTATTCGGTGAAAAAAGGCTTCACTTCGTGTGCCGCACCTAACAGGGTGCGGCACACTTGTTGCAGATTATTCACATCAACTTGCAACTCAAAAAAGACCTTCCCCGTCACGGGTAAGCCGTTACGGGGAAGGGGGACTGCGCTCCGCGCGGTGGAAGAGGGATACTCGAAATCAACAATATCCATATTTTTCTCCTTACTCTCTACAACTTTGTCCGCAGGAAACTTATATTGTATCGCAATCGACCTTATTAACCTTCCCCGTCACGGGTAAGCCGTTACGGGGAAGGTGTCGCCCGACGGGCGACGGAAGAGGGGTTCTTTGAAACCAACTTACTTCTTTGCCCCCCCCCCTCTTTCGTCTGCTACGCAGCCACCTTCCCCGAAAGTCGCGCTTGCGCTGTTGACTGTCGGGGAAGGTCTGTTGCTAAACTGCACTTATGACTGCAAATACAGTGTGTTTTTGAGACGTTGTTTTTGTTATCGGTAAAATTGACAAAACAAGTGTAATTTGTTTTTTCTCTCACTCTGTCTACAACAACTTACATTAAACACTTTCCAACTTGTCTATATTCTTTTTCTCTCACCCCGTCCGCAGGATACCCACATCAACTCGCAACTCAAAAAAAACCGTCCCCGTCAATTACGCACCGCGGAATTTACGGGGAAGGTGTCGCCCGACGGGCGACGGAAGAGGGTTTTATTGAAACCAACTTTTTTGCCCCCTCTTTCGTCTGCTACGCAGCCACCTTCCCCGAAAGTCGCGCTTGCGCTGTTGACTGTCGGGGAAGGTCTGTTGCCGAATTGCACTTATGACTGTAAATACAAGTGTGTTTTTGAGACGTTGTTTTTGTTATCAGTTGAATATACAAAACGGTGTAATTTGTTTTCTCTCACCCCGTCCGCAGGAAACCCACATCAACTCGCAACTCAAAAAAAACCGTCCCCGTCAATTACGCATAGCGGAATTTACGGGGACGGGGGACTGCGCTCCGCGCGGTGGAAGAGGGCTTTTCCGAACCCAACTGTTTTTATCTCCAAGTCGGCGCGGCGCGCCCCGCAGGGGGCGGTAAGCCCAATGTCCAAAGTCGGGACGCAAAAACAAGTTTTTACACTATTTATAGAGTATTCGCCTCAACATTTGACATAGAGCCATTTTGTTTGCGCATAGTTTTCACCGCAACGGCGGACAGCGCCAGCACAGTTGCGATCAGCGCAATGTTCACGGCGGGTACTACCGCAAACAAAGCCGAAATCTCAACCAACAGGAAACTGTACACGCTGTAAACAGTCACAAGCGCAGCGGAAATGCAAACCACCACAAGGCACGCAACTATTGCGCCGTACTTCTTGCCGTTGCAAAGCAGTACTATCCACACGACGGCAAGCGCAATGGCGGGTGGCAACGCCGTGAAGAACCACAACACAACGATAACCATCGCGCCCAAAACCTGTCCCAACGCCTCGCCCAGTTCCTCCGAGGTCGTTGTTTCCGTCTCGCTTGGGGCGGTCTCGGTTTGCGAGCCGTTGCTCGCCGATATGAGCGCAGGCGTAATCACAAACGAAGCCAACAGCCACACGATGAGTATCGGCAGCAAAATTTTCAAAGCCGTTACAGAACGTAAGTTTTTCATATCTACCTCCGCAAAAATGTTGTAACGTTGCCGAGTTTAGCACTTTTTATGTGCAAAGTCAACACCTTTCGTCAAAATATTTTTTACTGCTTGTCTTGCTCGTCCCTTTCGCTTTGCGTTTCGCCGTCCCTTTCGGCAATCATTTTGCGCAGTTTGCTTGCGTGGTAGTAGCAGTTGCAGCGGCTCAGTCCCAACTGCTCGCTCACCTGCGCAATGGTCAACTTGTCCGCAAAGTACAGCGCAAACACCTGTACAAACTGTTCTGAGTAGCGGCTTTGCGGACGTCCGAAACGCACCCCGCGCAGTTTTGCGGAGGCAATGCCCTCTTTCTGCCGTTGGCGTATGTTTTGCCGTTCGTTTTCCGCCACAAAGGACAGCACCTGCAACACCACGTCGGAAATAAACTTTCCCATCAGGTTGTCCGTTCTTTCCCTTGTGTCCAACACAGGCATATCCAGCACCGCAATGTCCGCGCCTATTTCCCGAGTAATCGCTTTCCATTCTTCTATTATCGCGTCGTAATTTCTTCCCAACCTGTCAATGGACTTTATCACCAGCAAATCGTCCTTTTTCAGCACGGCAAGCAGTCGTGCGTACTGTTCCCGTTCGAAGTCTTTTCCGCTTTGCTTGTCCACAAAGACGTTTTGTTCGTCAATTCCCATCTGCGCAAATGCGTCCAACTGCCTCGCCACACACTGATCCTGCGAGGAGACCCTCGCGTAAGCATACATCGTCATAATTGTACTTTTATCCTCCTTGATTTTGTTTTGACGAATTTCTCGCCGCTTTCGGCAAGTTGATATCTATTTTAGCCAAATTTTCCGAGATTTCAAACCGTGTTGTCGAAAAAAACGAAAAATTGAAAAAAAATTTCAAAAAAAAGTAGGATTTAACTAACTTTGACGAAACGTCGTATTTTTTTGCTCGTTTCAACGTCATACCTGCCGTGAGGCGGGTTTTTGCGGGCTTTTCGCCGCGCTTTGTGCCGTTGCAAAGCGAGTTTGCAATACATCTGTTATACACCAATCGATTTTCTTTGTCAATGATTTTTGTTAGGAAAATCCTACTTTTACTAACACTCGGACGGCACGTAGAAAAGGGGGTAAATATGCGTGATATAACGCTGACAAACGGCGGCAAACGCCGTGCAATATTGGCAGTTTTTGTTGCGGTAGCGTTGCTCGGCGCGGCTTTTGCGTTGTTTTTTGCGCCTGCGGCAAATGCCGCCCGCAGTGATACGGATTGGGTAACTGTGGGCGAAACTGTGCTTGCCCGCTCCTCCGACGGCACAACCAAGTTCAACAAAAATTCGCTGGAAGCGCTGTACGGCTATCTCACCGCAGAGGGGACGTACTCGTCCGTTGCCGCTGCGGCACAGTCGGGCAAAACTTCCGCCGATTTCCGCACCCTCAACGGCGGAAAAAACGTTTCCGTCTATTTCGGCGGTTTCGAGTGGGACGTAGTGTACCTCACCACGGCGCAGAACGGCGGTGGCAACACCAATAAAGGCGACGTCATTCTCGACTTGTGGCGTTCGGTGGACGATAATATGACTTATGCCAAAGACGCTGTTATACACTTCAATGCCCCTATGTCTAATACAACCGTTAGGTATCCATCGATGTTGTATTCTGTGTATTATTCGCGCGTGGTGGGGTTAAATATCGGCGGGGCTTATAATTCCACTAGTAGAGGGAGCTCTTTGGATTATGTAAATCAAGACGCCAATCATCAGTACGCCCGCTTTACTATGACCGAAGATCAGGGCGTATCGGGCAGTTTGACGCAGTTCATTGCCACGCCCGTGCAGGTAGGCTATCAAGAACACGAGTGGGACGAAGCAACGTCCAACGCAATTAATTCGAACAAATATTATTGCCCCAACGACGCCTACGGAGTTCCGGAAGTCGGTGGACAATGGATACGTAATGAGTTTAATTTACTTGAACGAGGTGATGATGAAGAACGTCCGGCAGTGGCAAAATACGACGCTTGGAAGAACGACTATCTTTGGTTGGCTTCTATTTCTGAAACGGGTTTTGAGGATGACGTTGGCAACGGTATTTGGGATACTGATGTCTCTCTTCGGAGTTCTATTGAACTAAAAAGTTCTCGTCTGTCGACAAAAATAACTTTGTTACGCTCTCACAAAGGCGATACTCGTAGTGGGGGTTATTTTAGTACACTCGACGAGTCTGGTAACCAAGGAACTTTGACTGGTACCAGCAACGGTGTCGTTCGCCCCGCATTGCACCTCAATCTCACCCAAGCCAACGACAATTCGGAAGAGCCGTCGTTGTCCTACACGTTTGAATTGCCCGACTCGGTGGAATTTGCCGTCCAAGACGGGGTTGCAACTGCAACTATCAACGTCACGGCGAGCGACATATACGTCCCCGCGGGCAAAACTCTCACGCTCTATGTAAAAGACAACGAAGGTCTACTCGAAAACACATTTTACCTTTGGAACGGCGGTACTAAGAAGGAGTACACCCTTTCCGCCTCGGGAGGGAACGCCGTCGAAAACGGTGCATTCGACCCCCTCTACGGCAAGATGATTTGGCAGTTGTCGAACGACAAAACTATTGCTTCCGAAACGTTTACTATCACGCTTACCCTTGTCTCGTCTCCCACACGTGCGGGCACTTGGCAGGACGCGCTGACATTCACCGCTGTGGTCACTTAGCGCCGCGCTGAGTTTTTGGGAATTGCAACAAGGAGACAAACACAATGAACTTCGATTCTAAACGTGACAAAAAACTTCTGCTGACGGTAATTGCGTTGTTGCTGTTGGCTATGCTAACCGATCTACTTCTGTGCGTCTTGATGCTGGGCTACAAGCCGAGCGGAGACGTCACTTCCTCCTCCGGTGGCGGCGGCATTGGGTTCGACCCCGACGTTTCGGACGAACGTCCGGGCACGGTTACGCAAACGCAAAGCGTATCCGTGGCGGGTTTCTCGAAACTTACAATGCCGCCCGACGCCGACACAATTGCAATAGATTTGTACAACCCCGAGGAAAACTTCGGCTTGTACTATCTGACGTTTGAGTTGCGCTTGCGCCTTGACAACGGCGAATACGAAACGCTGTACAAGTCCGGCTTGGTGGGCGCAGGCAAACACATCTATCAGATAACCCTTTCCCACGCGCTTAGCGCGGGCGAGTACTCGGGAGAGTTGTTTATTCAGCCCTACCGTATGTCCGATATGTCCCCCACAAACACCGTGACGGGCAACCTGACGATAATAGTTAAGTGATGAATACGAGTAGGTCTCGTGTTTATAAAAAAATATGGAGGTAACAAAACAATGACAAAGACAATGACAAAGACCGCTTTGATAGTTTTCGCGGCAGTGTTGGTGCTGGCTGCGGTGTGCGTTGCATTCGCTTGCACGGGCACGGCAAATGCGGCTGGACTCGCCAGCGATGGCAGTAACACCGGCTCGGTACAGGTGACGTACAGTGTTGAGGGCGGTTGGGCAGTAACAATTACCGACGGACCGATCAACCTTAAACCCGACCAAGAACAAACCATCACCGTAGAAGTGACCAAAGCCGTTTTGGGTGACGGTGAAACACTTTCGATAACGATCGAAAGCGAACACGACTACAAACTTGTACACGGCAGCGACTCTTTGGCTTACACCGTAAAGAAAGGCGCAACAACTTTCAGCTCAAGCGAAAAGACCGTTCTTGAAAATATCGACGGTACAACCGACCTTTCCGCAAACGGCAAAGCGGACTTGACAGTCAAACTTGAACAAGCCACCGCAAGCCAAGCCAAGTACGAAGGCGCGTACACCGACACGCTCAACTTCACGGTAAACACGAACGGCGGCGACTAACAAATTTCGTCTGGCGGTAGCGGTGCGCTTTGCCCGCTGCCGTCAAACGGCGTTGCGGTACAACAAATCAATGCAAAGGTAGGAGTAAAAATTATGCTTGGCATTTTGGCAGATTCCATTTTCGGCACGCACGTAGATTCCATTGCGGACATTCTGTTTTGGATAGTTTTGGCACAGGTGTTGCTTTTTGCCGCCGTGGAGGTGTGCATAGTAATTTTGTTACGCCGACCGAAAGACGCCGACCAATCGACCGAACAGCGCTCTCCCGAGCAGTCGCCCGCACCGAGCGGCGACGTTGCGGCGAGCGTTGCGGCGGAGCAGGTAGCCGCAGAGCAAGTAGTTTCGGAGCAGATTTCCGCAGAGCAGGTTGCGCCTCAGCAACAAGAGGCGGCGCAGCCCGCCCCCATCCTTGTTGACACGGCGGACTCTCACGAAGCGGGCGTCTTGCGCTACGACAAAAGTTTTGTGGCGCGTCTGATACAGTCGGACGATTGGCTCAAAGACCGTTACAACGTGTTGAAGAACGAACTTTTGAGTTACAAAGGCGTAAAATGCCGTTACAATTGGAAGCGCGAAACTTTCAAAGCGGGCAAAAAGTACGTTGCTCGTCTGTTGTTCCGCGGCAAAACGCTGTGCGTTCTGTATCCGCTCGACCCCGAGACATATCCTGCCGACAGCGCATATCGCGCGGAAGCGGTAAACGCTCCCACGTTGACGGACACGCCGTCTATGTATCGCATACGCAACGAAAAGCACTTCAAAGTGGCGCTTGCCCTGCTAAACGCGACGGCGAGGGAACTCGGGCTGACCCGTACCGCCCGTATCCCCGAGGACTACTATATGCCCTACGAGGGTACTTTGCAACTCATAGAGCGCGGCTTGGTAAAGAGAAAAATCAAGTCCGCGAGCGAAGAGGCGATTTTCACGCGCAAAAACGGCGACGATTGACGGGCACGGCAGAGATCTGCACCCCGCCGTGGTACAACCATTTCAGCAAAAAACAGCGCTTTCCACCTTGGAACGCGCCGTTTTTTTTTGCCATTTGACTATTCTGTACGTGCCCTGTCCGCAGGAAACTCGCATTGTACTGCAACAAAACAACCTTCCCCGTCACGGGTAAGCCGTTACGGGGAAGGTGTCGCCCGACGGGCGACGGAAGAGGGGCTTTTCCGAAACCAACTCAATCCCTCGCCCCTCTTTCGTCTGCTACGCAGCCGCCTTCCCCGAAAGTCGCGCTTGCGCTGTTGACTGTCGGGGAAGGTCTGTTGCAGAATTGCACTTATGACTGTAAATACAGTATTGTTTTGAAACGTTATTTTTTTACTTTCTTTTTTAACTTTTCATCTATCAAATTTATTTACAATGTTCTGATTACCTTTTTTTGACCGCTTGTTTGTGTAGTTGTTTTTTATGTAAAAATTGTCTATATTATTTTTCTCCCACCCCGTCCGTAGGAAATTCACATCAAACAATTACAAACTTGTTCATTTTTTCTTTCACATTGTCCGCAGGAAACCCACATTGTATTGTGACAATAAAAACCGTCCCCGTCACGGGTAAGCCGTTACGGGGAAGGTGTCGCCCGACGGGCGACGGAAGAGGGGTTGTTGAACCCGACTGTTTTTATCTCCAAGTCGGCGCGGCGCGCCCCGCAGGGGTCGGTTGCAAGGAACGCCGTCAACCGAACCGACTTGCGTTTGGTCGGAACACACTTGCGTTTAATCGGAACATCATTACAAAATAAAATAGGAATTTGAGTGAGCGCAGGGCGTGTGGACACAACGCACAAGCGGAAAAAACTCAAATTCCGTCTGCAATCGGCGACAGGCGCGGCGATTGCAGCCCACCCCGGGGATGTCGGGGGTAGGGGAGACCCCGACGAAGTGTAAAAAAAAGAAGGCGCGTGCAGCGACTTCCTCAGTAGCCCGACCAAGTCGGCGCGGCGCGCCCCGTAGGGGTCGGTTGCAAGGAACGCCGTCAACCGAACCGACTTGCGTTTGGTCGGAATATACTTGCGTTTGGTCGGAACTTATTTTTTGTTATTTCTCGCCCAAACGCGCATACGTTCGGAGTGGTCGAGAATTTGTTTGCGCAGGCGTATGGACGACGGTGTAACTTCCACAAGTTCGTCGTCGGCGATAAATTCCAGACACTGTTCCAAACTCAGTACCGTAGGGGTGGTAAGTTTCAGCGCCTCGTCCGAGCCGCTTGCGCGGTTGTTGGTGAGGTGTTTTGTTTTGCACACGTTTACCGTGATGTCGTCCTCGCGGCTGTTTTCGCCTACTATCATTCCCGCGTAGACGGGCAAGCCCACTCCGACGAACAGGCGGCATCTTTCCTGCGCGTTGAACAGTCCGTAAGCGGTGGTGACTCCGTCCTCCCAGCACACGAGGCTGCCGCGAGTGCGTTCCGCCACTTCCCCTTTGTACGGTTCGTAGCCGTCAAGTACGCTGCTCATAATGCCGAATCCCTTTGTATCCGTCAGCAGTTCGCTGCGGTAGCCGAAGAGGGCGCGGCTCGGTATGCGGAATTCCAATTTTGTGCCGCCTTGGTTGTCCGGCGACATATTGATGAGTTCCGCTTTGCGCGTGCCCAATTTGTTCATCACAGCCCCGACGTAGGCGTCGGGCACTTCCACAACGAGGTATTCTATCGGTTCGCAGGTAACGCCGTTTATCTCTTTCATTATCACTTTGGGGCGGGACACGGCAAATTCGTACCCCTCGCGGCGCATATTTTCTATCAGTATAGACAGGTGCAATTCGCCCCGTCCGTACACTTTGAAGCAGTCGGCGCTGTCCGTTTCTTCCACGCGCATACTGACGTTTGTTTCCACCTCGCGGAACAGGCGCGCTCTCAGGTGTCTGCTGGTGACGTATTTGCCCTCTTTCCCCGCAAACGGGCTGTCGTTTACGCGAAACAGCATACTTACCGTCGGCTCGTCTATGTTGACGAAGGGCAGCGGTTCAACGCAGTCGATAGAGCACAGCGTTTCGCCGATGTTGATGTCCGCGATGCCGTTTACCGCAACGATGTCCCCCATCGAGCCGCTTTCGCAGTCCACGCGTTTCAGTCCCTCAAATTGGTACAGGCGCGCCACTTTCGCGGTGGTAAAGGTGTTGTTTCTGTGGCACAGTATCACTGGCTGACCGACGGACAGTTTGCCGCGGTTTACTTTGCCTATGCCTATGCGCCCCACGTAGTCGTCGTAGTCGATGTTGCAGATGAGCAGCTGCGTTCCGCCCTCTATGTCGCCCTGCGGCGCGGGAATTTCCGTCAGAATTGCGTCCAGCAGCGGGCGCATATCCGTACCGTGAGCGTCGAGGCTGTCGCTTGCCCAGCCCTGCTTTGCCGAAGCGTAAACTATTTTGAAGTCGAATTGCTCGTCGTTTGCGCCCAACTCCACAAACAACTCCATTATCTGCTCGCGCAGTTCGTGTTCGTCGAACTCGCCCTTGTCCACCTTGTTGATGACGACAAGCGCCTTTTTGCCCAAGCCGAGTGCCTTTTTGAGTACGTAGCGCGTTTGCGGCATACAGCCCTCTATCGCGTCCACGAGCAGCAGCACCCCGTCCACCATAGAAAGAATCCGTTCCACCTCGCCGCCGAAATCGGCGTGTCCGGGCGTGTCCACGATGTTGATTTTTACCCCGTTGTAGTGTACGGCGGTGTTTTTTGCAAGTATCGTTATGCCGCGCTCGCGTTCGATGTCGTTGCTGTCCATAACCCTTTCCGCAACCACTTCGTTTGCGCGGAATACGCCGCTTTGCCTCAGCAACTGATCCACTAGCGTCGTTTTGCCGTGGTCTACGTGAGCGATTATTGCTATGTTACGTACGTCTTGTCTTGTCATTTTTTCTCCGCAAGTGAGCGCCTTTTGCGCCGACTTGATTGGTCGTGATATTCTTTGATTTGTTCTTCAAAATTATACTCCTTGCGCCGCCGCTTAGTCAAACGAATGGGCAAAGGCAACGCGCTTTTTTTTTGATTTTTTTGCCGCTGTAAGTTAAATTTACAAAAAAATTCCAAACGCAACCGCAAGTTTACATAATGAAACTTAAAATCGGTGGCGCTAAGCGCGATTTTTTGATACAATAAAAGCACAAAACAAATTGTGAGGAGCAACGCGATGACGTTAGGCGACAAATTGAGCAGACTGCGCAAACAGCACAACTACACGCAGGAACAGCTTGCCGACATAGTGGGAGTGTCCCGACAGTCGATAAGCAAATGGGAAAGCGACGCCGCTTACCCCGAAACGGACAAACTCATAGTTTTATCCAAACTTTTCCACTGCACGGTGGATTATCTTCTCAACGAAGATATAGATGAACCCGCTTCGCCCGCCGCAGTACAAGCGGACAAAGGCAAAGCGCTCGGTATGGGCGTGCTTAATTACTCTCCGTCCGTCGTTTTCCTCGTTTGGGCGTTGTCGCTGTGGGCAATGTTTGCCATAAACACGGTAAAAGGGATAGATTCCAACCTGTACGGCGTTGTGGCAAGCAACGTTTGGTTGGATGTGCGCCCCGCGATGTGCGTGCTGTTGTGTTTTGCGGGCGTAGCCACTCTCTACGGCGTGGCAATGACAGTGTGCCGACGTTTTGCAGCCGACTCGGTAAACGCCCTGCTACTTTACGTAAGTTACGCGCTGTATGCGGCGGTGTTCGGGTGCGCGTTGGCGTTGTTGGTGCAAACGGCGTATCTCGGTTCTGTCAAGGGCGCGTTGGCGGCGACGACGTTTGCCGTCACGGTGATATTTGCCGTGTTGCAGACGGCAGCGGCTCTTTTGAGAAGTTACTTTTTCGACACTCTGAAAAACGCCGCGCAGAAATTTTCGCAAGGGGTAACGCTCGCGGGAAAATGGTTTTGGGCAAAACGCGTAGTTACCTTTTCCGTCACGGCGGCGCTGATAGTGTGCATAACTCTCTCGGTGGCGCTGCCCGTAACGCTTTGCAGTCCTCTGCGTTTGAGCGTTGCCGAGAACATAAGTTTCGGCGATAGCTGCCTGCAAGTACGCAAAAAGTTGGGCAGTCCGCTGGACGTGACGGCTTTGGAAGAATATATGGATTCGGAATACACGTCGGAGCAGATGAAGAACGTCGATTTGTACTGCACGCCCAAAGCGCGCAGATACATCAACGAAACGTTGCGCCTGATAAAATTGATGGACGGCGACGCAAGACCGAACGGCAACGAGTTGGCGATAGCATCGACAAAGTTGTTGCAGTTGAACAATTACCTCTCCACGCTGAAAATGAAAAACCTTGCCGTCGAGTACGACGACCAAGGCGTATGCTGTGTGGAATTTGACAACAAATGCAACGGTCTGGGCGCAGATCAAGTCAAATGGAACAAACGCGGAATACACAAACAGCGCGTGGAATTGCTGGACGCCGCGCTGCCTTTCGGCACTTCTCCCGAGGACGCCGATATGAGGTATCGCGTGTACTACGCCGACGGCAGTTACCGAATGGACAGGATGGCAAACGTTTCGGCGGAGGGAAATTACAGAGACGGTTGGCAGTTAACGTGGAGCGACGGTTGGGGTACTTATTCCCAAACGGTGTACGAAGAAGTAACTTCCGACGGTATCCGCGGCATTTCGGGCTACGCAAGTTTCGCGCTTATTCCGTTGTGGGGCGGCGGTTACAAACTTTCGCTGTCGGCAAGCAACGTTTCCGGCACGGACAACTTCGATGAGTACCGCGATCAAATATATGAAGTGGAGTTGCAAGACGGTTTGACGGAAATCCCCGACGACTGTTTCAGCGGGATAAGTTGGATAGCGGAAATCGTCCTGCCCGAAAGCGTCACGCGGATAGGCAAGCGCGCTTTTTACAACTGTACCAACTTGCAAAGCATAGAACTTTCGCCCAACCTCACCGAGATAGACGACAGCGCGTTTGAGGGTTGTACATTGCTGGGGCGGGTAGAGGGAGAGTCCTCGCTTACGCGGATAGGTAAGCGCGCTTTCTACGGCTGTACCCTTTTCGATGGCTGGGCATATATTCCCGACACTATAAAAACAATCGACGACTACGCCTTTTACAATTGCGAATCTTTCGGTCTGAGGTGGAATGAAACGTATCTGCCGAGCAACGCAATCAGAATAGGCGATGGCGCATTTCAGAATTGCACCTCGCTGCGTCAACTGTATTGCAACAATTACAATCTGAGCAGCGGAATGCTGTTAATAGGCAAATATGCTTTTGCCGGGTGTACGGGTCTTAATTGGGTAGAATTCGACGGCGGTAACGGCGATTATTCCACAACGGTCGGGCTTTCTCCCCATTGCTTTGAAGGCTGCACCGAGTTGACGACTTGCTACATCAACGTGTATTACAGTATTCCTCAATACGCCTTTGCCGACTGCACGAATCTCATTTGTTTTGCAGATAAAAGCTGGGGTTCAGAGGGCTTTAAGTATGTAGAAATTATCACAAGTTGCGCTTTCCAAAATTGCTTGGTGCTGCAAGCGATGAATTTCTACGCGCTTACAACCATACAGGCGCGCGCTTTTGAGGGATGTAACGAGGTCGAATTAAACGTTTCCTATCACAAATGGTCGGTAACAAACGGAGTCCAGACAAGAACGGTAGAAAACAACGGCAACTTCCTTTTCAACAGCGACATTTCCACTTATGTGGACTTCACTTGGACGGCAGTGGAATAAAACAATTTGACAACGGAAAAGTTTCGGCAAACTGCCGCACATAGAAAGTTGAAAGTGACCCGTTGCGGTCACTTTTTCAATACATTTTGGGGATAGTAGCGGTGTGTGGATTTCTTGAAAAAGCGTTTTGTCCAATAAATGGTCAAGCGGCGAGGGTTTTGCAGTAAAAACGAATCGGTTCTTCGCACCCGCAAGAAAATCCGTCGTCATTCCGAAATAATCGGCAATTGCGGCAAGTTTGGATAGGATCGGCTCGCACTCGCCCCTCCAAAGACTTATCACCGATTCGCCTACGTTCAATTCCTTTGCCAACCCGATTTGTCCTATTCCTTTTTCCTGCCGCAACGGTTTCAACATTTCCGCAAACATTTTTTGCGCCGTCGGACTTCTTCATTACGTCAAGTCGTTTTTCTGCGCAACGCCTCGTTCTCTCTCAAAGACCGCTCGTTTATTCTGCCGCAACCTTTTGTAAATGCGCTGTTTGCATATTGTCATTACCCCTCATATCGAAAAAAAAGTACTTGACTTTCGTCCGCAATGTGAATATACTGTAAACAAAACAAAGGAGGAATATATATGTATTGTAAAAATTGCGGAAACGAAATAGACGATCGCGCAGCCGTATGTCCCAAATGCGGCGTTTCCACGGGTATAGTAACGGCGGTGCAGAACACCAACGTGCTTGCGATAGTGGGGTTTGTTTTGTCGTTTTTTATGTCCATCGCGGGACTTGTTTGCAGCATAATCGCGCGCAAGCAGATACGCGAAAGCGGTGAAAAAGGTATGAGTTTTGCAACTGCGGGAATGATAATCTCCATTGTTTCTATGGTTTTGTCCGTTGTGGCGGTGATTATCTCTTTGTTGATTGTTTTCGTTTTCGCGTCAAGCATACCTTACTACTATCAATAGTAATTGACAAAAGCGTCTCACTAAAAAAACGAGACGCTCTTTTTGCACACATTTTGCAAGACGTGCGGGTTTTCGGGAAATTTTTTGAGCGATCGAATGCAATGTGTTCCGCAATGCAAGCGGGACACTTTTTTTTGCTGCGCGGCATATACTGTCACATAAACCGAGGAGTAAACTATGTGCGGAATTTTCGGGGCAATATGCGACGGCGCGGTGTCAAACACCCTCAAAGCGTTGAAACTGTTGGAGTATCGCGGGTACGATTCGGCGGGTATAGCCGCTTTGCGCAACGACAAAATAGACGTATACAAGACGGAAGGACGTATTGCCGCCTTGCAGGAACTTATGCGCGGCGTGCCCGAATCGGACGTCGCAATCGGTCACACGCGTTGGGCGACGCACGGTTCGGTATGCACGGCAAACGCGCACCCGTTTCTTTCCCCCGACAAAAAATTCGCGGTGGTGCACAACGGGATAATAGAAAATCACTTGCAATTGAAGCGGGAACTCGGCAACGTGCGTTTCACCTCCCAAACGGACAGCGAAACCGTCGCGTACCTGTTGGAAAAGTACTTCGACGGCGACGTTATGCGCACTTTGCTCACCGTCGCGCGCAAATTGCAAGGTTCTTTCGCGATAGCGGTGCTTGCCCTCTGCGAGCGCAAGATCTACGCTCTGCGCAGCAAAAGTCCGCTTGTTGTCGGCACTTCCGCAGACGGTGTTTTTCTCTGTTCGGACGTGCGTTGTATCTCCCGTTGGGCAAGCCGAGTTGCGGTGTGTCCGGACGGCTCTGCCGTGGAAATTTCGGCAGATGGGGTGCGAATTTTTGATTTTTCGGGCGCGCCGATACAGCCCGATTTCTTTGTGCCCGAGCGTGCCGAACAGGCGGCAGGCGCAAACGGCGACTTTATGCTCAAAGAGATTTTCGAAATACCTCACAGGCTGCGCCTCGCAAAACAAGGCTACGTAAACGGCGGCGGTCTGCGCCTGTCCGTTGCGGAGGCGCGCCGATTCCGACGCGTCTATCTCATCGGTTGCGGCACTGCGCACAACAGCGGTTTGCAGGCAGCTTCTTCGGCGCGTCGCTTGTTGGACGTAGACTTGCTGCCTGTTGTGGCAAGCGAGTTTATTTACGGCGACTATCCCGTTGGCGCGGACGCGTTGGCGTTTCTTATCAGTCAAAGCGGCGAAACCGCCGACACCGTGCGCGCGGCGGAACGGGTCGCAAGCCTCGGCGGGGTAACGTACGCCGTTACCAACACCTCCGAGTCCTCCCTCGCCTTTGCCTGCAAGTACACGGCGAATATATGCGCGGGCGGCGAATATGCCGTTGCAAGCACCAAGGCGTACAACTGTCAGTTGATGACTCTCGCTTTGCTGCTGTCCGAATTGGGCGTGCTACGCGGCTCGGTTACGGCACAAAGCCACGCCGAACTTTTGCGCAATTCCGACGCCGTTCCCGACGCGGTGGCGCAGGTGCTGGACAAAAGCGCCGACGTCGCCCGTCTTGCGGAGGAGGTGGCGAGGTGCAAAGCGGTGTTTTTCATCGGGCGCACAACGGACTATCCCACCGCCTGCGAGGGCAGTCTCAAACTTAAAGAAATCAGTTACATACACAGCGAAGCGTACCCCGCGGGGGAACTCAAACACGGTACGCTTGCGCTTATGGAATCGGACGTTTGCGTGGTGGCGGTGTCCACCGATCCCGCTTTGAAAGGAAAAACCGCCTCCTCCGTGACAGAGGTTACCGCAAGAGGCGCGCGCGCACTGTCCGTCGCACCCTACACATTCCCCGACGCCACGCCCCTCGTGATACCGCAAACCGACCCTTTCGTTGCCGCGATGGTGTCGGTAGTGCCGTTGCAGTTGTTGGCGTACTACACGGCAAAGCGCCTCGGACGGGACGTAGACAAGCCGCGCCACCTCGCCAAGTCCGTCACGGTGGAGTAATTTTGCGTCTGCGCAATCGGCAAAATCGGTTGACAAAATAAGGTGGAGTATATTATTATATAGTCAGTAGAAACTATTTCGTTCGGGCGCGTCGGAAAACTGTTGCGCAGTTGGGCGCGCAGGACGAACTTACAGGTGGTTATGTCCCGACAGATCGACAAATTCATCGGCAAGATGGGCACGCAGGCGGATCGCGTTTCTTTCGCCGCGCGTTTTGCGTCTGTTTTCGCAAGCCTGCCCGCCAAGACAAGCACTTTCAGGTGCTTGTTTTTTTGTTTGCCGCAAGCGGGCGAGCCGATTCGATTTGAAAAGTTTTTCAAATGGGTATTGACTTGACCGTTTTGAAATGGTATAATCTATTGAGCGAGAGGTATAAGCGATAGTTATGCCCTGTCGGCAAACAACGCCGATTCGACTAATTTTTTGGAGGAAAATATGCTTGGTTTGTCGATTGAACGTACGGAATGGCACTGTGCGGTAGACGACATTCGGGTATTGGAATAGAATGATTTACGACGTGCAAAAAGCCGGCGTGCTAAAAAGATTTTCAGCGTTTTTGCTGGATTTTATATTGCTTTGCGTAGTGGCGGCGGGGTTTGCGTTTCTGCTGGCGTGGATAACGCAAGTGGACAAGTACACGGACACATTGCACGGCTACTACGAGGAGTACGGACAAAGGTACGGCGTAGATTTTGACATTTCCGCAGAAGACTATGGCAAACTTACGGACGAGCAAAGGGACGTGTACCAAGAAGCGTATTCGGCGATTTTCAGTGAAAACAGCGACGCAGTCAAGGCGTACAATATGTCGATAATGTTGCCCATACTCATTACGACGATAAGCCTTTTGATTTCGTTCATAATTTTGGAGTTTGTCGTGCCGCTTTGTCTGAAAAACGGTCAGACCGTTGGCAAAAAGGTGTTCGGTTTGGGAGTGGTGTTCAACAACAGCGTGCGCATAACAACCTTTGCGTTGTTTGTACGCTCTATATTCGGCAAATACACCATAGGGACGATGTTTCCCGTGATACTTATTATGTTGATGTTGTATCAACAAATGGGTGCGATCATAGTATTGATTTTGGTTGCGGCGTTGGTGATTTTGCAATTGGCATTGTTTATCTTTACCAAGACGCACTCGTTCATTCACGATATATTGGCAAGCACGGTGGTAGTGGATTTGTCCTCGCAGATGGTATTCGAGTCCACGCAGGAGTTGATTTCCTACAAGGAGCAACTCAGCCGCGAGCAAGCGGAGCGCGAAGGCAAAACTCAATCGTTGGAACAACCCGTCAATTTAGATGACGTACCCGTCGGAGAGGAACAAGCCTACATTGCCAAGGCGCGCGCCCAATCCCAAAAGTCCAAGAAAAAAAGATAACACACTGTATCGGGGGTAAGAATGGAAAAAATCATTTACAAAAAAGTTACCATATCGGTAGGAAGCAGTGACGACAGCGTGTCGATCCATTGTATTCGATTGAAAGGCGACGAAAAATTGGAAATAGGCGAGCAAATCACCGTTCGCGGAGAATTGAAACGTCGCGACAGCCAATTGGAGTTCGGCAACGGATGTTCCTTTGTAAAGGATGTCGACGGACAAGTCGCCGAACCGAGCGTAGTATCAGCATTGAGGGATCTTCCCGAGGGCGAGTTCTACGCCGAGGGCTTTTGCGCGCTTACGGGTACTGTTTCCGTGATAGAAAAGGTGCAAAACGACGTTCCGCAAAAAACCACCTACCTCATTGGTTCGTTGACGATGTTTGTAGCCGCCGTATTTTATATGTTGATGTCCGATTTATCTTTCAAAAATACTGCGGACAGGTTGATAATTTCGGTGTTGTTGGCGTTTGGTAGCGCAATACTGTTCTTCTTGTCCGTCAACTTTACCGAAAAGCCCGTCGTAATGTGGATATTCAAAGGATTGGGGTTGGCATTGGGCATGGGTTTTATAGTGTACTTGCACATTTTCCAACAATCCGAAACGTTTGACGCCATTTTGGAAGTTTTCCGCAGAAAGGGCATTTCGGGCGAATCCGAACTGTTGATGTCGCAGATAACAATGATAGTCACGCTTGCGCTCGGCTACATTTCCGTTGCGGGACAGGCGGCAAATACGGTGCTTGTCGCAGTGATAAAAGACAAGTAAAAGCAAAACAATTCAAGTAAAACAATATAAGGACGGAAAAAAATATGAAAGTTGTGTTGAAAGAACTAACCAAAATCTTTCCCGGCAGAACAAAAAAAGCGCCGGAAGTTGTTGCTGTCAACAAATTCGATTTTGAGATCCCCGACGGAAAACTGGTCGGATTGTTGGGACCTTCGGGCTGCGGCAAAAGTACCACGTTGTATATGATTTGCGGATTGCAGAAGCCGAGCAGCGGCAAAATATTCTTCGGTGACGACGACGTTACCGAACTTTCGCCGGAAAATCGCGGGGTGGGGTTGGTTTTCCAAAACTACGCGCTGTACCCGCATATGACGGTCAAACAAAACATTTTGTTCCCGTTGCAAAACTTCAAGGGGGCGGACAGACTCTCCAAGTCGGAGATGTTGGAGCGCGCCTACAATGTGGCAAAGTTGGTGCAGATCGACGACCTTATGGACCGCAAGCCCAGCGAACTGTCCGGCGGACAGCAACAGCGCGTCGCCATTGCCCGTGCCCTTGTCAAGATGCCCAGAGTTTTGCTTTTGGACGAACCGCTGAGCAACCTCGACGCACGTCTGCGTCTGCAAACGCGTGAGGAGATCAAGCGTATCCAGCGCGAAACGGGCATTACCACGGTGTTCGTCACCCACGACCAGGAGGAGGCAATGTCCATTTCCGACATCATAGTGGTGATGAAGTTGGGCGTGGTGCAGCAAATCGACAAACCGCAGACCGTTTACGAAGATCCCGTCAATTTGTTTGTTGCCAAGTTCCTCGGCACGCCGCCTATCAACGTGTTTGAGGGGTATGTCAGCGGCGGAAAGTTGTTTATCGGTGAGGATCGCGTTTTGGACGTGGACGGCGTAGAAGATCAAGACGTATTTGTCGGTATCCGTCCGGAAGGTTTCATCTACGACGAAAAAGGTCCTTTCCACTGCGCTTTGCGCAACGTCGAGGTTATGGGACGCGACGTATCCATTGTTTCCACCAACGGCGCTTCGCTCAACCCGATAATTCGTTCGATAGTGGACGCCGACAACAAGATAGACGTTTCGGCGGAAAAAGTTTCCTTCACCCTTAAACCCCACAAGGTATTTATATTCAACAAGGAAACGGAAGAGCGTATCCGTTTTGGCAAGAGCGAGCAAAACTCCCAAACGTCAAGCAAGGAGGACTAACACTATGGTAGATGGCAAAAAACAATGGAAGGCTTGGCTGTACTTGTCGCCGGTTATACTACTGACGTTGGTATTTACTGTCTGGCCGATAATCAACACCGTGCGTATCGCCTTTCTCGACGACTACACCTTGATGGACGATGTCGGTGGAATGACGTTCTCGGTGGGTGTGTACAACTTCGAAAAAGTCATCAACTATCCGGAGTTTCTCACCTGTCTCAAAAACACTCTGTTGCTCACGGTCATCACAGTGCCCATTTCGACCTTTTTGGCATTGCTCATTGCAGTATGCCTCAACTCTATCAAAGCGCTCAACAGATTGTTGCAAACTATCTACTTTTTGCCCTATGTCACCAACACCATAGCGATAGGTATCGTGTTCTCCACGATGTTCAGTATGGTCGGTACGGGCTTTGGCGGAGCAAACCCCTATATCAGTACCGCAGGTATAATCAACAACATAATCGGCGTTTTCGGTATCGAACCGGTCAATTGGGTCAATACGGGCTCAACTTATTGGGCAAATATGTTTGTTATGTGCGTGTACATCATTTGGAACGCGCTGCCTTTCAAGATACTCATTTTGTTGGGCGGTTTGCAAAGCGTCAACAAGCAGTACTACGACGCCGCCAAGGTGGACGGCACAAGTCGTGTGCGTACTTTCTTCCGTATCACCGTACCAATGCTCAGTCCTATGCTCGCCTATGTAGTTATCACCGGTTTTATCGGCGGTTTCAAGGAGTACAGCAGTATCGTCGGTGTGTTCGGCGAGGAAATGGGACCTGCCGGCAACGAGGGTGCGCTCAACACAATGGTGGGATTTATCAACCGCAACTTGATGAGCGGCTCTCCGAGAGAGGGCATAGCAAGTGCGGGCGCGATACTTCTGTTTATAATAATTTTTGCTGTGACAATGCTCAATATGTACGTCAGCAAAAAGAGAGTTCACTACTAAGGAGAATTACTATGACGCAAAACTTTTCGTACATAACTGCGACGGCAGTTTTTCAGAGGTGAATATATGACAAACTTGCTTTCTTTGTCTCAAGGCGGAATGGTCGCCCTCTTAGTAATATTCGGCGTAGTGATCCTGTTGGAACTCTGTTACATAGGTTATCTGTGCTATTTACGCGCAACGGGTCGCAAACACTTTTCTTTGCGCCGCGAACGGCAAACGGTGACTCCTCGCGTTGAAACCCAAACCGACGATGGCTTTGCCCTCACAACCGAGTCCCTCGGCGACACCAAGGCGCTTGGCAAGGGCGTAATGAAAGAGCGCAATATAGAAACGGTAAAAAAGGTTCAAAAAGTTACCAAAATTATCGTCAAGATCTTGATCTATATCTTCTTGATAGCGGTAGCGATCAGCGTTCTGTTCCCCTTCTATTGGATGATAATTTCATCGTTGAAGTCCTACGACGAGTACGCATTGGAAGGCGACTTTGCCAGCCGCGTATCGCCCACGTTCTTTCCGCAAACGATTTTGTGGAGCAACTACGCCGAGGCGTTCAGTACGGCAAATCTCGGTACTCTGTTTCTTAACACCGTGTTTGTCGGTATTGTTTCCACGATATTGTCGCTTATCATCACCGTGCTTGCGGCGTTTGCCTTTGCTCGGTTGCAGTTCCGCGGCAAAAACGTGTTGTTTGCAGCGTTGCTCGCCACAATGATGATACCGGGAGAACTGTTTACCATCACCAACTACGGTACGGTCACCAACATTCTCGGTTGGGGCAACACTTATACGGCGCTCATTGTACCTTTCCTCGTCAGCGTGTTTTACATTTATTTGTTGCGGCAAAACTTCTTACAGATACCGGACGAATTGTACTACGCAGCCAAGGTGGACGGTACGAGTGACCTCAAATACCTGTGGAAAGTGATGATTCCCCTGGCTTTGCCCACGATCATTTCCATTACCATTCTAAAAATGATGGGTTCTTGGAACAGTTACATTTGGCCTCGTCTCGTTGCCAACGACGATTTGCACCAACTCATCACCAACGGTCTGCGCGACACTCAATTCAACGTATATTTGCCCGACGGCTCGATCGATCAGGACAAGATAAACTATCCCGTGCAGATGGCGGCGGTAACATTGGTGTCCATACCTTTGTTCCTTGTGTTCATATTCCTGCGCAAGTACATAATGAAGGGCGTCAGCCGTAGCGGCTTAAAAGGATAGAACTGTTTTATACAGTTTTATATAGTAACACTTTTGCAACAAAAAATAAAAAAAGGAGAATTTTTATGAAAAAATTTATTGCAGTTACTCTTGCGATACTTTTGGTTGTATCGGCGGTATTCGTACTTGCCGCTTGCAATAATAATCGCAGAGGAGAGTTTGTCATTCCCGAGGGAGGATACGACGGCAGCGCTGTTACCATCACATTCATTTCGAGTATGGGACAGGACTACGGTACGATTTTGGATGAATATCTTGCACAATTTAAGGAACTGTATCCAAATATAACCGTCGATCACCAACGCGGAGGCGACTATGACAGCAACCGAGACATTATCAAAACGCAATTGGGCAACAATCAAGCCCCCAACCTTGCGTTCTGCTACTCCGACCACGTGGCTCTGTACAACAGGTCCAAGGCGGTGGTTGTGTTGGACAGCCTGATCGACAGCGACATTCAGCAGACCCACGCTGACGGTACTACGGAGCAGTTGGGCTTGACGGCCGCGCAAAAAGCCGACTTTATCCAAACCTACTACAACGAGGGCAAGAGTTTCGGCGACGACAAGATGTATATGATCCCGTTTGCAAAGTCCACCGAATTGATGTACTACAACAAGACGTCCTTTGATGCTTGGGAGCTTCCCGTGCCCGATCACTGGTTTGCCAGCGACGGTCTGGAAGGACTTGCCACTGCCGATCACACCAGTATGGAGTACGCGCTTGCCTTCATAAAGGACAAGGACCCCAAATCCACCCCGTTGGGAGTTGATTCCGGTGCAAACTGGTTGATTACGCTGTTTGAGCAGTTTGAAACGGGCTACACCAAGGCTACGGCGCCTCACTATCTGTTCGACAACGAAGACAACTACGAGATTTTGACAACGCTCAGAAGATGGTATCAAAACAACTGGTTTACAACCAGACAGTTGCTAAGCGGCACGTATACCAGCACGTATTTCACGTCCGCAAGTAGCGACCAAGGCAAGAAATCCTACATTTCCATCGGTTCTTCGGCAGGTGCGGCAAAGCAGGTCCCTGCTGCAAGTGCAAACTTTGATGTTGGCGTAACCATCATTCCGCAAAAGGCGGCGAACACGCCCATCAACCAATCCAAGGTCATTTCCCAAGGTCCCAGCGTTTGTCTGTTCAACTCCGACAACCCGCAGGAAGTTGTAGCAAGTTGGTTGCTTGCCAAGTTCCTTGTTACCAATGCGGAGTTTGAAGCTCGCTACGGTATGGCAGCAGGCTATTTGCCCGTCATTCAATCCGTTCAGCAATTGGACGGCTACAAGCAAAGGTTGGAACAAGCCGACACCAAGGAAAACATAGCAGGTATGGCTGCCAAACTGTGCTTGGACTATAAAGACGCTTTGTTCGTGTCTCCCGCTTTCTACGGTTCTTCCGAAGCGCGCGACCAGATGGACGCTTTGCTCAATGGATGCGTTATCTTGTTGACTGGCAGCACCGATGCAGCCGCTATCAGAAAAGGCATTGAGGACCAGTTTAAGGACGCTCTTGCAAAATGCGAATATTGATACGCAGAGGTTAAATAAAAATGAGAAACACAGCAAAATTATTAGTTATTTTGTTAGTATTTGGTGCGTGTTTCGGTATATTTGCGGCTTGTGAGCCCAAGCCCGACCACGAACATACGTGGGTAAACGGTGTTTGCACTCAATGCGACGCAGAGTACGAACTTGTGGACTATGTTTCCCAACTCAAATTGGACGAAAACTCCTCCACAGAAAAGACCGCTCCCGGCGGCGCCGAACTTGTCCGTATGTATATCGACGGAGACACAACGCACTTCAACGTTCCCGTAACCGACAAGCATCCCGAGGGCGTGCTTAAAGCGCGTTACCTTGCGGTAAACACGCCCGAGTCCACCGGTCAGGTAGAGCCTTACGGTAAGGTTGCGTCCAACTTTACCAAAAAGACCCTTCAAGACGCAATCGCAAACGGCGGCAAGGTTCTTGTTGAGTCCGACTCTGACGAGTGGGAAAACGACAGTTACGGCAGAACGACCGCCTGGGTGTGGTACCAACCCGAGGCAAACGCCGATTGGCGCAACCTCAATCTCGAATTGTTGCAAAAGGGTCTCGGTTTCGGTTCTTCCGTAAGCGAAAACCGCTACGGTGAGACCTGCCTTGCGGCAGTAGAGCAGGCAATGCGGGCAAAACTTATTGTCCACTCCGGCGTCAAGGACGAAAACTACTACTACGGTCAGGCACAGGAGATCACCATCAAAGAACTCCGCACCAACTTTGAAGAGTACGAACTTGTCAAGGTTGCTTTCGATGGATATGTTACCGCAAGTTATGACGGCACCAGTTACGTTCAGCAGTACGACGAAGAAGATGGTATTTGGTACGGCATTTCCGTGTTCTACAACGGATCCGGTTCCGACATCAAAAAGGCACTTGCCGTTGGCAGTCACGTCCGCGTGGTAGGTACCGCCCAAGACTTCAACGGCACCTGGCAGGTTTCCGGCTTGTCCTACAACATCATCAACACCAAGGATCCCGCAAACACATTCAAGTTGGATGACGAAATACACGATATCGACCCTGTGGTGTTGACGATCGCTCAGTTCAATGCCAACAGAACGGTAGATGTAATTGACCACACTGCTGAAAGCGATGAAATCGTGTATGTTCCCAAGACCTATCCGCTGCATACTTTGTTGGTAGGCACTCGGGTCAAAATGGTGGACCTTATCGTAGATCACACTTACACAACACCTTCCGGCACAAGCAAGGACGCCTTCACTTTGTACTGCAAGGATAGCAGCGGCAATGAAATAACCGTTCGCACAGAGGTGCTTAACAAATGGAACGAAGAAACTCAACGTTACGAACTCGTTACCGCGGATGAATTCGAATGCAAAACGATCACCGTTATCGGTATTGTCGATTGGTACAACTACGACAATCACAACGAATATCAGCTCCGCGTTGTCGACTACAACGACTTGATTCAAGCCTGAAAAACAAGTATAAAAAACGCAACAGACTTAAAAATAATAAAAAGGAGAGTATTATGAAGAAAAAAATTGCATTGTTGCTTGCAGCAGTAATGGTTGTGGCAACTTTCGGAATGGTTCTTGCCGCTTGCGGGCTTTCCGACGAATCGATCCAGGCTCTTTACACTGAAATGAGCAGGTATCACCGCAACGACAAAGTCAATACCGAAGAAAACTACACCTTGATCGGACACATTACCACGATCACCGACGACGGCGAAGTGGATGCTTATGTTCGCTGGACATCCAGTTCCGACAAGGTGGTCATTTCCTCCGAAATGAACAACGCGGGTTTCTACACGGTTACTATTCCCGATCGTACTACCTTGACGGAGGATATCAACTACACTATTACGGGTACGCTTGTTGACGCCGACGGAAAGGAGTACAAGGACGCTGACGGCAACCCCTACTCGGTTACACTCAATCGTGTCGTTCCCAAGTACACCTCTGAACTTGACATTGTAGACACCCTCACCACGGGCAACTACAAGATCCTTATGCGTGATGAAACCAACGACAAGATTTGGTATGCCAAAGGAGAAATTTACGGTGGCTACTACCTTGCAATAACCGAAGACAAAACCGAAGCCGCCGTTTTCACAATTACCGTAGATAACGGTAGCTACGCAATTCAAGTTAACGGCAAGTATCTCGAAGCCTACAAGGTTTACAATAGCAGCAAGGATAGATATTATGTAGACTTGCGCTTGGTCTCCACCCCCTCCACATCTGATGACCTGCTCACTCTCACTTGGGATACCGAACACAAAACATTCTATGTTGATCTCAACGGAACAAACTATTTCCTTGGTGTAAACTACCAAAGCGGCACGACCACTCTGTACAGAGAGGCTATCGGTGCTTCCGACGCGAGATATGTTGACAGTGCAAACAACTTCCCCATTCATTTTGTTACAACGACCGACCAACCTGATGGCAGCGTTGACCAAGGTACCAAGTACGGCATCAAGCAAGCGACCGAACTCCAAGTCGGCACCGACTACTACCTTGGTTTGTACAACACTCAGGTTAGCACCTGGTACTTCTTTACCGGTGTAATGGGCGGTTACAATAACTTCTACTTTGCCACCTCTGACAACAAGGACGAGGCAGCGGCAGTAGTTTTGGAATCGCACGAAGACGGCTACTACATCAAGGTCAAGAGTAGCGGCAAGTATTTGACTCTCGGACCTCGCAGCGGTGACTACACCAAGAGTACTTTGAGCCTTGAAGATACAGCGTCTACCGTTTGGAAGTACGACGAAACGACTAAGTGCTTTACTACCGAGTTGACAAATGGTGAAAATACCTACAAATTCTACCTTGGCAACTACGGTGCAAACGTAGATTTAAGCGGACTTGCTCGTTTTGATAGTGGCAACTATCCCGCTTTGTTAGGTGAGATTGTTACTGCAAGCGAAGCTAAAACGGCATAACCTAAACCTCAACAGAAGAAGTTGACGATGTCGCAAATCGGATACCTGCAAGGTCGGTTTGTTCTGATTCAACAATGGACAATGGCTGTATCTTACGGGACTATGAGCGGCAACGCAAGCGGGCAAAGCCGACGTAAACTTCAATCAAAACAAAACACCCGAGGATTTCCCCTCGGGTGTTTTCTTTGCCCGCGACCCGCCGCTAACCTATTTTCTACATATTTTCTATTTTTCTTCCTGTCCGCAGGAAACATATATTGTATCGCAACCATTAAAACAACCGTCCCCGTCAATTACGCATAGCGGAATTTACGGGGAAGGGGGACTGCGCTCCGCGCGGTGGAAGAGGGGGTTTCCGAAATGATTTGTATACCCTTTAACAACCCGCTACGTCGGACGTGGTGGAAGAGGTTTTTTCCGAAACCCTATTATTTTTCACACCGCGACATCGGAGATGGCTTTTCGAAATTTGTATATTCTCTGCCAACCCGCTACTTTCGACTTCCCTCTCACCCTGTCCGCAGGAAATAAATTTTGCACGGCGATGAAAGACCTTCCCCGTCACGTATGAATTTCTCCAATATGTATTTTTGCTATCACCTGTTCTAAATGTCTGTATTTTTTATTTCCCCTGTCCGCAGGAAACGTATATTGTATCGCAATCATTAAAACAACCGTCCCCGTCACGGGTAAGCCGTTACGGGGAAGGTGTCGCCCGACGGGCGACGGAAGAGGGTTTCTCCGAAATCAACTCACTCCCTTGCCCCTCTTTCGTCTGCTACGCAGCCACCTTCCCCGAAAGTCGCGCTTGCGCTGTTGACTGTCGGGGAAGGTCTGTTGCTCGATTGCACCTATGACCGTAAACACAGTGTGTCTTTGAGTAGTTGTTTTTGTTGTCAGTTAAATTCACCAAACGAGTTAGTTTGTTTTCTCACACTTTGTCCGTAGAAAATGCAAATCACCCGCAAAAAATTTGTATATTCCATATTTCATTTCTCTCCCTGTCCGCAGGAAATAAATTTTGCACGGCGATGAAAGACCGTCCCCGTCACGTGTGAATTTCTCCAATATGTATTTTTGCTATCACCTGTTCTCAATGTCTGTATTTTTTTTACCCCTGTCCGCAGGAAACGTATATTGTATCGCAACTATTAAAACAACCGTCCCCGTCACGGGTAAGCCGTTACGGGGAAGGTGTCGCCCAACGGGCGACGGAAGAGGGTTTCTCCGAAACCAACTCATTCCTTTGCCCCCTCTTTCGTCTGCTACGCAGCCACCTTCCCCGAAAGTCGCGCTTGCGCTGTTGACTGTCGGGGAAGGTCTGTTGCTAAATTGCACTTATGACTGCAAATACAGTGTGTTTTTGAAACGTTGTTTTTTTGTTATCGGTAAAATACACAATGCAAGTGTAATTTGTTTTTTCTCACTCTGTCCGCAGGAAATAAATTATGCACGGCGATGAAAGACCGTCCCCGTCACGTGTGAATTTCTCCAATATGTATTTTTGCTATCACCTGTTCTCAATGTCTGTATTTTTTTTACCCCTGTCCGCAGGAAACGTATATTGTATCGCAACCATTAAAACGACCGTCCCCGTCACGGGTAAGCCGTTACGGGGAAGGTGTCGCCCAACGGGCGACGGAAGAGGGTTTGTTGAAATGATTTGTATACCCTTTAACAACCCGCTACATCGGACGTGGTGGAAGAGGGTTTTCCCGAAACTATTTTTATTTTTCACACCGCGACATCGGAGAGGGCTTTTCGAAATTTGTATATTCTCTGCCAACCCGCTACTTTCGACTTCCCTCTCACCCTGTCCGCAGGAAATAAATTTTGCACGGCGATGAAAGACCGTCCCCGTCACGGGTAAGCCGTTACGGGGAAGGTGTCGCCCAACGGGCGACGGAAGAGGGTTTCTCCGACGCCAACTCACTCTCTTGCACCCTCTTTCGTCTGCTACGCAGCCACCTTCCCCGAAAGTCGCGCTTGCGCTATTGACTGTCGGGGAAGGTCTGTTGCTCGATTGTACCTATGACAGTAAATAAAGTATGCTTTTGAAACGTTGTTTTTGTTATCAGTTAAATACACAAAGCAAGTGTAATTTGTTTTCTCTCCCTGTCCGTAGGAAACGTATATTGTATCGCAACCATTAAAACAACCTTCCCCGTCACGGGTAAGCCGTTACGGGGACGGGGGACTGCGCTCCGCGCGGTGGAAGAGGGTTTGTTGAAATGATTTGTATACTCTTTAACAACCCGCTACATCGGACGTGGTGGAAGAGGGTTTTCCCGAAACCATTTTTATTTTTCACACCGCGACGTCGGAGAGGGCTTTTCGAAATTTGTATATTCTCTGCCAACCGCGCTGTCTAACGAGGTGGAAGAGGGGTTAATTGAAACCGACTCACTCCCTCGACCCCATCTTTTGTCTGTCGAAATGCCCCTCAACTCGCGCGTTTGCGCGATTGAGTGCGTTTTTTCTTTTCAAAAACCGCCTTTTTTGCAATTTTTACCCCCATTTGCGCAAAAAGTTTAGAATAACTAATCAAAACGTTTGACATTACTTAACCATTGCTATATACTGTCATTGTTGCCCGTGGCAAACAAATTTATTTTCGTATATGCAAGCGGTCGTGCTTGCGCCGTGAGATACGGCGGTACTGTAAATAACTTGTTGGTTGCCGTCGGGTATTTTTTTGTATCGGGAGGTGTCGATATTGGTAGAAATAGGTCGAAAGATCAAGCAATACCGATTGCAGTTGGACTTGACTCAGGAGGAGTTGGCGCAGCGCACCGAATTGACCAAGGGATATATTTCCCAATTGGAAAACGATCTCTGTTCCCCCTCCATAGCAACGTTGGAGGACATTCTCAACGTTCTCGGCGTGTCGCTCAACGAGTTTTTCGCCGAGCCGCGCCGCGAGCAGGTGGTGTACACCCCCAAGGACTACTTCGTTTCCGTAAGCGGCAACGTGGAAAGCGTCTGGCTCATTCCCGATTCGCAGGTAAAGCAAATAGAACCGATAATTCTCACGTTGAAAAACGGCGGCGAAAGCGCCGAGCGCAGTCCTTTCGAGGGCGAGGAGTTCGGCTATGTGCTGTCCGGCGAGTTGGAGTTGGAAGTGGGCGACGAACGCTACACGGTAAAGGCGGGCGAATCTTTTTCGCTTAGCGGCACGCGCCAACACAAACTCAAAAACGTCAAAAAAACTCAAACCAAAGTGCTGTGGGTAACCACGCCGTCAAATTTTTAGGAGGCAACTATGGACGACAAAATAATCGAAATCAAAAACGTCTGCAAAAGTTACAGCGACAAACCCGTTGTAAAAAACATTTCGCTATCCATTCGCCGCGGCGAATTTGTCACGCTTCTCGGTCCGTCCGGTTGCGGCAAAACTACCACGTTGCGTATGATAGCGGGTTTCGAACAGCCCACAAGCGGAACGATACTTTTCAACGGCGAGGACATCACGTTGCTGCCTCCCCACAAGCGCAACATCAACACGGTCTTTCAGAAGTATGCGCTTTTCCCGCACCTCAACGTGTTCGGCAACATCGCTTTCGGGTTGAAAATGAAAACTATCCCCGACGGTGAACCCACCGTAGACAAGCGCGGCAACCGCGTGCAGAAAATGCGCCACCTCACCAAGGCGGAAATAAAGGACAAAGTCAACGCCGCTCTCAAAATGGTGGACCTCGAAGACTACGGACACCGCGCCGTCAACAGCCTCAGCGGCGGACAGCAGCAGCGCGTAGCCATTGCCCGCGCCCTCGTCAACGAGCCGCAGGTGTTGCTTCTTGACGAGCCTTTGGGCGCGTTGGACCTCAAAATGCGCAAAGATATGCAGTTGGAACTTATGCAAATGCACAGTCAGTTGGGCATAACCTTTGTGTACGTCACCCACGATCAGGAAGAGGCGCTCACGATGTCCGACACGATAGTGGTTATGAAAGACGGCGAAATTCAGCAAATAGGCACGCCCACCAAGGTCTACGACGAGCCTGCCAACGCCTTTGTCGCCGACTTCATAGGCGAATCCAACATTCTTTCCGGCACAATGGTAAGAGATTGCTGCGTGGACATTTCCGGGCACAAATTCGAGTGCGTGGACAAAGGCTTCAAGTACAACGAGCCCATCGACGTGATAGTGCGCCCCGAGGACATCAATATAGTGCCCGTCAACGACAAACAGTGTCTCATCGAGGCGGACGTGCTTAGTTGCGTGTTCAAGGGCGACCACTATCAGGTGACCGCGCTCACTCACGGCGACGAACGCAACGAGATAATCATTCACGACAACGTGGAAGTAAACGTCGGCGACGTTATCGGGCTGTACATCAAGCCGTTCGACTTCCACATAATGCACAAATCCCGTCTGATAAACGAAGTGGAGGGGGAAATGCACGACAAAAACGTCGTTTCTTTCTGCGGCGGACGTTTCGAGTGCGTAAGCGACATTCCCGATAACGCCCCCGTGCGCGTAAAGGTGGATTTCGACGACGTGGAACTCACCGACGACGAAGAGGACGGCACGATTGGCGCAACTATCATTTCCGCCATATACAAGGGCAGTTATTGGCAGTACATCGTGCGCACCGACACCTACTACGATTTCTTTGTGGACAACGACTACGAGTGGAGCATAGGCGACCGCGTAGGCATCAAGATCGCCCCCGACAAACTGCAAATAGAGGAGGTACGCCGCGAAGATGAAGAATAAACCCAAATTCAAGTTCCGTTTGACGCGCCGCGCCTTCGCCTACCCGTATATGATTTTTATGCTTCTGTTCGTGGTAGTGCCGCTGGTGATAATTCTCATCAACGCGTTTCTGGACGACAACAAGCAATTCACGTTTCAAAACTTCGTGGAATTTTTCTCCGACGCGGGCGGCGGCTTGACGGTCCTCGGCAACTCCCTCGTGATAGGTCTTGTA
The DNA here is from genome assembly GCA_947628135.1 of uncultured Clostridia bacterium. Lineage (GTDB taxonomy): Bacteria > Bacillota > Clostridia > Christensenellales > CAG-314 > Fimimonas. Next base: position 193,189 of record CANQYT010000001.1, read on the forward strand.
ACGACGCTTATCTGTCTTGTGATAGGCTACCCCGTGGCGTATTTTTTGGCAAAGTATCACGCAAGCAGCCGCGTGTTCGTACTGCTGTTCATTTTGCCGATGTGGGTCAACTTTCTTATCCGCACCCTGTCCACCAAGGCGTTGTTTATGCAACTCAACGTTCCGTTGGGTATGGGGACGGTGCTGTTCGGAATGGTGTACAACTATCTGCCCTATATGATACTGCCTTTGCACACGACGCTGGTATCCATCGACCACAGTTACATAGAAGCGGCGGAGGATCTCGGCGCGGACAAGATGACCGTCTTTCTCAAAACGGTCCTGCCCCTTTCTTTATCGGGCATAGTCAGCGGCGTAACAATGACCTTTATCCCCGCAATATCCACCTTCGCCATTTCGGAAATTTTGTCGTCCAGCAAGATATTCCTCTTCGGCGACGCAATCAATATGCACTTTTCCAAAACTACCAACAGTCTCGGCGTGGGCAGCGTGATGAGCCTTGTTATGCTGTTGTTGGTTATTTTGTCCAACGTGGCAGTCAATCTCACAAGTAAGGACGAGGAGGTAAGCGCGCTATGAAGAAACGTCGTATTTTCGCTCGTATTTGCGCCGACGGCTATCTCGGTTTGGTTTTGGCGCTGATGTATCTGCCGATTTTTCTGATAATCGTATTCAGTTTCAGCGGGGGCAGCCGTTTCAGTTTTTCCAACGGCTTCACTTTCGACAGCTACAAACTGCTTTTCGACCCGGAAGAGAACGGCGCGTTGCTCTCCGCATTGAAAAACACGGCTATCCTTGCCCTGTCCGCAAGTGTGATTTCCACCGTATTGGGGGCGTTTTCCACGATTGGTATCTATGCGCTCGGGCGCAGAATGAAGAAACTCACCCTCACCGTAAACCAACTGCCTATGATAAACAGCGAAGTTGTTATGGCTGTGTCGCTGATGGTGTTTTTCGCAACGGACTTTTTCAGCGATATCTTCCCGCAGGGAATGGTGCGGCTGATAATTTCCCACGTGGCGTTTTGCACCCCATACGTCGTTTTGTCCATATTGCCCCGCTTGCAGCGAATGGACCCCAATATGTACGAAGCGGCGCTCGACCTCGGCGCAAACCCCTTCTCCGCAATGTTGAAAGTGGTGTTCCCCTACTTGATGCCGGGTATCGTCAGCGGCTTTGCGATGGCGTTCACTCTGAGTCTTGACGACTTCATCATCACGCAGTTCAACAAGGGCGACACGGGCATAGAAACGCTTTCCACCTACATCTACGAGGACGCTCGCGTAAAGAGCCTCGAACCCTTCTGGTTTGCGGTGTTTTCGATATTCTTCGTTGTGATGTTTGCTTTGCTGTTGCTCATCAACATCAAGAAAACCGCCAAAGAGGTGAGGAAATGAAAAGGTCTGTCAGCGTAATTGCGATATTGTTGCTTTGCTGTCTCGTATTGACGGCTTTTGCCGCTTGCAAGCAGGAAGAGGTGGATCATCTCGTCATCTACAATTGGGCGGACTACATTTTCGATCAGGACCTTGAAGAATTCGAGGCTTACTACGAACAAGTCACGGGCAGAAAAATCGAAACTACCTACGTCACTTTCGACACCAACGAGACTATGCTCACCCGACTCACCCGCGGCGACACCAACGTAGACGTGGTGTGCCCCAGCGAGTACGCCATTCAGAAGTTGATAGAGTTGGATATGCTTTTGCCTATGCACTATTTCGACGACGACAATTCCAACGAAGGCAAACAGTTTACGTCCGATCTCAGCGCCAACGTAGACAAAGATCTGTACCAGCACAACAGCGGCAACGTGGAGCAGGGTATTCTCGACAAGGTAAACGAAACGTTCGGCAGTATACAGGTACTCAACGAGGAAAGCGCCGACTACGGCAAGACCCGCCGAATGACGGACTACTTCGTGCCGTATATGTACGGGACGTTGGGCATTTTGTACAACAAAGTAGAGTTTGCCGAGATGGGTATCTACGACGAAGAAATACTCAACCAAGCCAATTGGGGCATTTTGTTCAACGACGACGGCAACGGCGGCACGCTCAGCGACAAACTCACAGGCAAAATTCTGATGAAGGACAGCATACGCGACAGTTACGCCGCCACTGTGTTCTACCTCAAAGAAAGCGGCAAACTTGACGACCTTGTAAGCGAAAGCGGCAAGCCCTATTCCGAGATGTCCGCCGCCGAACTGATAAACGCCGTTGACGACGGACTGTTGGAGAAAGTCAAGGACGCGCTTTCCGCGCAGAAAGAACAACTGTTCGGTTACGAAGTGGACTTCGGCAAGGACGACCTGCTTTCCGACAACGCCGTGGTGGACCTCGCGTGGAGCGGCGACGCAATGTACGCCGTGGAGGAAAGTTGGGACGACTCTCTCAACGACGGCGAGGGAGACTACAAGTTGGGCTACTACGTGCCGCACACCTACGGAAATATCTGGTTTGACGGTTGGGTCGTGCCCGTCACCCGCGACATCACCCACACCGACGCGATAAAACTGTTCATCAACTACCTCAACCGTCCCGACGTTGCCGCTCGCAACGTGTTGGAAATAGGCTATTCCGCGGCGGTAAATGCAGACAGCATAAAGGCTGACGACCGCGCCAAGGCTATCCTTGCGGAGGGGTACTCCGTGTACGCGCCCGAACTGTGGTACGTAGAGGACGAGGACGGCAACAGTATCGCTCAACTTGTTGACGACAGCGGCGAACCTCTCGCCGAGGAGGATTACGACTACGGCAGTTGGGACGAATTTGAAATGTATTTCTTCCAGAACGGTTACGAGGACGAAGAGGGCAACGTTGTCTCCTACGACGAAATAAGCGACAGCAATTGGCGCTATCCGTTTGCAAGCGCACAGCAGCATTCTTCCGACAGCCGCAGTCTCGACAGCCTCGGCGTAATGCGCGATTTCGGCGACAAAAATCACGACGTGGTAACGGCTTGGAACTACGCCCGTTCGACAGGCGACACAGGCAGCACCCTTGCGCTGTTGGGCTGGACGGCGCTTGCGGTAGCCGTTGCGGTGGGCGCGGTAGCGCTTGCGATATGGCTCAAACGCGTATTTCGGCACAAGGTGCGTTTGCGCGACGGTACAAAAGACTGATTTTCGGCGCAGAACGGCATTTTGGGGGCGGTTACGGCGCTTTGCCGCCGTGAAACTATCTCAATAAAGTTGTAAAATATGCAGATTTGTGCTACAATATGTTCATAGTGATTGCCCGCTCCGTACGCCGCGGTTTGCGTGCGGCAGGCAATCCCCTCGCTCAATATGAAGATATTACCTTTACCTCAAAAGTTTGAAAATATAAGCGGCAGTTTTCGTATCGACGGCAACGCAAAGATGTTTTGCGATTCGGCTTTCATCGGGCAGGCGGAGCGTCTCGCCGACCTCGTGTACGCAAGCTGCGGCTTCTTTTTGCAGTTTACCGACGTGATAGATGAGGCTCGTATCATTTTCGCAAAGGACGCGGGACTCAGCGCCGAAGGCTACGTAATTATGATAAGTCAAGGCGTGGTGACGATCACCGCCGCCGACGAAGGCGGGTGTTTCTACGCGGTGGAAAGTTTGCGGCAGATGTTCAATTTGGACGTCAAGCAGGAGTTTGTTTCGTGCAGCGACTGCTACGTAGAGGACAGTCCCCGTTTCGCCTACCGCGGAATTATGCTGGACGTCGCCCGTCACTTTTTCGGCGTCGACGCGATAAAAAAACTTATCGCTTTGATGTCGCAGGTCAAACTCAACGTCTTGCATCTGCACCTCACCGACGATCAGGGTTTCCGCTTGCAGATAGACAAGTATCCCCTGCTCACGGAGATAGCCAGTGTCCGCGACGGCTCGGAAGTACGCAAAAACGGCGAAAGTTACATAAACGACGTGCCGCACGCGGGTTTTCTGACAAAGGACGACGTGCGCGAATTGGTCACTTTTGCCGCGGCGCACAACGTGGAGATAGTCCCCGAAATCGACCTTCCGGGACATTTTGCCGCCGCGCTTGCCGCCTATCCGGAACTCAGCTGCACGGGCAGCGTCACCGAAGTGCGCAAAAAGTGGTCCGCCTCCAAAAATATTCTTTGCGCGGGCAACGACGAAACGTACCGCTTTGTGAAAGATATTCTGGACGAAGTGTGCGAACTGTTTCCCTCGCAATACGTTCATTTGGGCGGAGAACAGGTAGCCAAAGACAGATGGTGCAACTGCAAACTCTGCCGCGAACGTATGTCTCAATTGAAAACGGACAGCCTCGACGAATTGCAGACTTATATGATAGAGGTTTTCCGCACCCATCTGGAAGCCAAGGGCAAAACGGTCATCATTCGCAACGACGGGCTTACGAAAGGCACGCACAGCGACGTGGTCGTTCAGTCGTGGACTCCCGTCAAGGGACGCGCCGCCCGTAAAAATTGTCGCTCTCGACGCACGATAATTTCGCCGCGCCGCAAACTGCATTTCAGTCACGACTACAACGACATACCCGTCAAACGTATCCTCGCTCTCGACCCCTATCGCGGCATACGCAAAAGCGACCGCGACAAAGTGTTGGGCGTAGAGGGCGCAATATGGACTCAGGACGTGGAGGACGAGGACGTTTTGTTCTATCTGCTGCTGCCTCGTCTGGACGCTCTTGCCGAATGTTGTTGGAGCAAGAAGCACAAAGACTTTTATTCGCGCTTGCAACCGAGACTCGCCTACTACGAATCGGTCGGTCTCAACTACAACAGAAAATTTGCGCGCAAACCCGTTGAAGCGAATCGGGAGGACGCGCAACAAGGAGATACATTATGAAAACTATCGGTGTTTTGACAAGCGGAGGCGATTCTCAGGGTATGAACGCGGCGGTGTACGCCACCGTGCGCTCCGCTATCTCCGCAGGATTGACCGTATACGGTATCCGCAACGGCTATCGCGGCTTGATGGAAAGCACAGCGGACAAACTCACCGCGAGCAGTGTGGACAACGTCGTTCATCGCGGCGGCACTGTGTTGGGTACGGCGCGTTGTTTGGAAATGAAAACTCCCGAAGGACAGCGCAAAGCGGTAGCCACGTTGAAGAAGTTGGGTATCGAGGGGTTGGTCGTCATCGGCGGCGACGGCAGTTTTCAAGGCGCAAAGGCGCTCAGTTCCTACGGTATCAACGTGATAGGTATCCCGGGCACAATCGACAACGACCTTGCTTACACCGACTACACTCTCGGCTTCGACAGCGCGGTCGCAGTGGTCGCGGACAGCGTCAAGGTACTGCGCGACACAATGTCGGCAAACGGCCGCACCTGCGTTGTGGAGGTAATGGGGCGCGATTGCGGCGACATTGCTCTCTATTCGGCGTTGGCGTGCGGTGCGGAAGCGGTGTGCCTCCCCGAAAAGCGTTACGACCCCGACGCGCTTGCGCAGCTGTTGAAGCGTAATCTTGCCGCAAACAAGCAGGACAACGTCGTCATCGTTGCCGAAGGTATTCGTTCCGACGGCACGTTGGACAAAGGGCACGAGGCGGAAAAGGTGGTGCGCGACATAACGGCTCGCATTCCCTACATCAACATTCGCGGTATCGTTTTGGGACACCTTCAACGCAGCGGCGACGCCAGCGTATACGATCGCAAGTTGGGCATACTTATGGGCGAACTCGCGGTAAAATGTCTGCTGGACGGCAAGACCGACCGCGTCATAGGTATCAAAAACGATTGCGTTTTCGACGAAGATATGACCGAGGCGCTTTCGAAGAAGAAATCTTTCAACGAATCGCTGTACTGCCTTGTCGGCGAACTTGCCAAGCGCTGAGTCGTATCGGGTATTCGGTGAAAAAAGGCTTCGCTTCGTGTGCCGCACACTTGTTGCAGATTATTTTGCGTTGGAACACCCTTGCGCCTTGTGTAGAAAGTAAATTAAAAAAATTAGATTATTTTCCACATCAACCAACTTTGATTTGTGCGGCACGCTTGTTGCAGATTATTTTTCACCGAACACCCTCACTCTCGGTGTTACAATGTCCCCGACCGCCGCCCCTATTCGCGGGGAAAATGTTTACAACTGTTGAGAAATTGTATTTCGGATATACACGATTAAACTTTAATTGGTATCATTTACAAAACCGACCTTTTCGTCCGAGGTTGTTTTTTTTATGTACTTAGTAACATTATCCTGTGCGCTAACGCGCCGCCGCAGTCGAATAGAGTGCCCGCACAATTTGAGTTTATGAAAATTGTGCGGGAGAGGAGTGCCTATACGTCAGCGATATCAAGTACGCTTGCGCGTGCTTGGCGCTGACAAACATAATGCGCGACGAAGTTGCACAGGAGACCTGCACGGTCGGAAAAACTTTCGTTGGGGAGTGTTCCCAACAGCCCCCGCAAAAGCGCAAATATTCGGTACACGCCCGAACTTTGCGGAGTTTTGTGGAAACGTAGCGGGATTGTCTCTTCGACAGCTTTTTTGCACCCCGACATTTTTTTAGAATATTTCTTTGTCGGCGCAATTTTTGTGAAAATGCGTTGCATAGAAAGATTTGAGACGCCCCTCAAAAATATTCAATGTCGTAAAAAGGCGAAAGTTTACCTAAAATTTACTTTTCTATGGTATTCTATGAAAAAATTTTTAATATATACGGCTCGGTTTGGGACGTTTTTGCGGAAAATTTTTTGCCGCACATACGAGGCGGCGTTGCAAGTCGTTTACAAAACAGTGTTGCTTTGCTATACTGACGATGTCGGGAAACAGACTTTGTCCGTCGAAAAATCGCAGTACGGTATGTCTCTTTGAAACTCAGGAGGTTGTTATGGATCTATTTGACAAATGTAAGGAAGGTCACGCGCTTGCCAATCAAGCGAGGGAACTCAACGTTTACCCCTATTTTCACGCGCTGGAATCCCGTCAGGATGTAGAAGTGGTGATGGAGGGCAAGCGGCGCATAATGCTCGGTTCAAACAACTATCTGGGGCTTACCACCGACCCCGACGTGATACAGGCGGGCGTTGACGCGCTCAAACAGTACGGTTCGGGTTGCAGCGGTTCGCGCTTCCTCAACGGAACATTGCGGCTTCACCAACAGTTGGAGAGGGAACTCGCGCAATTTTTGGAGAAAGAGGACGCGGTGACTTTTTCCACGGGCTTTCAGTCTAACCTCGGAATAATCTCCGCTTTGGTCGGGCGCAACGATTACGTCGTTTGCGACAGGGAAAATCACGCCAGTATCTACGACGCGTGCCGCCTCAGTTACGGCAAAATGCTGCGCTACCGTCATTCGGATATGGAAGATCTGGAACGCCAACTCAAAAATATTCCCGATTCCGCAGGCATACTCATCGTCACCGACGGCGTGTTCTCTATGGGCGGCGACGTGGCGAACCTGCCCGAGATAACTCGCCTTGCGCGGCAGTACGGCGCGCGTGTAATGGTGGACGACGCTCACGGTTTGGGAGTGTTGGGCAAAGGCGGCAGAGGCACGGCAAGTCACTTCGGGTTGGAAAAGGAAGTGGACATTTATATGGGCACTTTCTCCAAGTCTTTGGCTTCGTTGGGCGGCTATATGGCGGCTTCCGCCAACGTATGCGACTACGTGCGGCACGTTTCCCGTCCGTTCATCTTTTCCGCGTCTATCACGCCGAGCAGCTGCGCTACGGCTTTGGAGGCGTTGCACAAACTTATCGCCCACCCCGAACTCGTAGACAAGTTGCGGCATATTTCCGCCTATTTCCGTCGCAAATTGCTGGACTACGGCATAAAAATACGTATGAGCGACACTCCGATAATACCCATCTACACCTACGAAACAATCGAAACGCTTTCGATAGTGAAACAACTGTACGACGCGGGCGTGTACGTCAACAGTTCAGTACCTCCCGCAACTCCGCCCCACGAGTGTCTCATTCGCACGTCGTTGATGGCAACGCACACCGAGTCCCTCATCGACGAAGCGGCGGCAATCATTCACAATGTTTTGAAGGACAACGGACTATGCGAGTGAAGCGCAAAACGGTAGCGGTGGTAACGGGCGGTTCAAGCGGCATAGGGCTTGCCGTCGTTGAGCGGCTGTCGGAGGCGGGAGTCACCGTTTACGAATTGAGCCGCCGCGAACAGGTAACCCACTCCGCCAACCATTTGCAGTGCGACGTAACCGACGCAAACGCCGTCAACGAAGCGGTAACAAGCGTGCTTGCGCGTGAAGGGCAGATAGACGTGTTGGTGTGCAACGCGGGTTTCGGCATTTCCGGCGCGGTGGAGTTTACCGACCTTTCGGAAGCCGAGCGGCAATTCGACGTAAACTTTTTCGGAGTGGTCAACGCCGTCAAGGCGGTCTTGCCCTCTATGCGTATGCAAAAGAGCGGACGTATAGTGGCGGTAAGTTCCGTTGCGGGCGCTATCGCCATTCCCTTTCAGACGTTCTATTCTGCAAGCAAAGCGGCAGTCAACGCCTACGTGCAGGCGCTCAACAACGAAGTCCGTCCCTACGGTATCACGGCTACGGCTGTTATGCCGGGCGACGTTTCCACGGGGTTTACCTCCGCCCGCGCCAAAAACGAGCGCGGCGACAGGGAGTACGACGGACGTATTTCCCGTTCCGTGGCGGTGATGGAACAGGACGAAACTCACGGAATGAAAGCCGCCGTCGTAGGTAGTTACATTGCCAAACAGTGCCTCAAACGCCGCGTAAAACCCCTTTCGGCGATAGGCGCAAGTTACAAATTTCTTTGCGTGTTGGCAAAGATACTGCCGCAAAGTCTCGTCTCGCGCATAGTGTATTCGATTTACGCCAAGTAGATTGGCTTTGCCGCGCCGGGCAAACGCCCCCGACTTGCGAAATTTTTTCGCGAAATACGCGCAATTTTGTTGCGTACGTCGGCGTTTGGTGTTACAATACAATTACAACAACAAATTCTTTGGGGCGTGGCGCAATTCCACACCGATAGTAAAGCCTATGAACGTTCGCTTTTTGCGAATGCCGATCAGGTGAAATTCCTGAGCCGACGGTACAGTCCGGATGAGAAAAGAATCAAATACTTCGTGTATTACGCCCTTGCTTGCCGAGGACGTTTTTTTTCGGCTTGCGGGGCGGCGTTTCAAAGATACGTCGCTTAAAAATTTTTCAAGGAGGTATCTGTTGTGACAAATTTGTTGGGTTACAATGAGGTCGCCGTTCTTGCGGGAACGGCACTCGGCATCATCATCTGTTTGGAGTGGGGCATTATCGTGGGGATACTTGTCTCACAAAAGAGAGGTCGCCGCACGCCTCAAAAGCGCAGCGCCAAGGAAAAAACGGTCTACTCCGCGATATTTCTTGCCAATACGGCGTTGTTTTCCGCTATGGGCGTAGTTTTGCTTTACTTCGAGTTTCCGATATTCTCCGCCACGCCCTGGTTGGAAATGAACTTTTCCGACGTTCCTACGTTGCTTGCCGCGTTTATGTACGGACCTGTGACGGGCGCTGTGGTAAACGTGATAAAAATTGTTGTCAAGTTGCTCATCAGCGGCTCTACGACCAACTTGGTCGGACCGCTCTCCAACTTGATAAGCGGCACTATCTACGCCGTTGTCGCAGGGCTGATTTACAAATTACGCCGCAACAAAAAGGGCGCGATTTTGAGTTTGTTCGTCGGCAGTTTGGTGTTTTGCGCCGCTATGTGGCTGTGCAATCAATTTATTTTGTTGCCGTTCTACGGAATGACCGCGCAAGAGATTATGATGCCCGCGCTGTGGTGGACGTTGTTGTTCAACGTCATCAAAACGGCGGCAACTTGCGTAATTACGTTCATTTTGTACAAGCCGCTCTCTCGCGCGTTGCATTGGACTATTGACCCCGCACGCCGCAAAAAGAAACAATTGCCGCAAGATACGCAACAAGCCGACGCGCCTCGTCAGCCCGACGAACTGCAACCCTCCGCCGTCTCAAACGACCCCGAAAATTGACCGTGCGCCTTGCGAGGCGTTCGCCTGCGGAGTGCGCTTTTGTAGAGCGTTTCGGGCAATACAAACGGACCGTTGCGACAAATATTGAAAACGCGCCGAAGCCGTTATTCATTCACAAAGAGATTCCCCGTGTTCGGGGAATTTTTTTTACATAGCGGCAAACAACGCGATTATGTGCGGCGCGGTTTGCTATTATGCTTGCAAAGAGGTGGGAATTGTAGTACAATATAGCCGTGATTATTTCTCAACAGACAACTTTTTCGGCGGAAGAAACGGAAGCGTTTGCCGAGCGGTTTGCCCGCAGTCTCAAAGGCGGCGAGGTACTGCTTCTGAAAGGCGAACTCGGCGCGGGCAAAACTCGTTTCGTAAAGGGGCTTGCGCGCGGTTTGGGCGTCGACGACGCGGTCACAAGTCCCACGTTTGCATTGCACAACAGTTACAGCGGACGATTAACGCTCAATCACTTCGATTTCTACCGCTTAGACAGCAGTGACGAAGCGGCGGTGCTGGGTCTGGACGAACTGTTTTACGAAAGCAATTCCGTCGCGGCGATAGAGTGGAGCGAGCGCGTTTCCGATTTGCTTCCCCTCAACTGTATCACGGTGGAATTGAAAAAGACGGGCGACGACTCCCGCTTGATAACGGTGAGCAAATGAAAGTGCTTTTTGTAGATACGACCACCCCCGAACTTGTCGCGGCGGTGGTAGAGGACAGCGACGCGACGTATGTCGTATGTCACGACGACCAACGGCGGCACAGCGAACTGCTTTGCACCAAGGTGGGCGAGGTTATGAGCAGGGCGGCGGTCGGCTTTTCCGATCTGGACGGCTATGCCTGCGCGATAGGTCCGGGCAGTTTTACGGGCATACGTATCGGTATTTCCACGGTAAAGGGCTACGCGACGGCTTTTCCCCGTCCTTTTGTCGCCGTCAACTGTCTGCAAGCAATCGAACTTACGGGCAATCGCAGCGGCAAAGAGGGCGCTGTGATAGACGCAGGCAACGGCTACTACTACGCAAATTTCCGCGCGGGAACAGCCCCCTGTCTTATCCCGTATTGCGACGCGCGCGCAACCGCAGCGGCAAGCGGCAACGCGTCGTACTATCTGGACGGCGCTTTGGCTTTGATTCGCGACAAATTTACACACGGACGTTTCGACGCGGAACTTACGCCGCTGTATATAAGACGTTCCCAAGCGGAGGAAAACAGAAAATGATAGAAAAACTTCCCTTTTCTATGCAGATGATATTCCAACTCAACAAGATAGAAAAGGCTTGTTTCGGCAAAGAGGCTTGGACGATAGCCAATCTTCGCGGCGAATACGAAAACGATTTTTCCCATATGTTCGGCGAAAAGACGGAGGACGGCACAGTGGTGGGATATGCCTGCGTACGTACCCTGTACGAAGAAGCCCAACTTTGCAACGTCGCCGTACTGCCGGAGTACCGCCGTCAAGGCATTGCGTCGCGCCTGCTGGAAACAGTCTCTGAGTTTGCCAAGGTGCAGGGGTGCGAGCGGTGCGAATTGGAAGTCAACACAGCCAACACCGCCGCAATCGAACTGTACAAGAAATGCGGTTTCGAAATAGTCGGCACTCGCCCCAATTTTTACAAGCGCACCAAACGCTATCCCACACGCGACGCTTACACTATGGTAAAGGAGTTCTGATTTGCGAACCCCTCTCGCGCGCGACAGCCGCAAACGGCTTTGCACCCTGTCGCGGCGTATTGTGTACGTTTCGCAAATTTACTTTTGATGAAACTGCTTGTATTGTTTTTTTAACGCTTTTATCGAAAGCGTTTTTTTTACGCGGAAGTCGTCGGGGGAAAGGCGTACTTCGTAAGAATTTACAGATAAGAAAATAGTGTTAACTTTCTTTTGTGTTACTCGCCTTTTAATATCCCCCTGCAAACGGAACGGGCGCAAGCGTTCGTTTTCTTTTGATGAGACGTATTGTTTTTTTACGCTTTTGTCGAAAGTTCTTTTTTATGCCGAAGCCGTCGGGGAAAGTCGTACTTCGTAAGAATTTACAGATAAGAAAATAGTGTGAACTTTCTTTTGTGTTACATCGCCTTTTGATATTCTCCTGCAAACGAAACGGGCGCAAGCGTTCGTTTGACAAGGCGCATTGCTTTCTCAAAGTCGCTTTTTTGCAAAAGACCCGCCCCGCATTTACGCGAACCGTTTTTTTACGTGCAATGTCGATTTATTGTTTTTCTTTGACGATTATGACGATTTTTGACGAAACATATAGTACTATGTCACGCATAGCATCGTTTTTGCGCCTAAAAATCGGTGTTTTTGCCCCTTTTGTAAAGGTCGCTCGGCAAAAATCGGCATTCGGGCGAACGGTCGTTGCCGCGCAAGTTTCGACAGCGATAGACACTTTTTGCGCCAAGCGATCATACAATAGTCAATGAGGTAACGGTGTGTATTGTGTCAGGCTCGGCAGCGGCAAACCCGTCGTTTGGCTGCACGGTTGGGGGTGCGACGGCAGCGTCTTTTTGCCGATAGCAAAGCGGCTGCCCTTTATGTCCAACTTCCTCGTGGACCTCAACGGCTTCGGGCAAAGCGAGCCGCCGCCCGCAGAGGGTTGGAGCGCGGAGGACTACGCAAAGGAACTGCACGCCTTTTTGTTGCAAAACGGACTTACTTCCGTCACGTTGGTGGGACACAGTTTCGGCTGCCGCGTTGCGCTTGCGCTTGCCGCAAACTATCCCGAGGACGTTTCGCGTATGATGTTTGTCGCGCCTGCGGGTTTGCGCCCCTTTTCCATCAAACGGTGGTGGCGGGTGCGTGTACACAAATTGAAAAAACGTTTCGGCACAGCCGACTCGCGCTATGCAAGCGCAGATTGGGCGGCTTGTCCCGAACGAATGCGTACCACCTTCGTCAAGGTCGTCAACGACGAGCTTTCCCGTTTCGCGGTGAAAGTGCGCTGTCCCGTGCTTATAGTAAACGGCAGCCGCGACGAAGCGACCCCGTTACGACAGGCAAAGCGGCTCAACAGGCTGATAAAGGGCAGTCAACTTGTGGAGATAGAGGGCGGACATTTTGCCTTTTTCGCAATGCCGCGCGCCTTTGCCGACGCGGTAAAAAATTTCGTGGAGTAGTTATGCGTATTTTCGTTGCGTTGTTGAGCGGAATATTTTTGACTGCCCTGTCGTCGGAGTGTCTGCGCACGCTGCAATCCGCAAGTTACCGTCCGCAGAGGGGCTATTTCAAACTGTATCTGTCCCCCTATTTTCTTGCGCTTGTTTTCGTGCAGACGGCGGCGGTCTTATCAGATGTGTTTCTTCCCTACGGCGCGTACGTAAACGCGGGGCTGTACTTTGCGGCGGCGCTTGCGTTCTGTCTTATTCGCCGCAAAACCCCTCTCAAACTTACCAAGCGTATGGGCAGGTTGCTGTTCGTTCAGACGATAGTTCTTTGCGCGCTGTGCGTCTTTGTCAATTCCGCTTATTGGGCGTGGCTTTTGCCTGCGATCACCCTCGTTTGTTGGGCGGTGTGTTTGCCGACGGAGTGCGCCGTAAACGCCTACTACACAAGCAAGGCGCGCCGAAAACTTTCCGCGGCACACGTCACCGTGATAGCCGTCACGGGCAGTTACGGCAAAACCACCGTCAAGGATATGCTTTGCGCTCTGCTGGAAAACAGCGTTTCTCCGCAGGGCAGTTGCAACACGCCTTTGGGTATCGCCGCCTACGTCAACCGCACCGATTTCGTCGGGGTAAAGTACGTCGTGTTGGAGTTCGGAGCGCGTAAGCGCGGGGACATTGCGAAGTTGTGCAAACTGTATTCGCCCTTTTGCGGCATAGTGACGGGCGTGTGCGCCCAACATCTTTCCACATTCAAATCTCTGCAAAACGTCATCGCAACCAAGCGCGAACTGACGGAGAATTTGCCCAAAGAGGGTTTTTGCGTACTCAACGACAGCGACGGTGTAGCGGCGGATTTCACGCGAAGCGGCGTATGCGCCAAATTGCTTTCCCACGCGGGGATAGAGATACGCACCGTCGCGACCGATTTCGACGGCACAACGCTGTCCGTCTCGGCGCAGGGGGAGGAGAACGTCGTTCGGCTTCCGCAAATATCCGACTATGTCGGCGATGCGTTGGCTATGTGTCTGCAAACCGCAACGGCGCTGGGGCAATCGCTTCGAGTCACGCTGCAACGCGCGGTCAACGTCAGTCAAACGCCTCACCGCTTGCAACCGATGAAGGGAGACGGCTTTTGGATATTGGACGACAGTTACAACGGCAGTATTGCGGGGGTCAAGGCGGCTTGCGCAACGCTGTCCCGTTTCCAATGTGCCAAGGTCGTCATCACGCAGGGCATAGTGGAGTGCGGCAAACTGCGCCGCGAAATGAATACGGAATGCGGCGAAGTTTTGGGCAGGGCGTGCGACGTTGCGGTGGTGTTGGGCAAAAACGCAAAATATCTTGCCGAGGGGATATTGTCCACCGATTGCAGAATGCTTGTAGCGCGTTCCCTCAACGAAGCGGTAAGCCTTGCCGCGCCCTTTGCGCGCGGCGGTATTCTGCTCTTTCAGAACGACCTGCCCGATTCCGTCGCGCTGTGACGTGTTGTGCAGGCAAAAAATGCTAAATGGGGTAAAAAAAAATGAAAATAAAAAGCGTCTCCGAAAAAACGATAGCGGTGATTTACGGCGGCAAAAGTTGCGAACACGAAATTTCCGTCATCACCGCCTGTCTTGCCAAAGGTTACTTTCGCGGCAGGGTGCTGAGCGTCTACTTCGACAGGGACAACCGCGCTTTTCTTGTGGGAAACGATTGGACGCCCGCGCGGCACGTCCGCGAAAAACTCACCGCGCCCGTAGTGTTTCTCAACGGCGAAAGCGCTATCGGCGTGTTGAAGCGCGGTCGGCTTACGAAATTGCACGTAGACGCGGCGGTGAACTGCTGTCACGGACTGAACGGCGAGGACGGCTGTATTGCGGCGCTTTGCCGAATGAGTTCGATACCTCTCGTGGGCAGCGACGTGGAGTCCTCCGCGGTGGCGATGGACAAAATTCTCACCAAGACGGTGTTGCGGCAGTACGGTTTTCCGACGGTGCGCGGCAAAGACGTTTCCGCGCTCGGCGAGGAGGATATTTTGCGCGAAGCAAAGGATATGCGCTTTCCCCTCATCGTCAAGCCCGCGCTGTTGGGTTCGAGCATAGGCGTGGGGGTCGCCCACAGCCAAGAGGAGTTGCTTTCCGCCCTGCAAACGGCTTTTAAGTACTGCCCGAAAGTGTTGATGGAAGAAGCGCTGACGGATTTCACGGAACTCAACTGCGCGGCAATGCGCGTTGACGGCAAAGTGGAAACAAGCAGCGTAGACCGCCCGCTAACCGCAAACGAACTGCTCACTTTTCGGGACAAATACATCGAAAACAACGCCCAAAACAGCGCGCATTCCGACGTGTCGGAGGACGTGCGAAAGGAAGTATCCCGTCTTACGGCGGAAATTTACATCAAACTCGGTTTCGGCGGGGTGATAAGAGTGGACTATCTTTACGACAACGCAACAAGCAAACTGTACGTCAACGAAATAAATTCAACGCCGGGGTCTCTCGCGTTCGGGCTGTGGGAGGGACGCTATTCGCGCACCCGTTACGGCGAAGCGCTTGTGGACCAGGCTGTCGCCGACTATCGCGAATTGCAAAGTTACACCTACACCTTCGAGTCGGGCGTCCTCAACGGCGCTTGCGGCGTCAAGAAAAAGTAATTTATTGCGTATCCGCGCGACAAGGTGCGCCGATTGCGGCGGCGTATCGCCCGTATACCTCTGCGGAAAAAATGCCGAAAAAAATCAACTGAAAAATTCGGCAAAGCGGGGCGGACTTTTGTTTTGTCAGTCCGCTCCGAAACAAGCCGCCGCACGATCCATCGCCCGCTGAAATTCCGCAAGCGTAGGCAGCGAAGGGAAAAATTCGCTTGCCGCAACGAAATTCGTTGCCGCGCGTTTGCTTGTAAGTTTTCCGAAGATGTCGCTTAAATTGAACTCGTCCGAGCAGTCGTATTTCATTTCGTTACCTCCGTTTGTTGTTTACGACAAAATTGTATCACATTATTATTGACAACTATTTGACAGTTTTATGAAAATATTTCAACAATTTTTCCCAAAAACTTGACAAAATATTGTCAGTATTTTATATTTATTGTAACGACACGTCCCGACGTAGTGCAGCCGCTTCGAGGCGTTACGATATTTTGTATTCCTCAGGAGGTAAAAATATGCAAATTCCCGTGTTGGTCGGTATGCTGTCCACTTTGCTTGCCGCAGACGATCTTGTGCGGGCGGAGGATCTGGCGAAAAAGTACGAAATTTCCACCCGTTCCGTCTACCGATATATGGCAATGCTGTCGGAAGGCGGCGTCCCGATAGAAAGTTGTCTGGGGCGCGGCGGCGGTTGGCGCATAGTGGAAAATTACAAACTCAAAGCCACCTATTTTACCGAGGAGGAGTACGAGCGGCTCATTTTCAGTTTGCAGAGTTCCACCTTGCAGGACGACGTCACAAAGCAAGCGGCGCTGAAACTGTCCGGGCTCAACCGTTCCCACAAAAACGCCACCGTTCTTCGAAGCGAGCAGTTCATAGTGGACGGCGGAGACAGCGCTTTGGGCGAGTTGGTAAACGTTCTGTCCGATTGCATAGCGCAAAAGAAGTTGTGTCACATCGAGTACCACTCCAAAGAGGGCGAGGACACCGTTCGCGTCATCGAGCCCTACTGTCTCATTTTGAAAGACGGCGCTTGGTACGTGTACAGTTTCTGCCGTTTGCGCCGCGATTTCCGCTATTTCAAGGTGTCGCGTATCGTCGGGCTGGAAGTGGGGGAAAAGTTCAGCGGACGACCCTACGACGGAGTGGACAGCAGCGTGATAAAAACCGACGTTCTCAAAGGCAAGGAAATGGTTCAGGTGCTGTTGAGCGTGGACGGAAGCGCTTTGGCGGCGTGCGAGGAGTGGTTGGGCGTCGGCGCGGTGGTAAAGTTGGGCGAGGGGCATTTAGCCCAAGCCACATTGCCCTACGACGAAATGCTCATCAACAAAATTCTGTCTCTCGGCAGCGGTGTGCGCGTGGAAAAGCCCCAACGTCTGCGCCGCGCGGTGATAGAGCGTTGCAAGGAAATAGCCGCCGCAAACAGCGACGAGTAAAAACACGCGGCAGGAACTTTCGCCCGCCGCGCAATTTTATTTGGACAAAGGCGCGCCGCAACCGCCGCAACAGCGACTGCGTTTGCGCCTCTTTTATTTCGGGTTGCTCTCGCCGCAAGTTTTTATAATTTCCGCCACCTTTTTTGTTCCGTACAGCGTTTTCTGCGCGCGTTGTTTTGCGCGAAATGCGACTCTGTTGTCGTAGAGCATATTTACGGCGCGGTCCAGTCCGTCGGGCAGATTCCCTTCGTCAAGGGATATTCCGCAGCCCTGCTTGACAAACCAATCCGCGTTTTGCGCCTGTTCGCCGCGCGATTGTTTGGTAAGAGGTACGCACGCAAAGGGAATTTCCGCTACGGTCAGTTCCGCCAGCGTGTTTGCTCCCGCGCGGGTGAGACAAACGTCCGTCGCGGCAAACAAATCGTTCATATTGCCGATAAATTCCGCTTGATGAACAAACGAACACGGTATTTTTTTGTTTTTTCCGCAGATGACGAATATGTCGAAACGTTTGGCAAGTTCGGGGCAGTTTGCTACGGCGTCGTTGAGCGCTTTTGCCCCGAGGCTTCCTCCCGTCACAAGAAGTACGGGTTTGCCCCCGTCAAAACCCATTGTCGCAAGTCCCTTTTCGCGGCTTCCGTGCAACGGGTCGCGTATCACCGCCCCTACGGGTCGCGCGCGCTTAACGGTGTCGAAAGCGGAAAGATACACGTCGGCAAACCGCGCCGAAAGTCTGTTCGCAAGCCCCGCCGACATATCGCTCTCGTGTATTACGGTGGGTATGCCCAGCCGTTTTCCCGCGATCGTCACGGGCAACCCTACGTATCCTCCCTTGCTGAAAATCACGTCGGGACGGATACGCCGCAGGTGAGTTTCCGCTTCGCGAACGCTCTTTGCCAGACGAAACGGCAGCAGAAAGTTGTCCAAGGACAGTTTTCTTTTCAACTTGTGCGCGCTTATCTCGCAGTACTCTTTGATTTCGCCCTTTTCAACAAGCGGAAAGAGTATCTCTTTTTCCATTCCGTTTGTTCCGATGTAGTAGATTTCTTCTTGCCGCAAACAATTTATCAGCGCAAGGTTGGGAGTTACGTGTCCCGCAGTGCCGCCGCCCGTAAATACTATTTTCATAGTGATAGTGTATGCCGTTGGGCGAAATATATTGCCGACGGCTTTTGTTTGCGTTGCGGCGGCGATTTTCCGCTTGTTATTGACAATCGGCGTTATTTGGCGTAAAATTTAGTTGATAATCAACGGTAGGGACGGTGTACTATGAAACTTTCTCGTTTTACCTCGCACGACGGCAAGGAAATTCAACTTTACGTATGGGACGACGTTGCAAAGCCCAAAGCGGTCGTCAAGATAGCCCACGGTATGGCGGAACATTCTGCGCGTTACAACGATTTTGCCGAGTATCTCAACAAGCGCGGCTATATAGTGGTGATGAACGACCACCGCGGACACGGACTCAGCGCCGCAAAGGACAGTTTGGGGTACGAAGAGGGGGATATGTTCTCCAACAACGTGCGCGATCAGTTGGCTATTTTAGATTACTGCCGCGAAAAGTACGGCTTGCCGCTGTATATGATGGGGCACAGTTACGGCAGTTTCGTAACGCAAGCCGTCGCGGAGCAGCGCCCCGAAGTAAACGGATACATTCTTTGCGGGTCAAACTACATCAAAGGCGCAAGTTTCACGCTTTGCGGCATTGTGGCGCGGTATATGTGCCGTCACAAGGGCGGACGTTATCCCGCGGAACTCATCGTCAACCTGTCTTTCAAAAGTTACGAAAAGAAGTTCGACGGTCCTAATTCCTGGCTCAACCGCGACGAAGCGGAAGTCGCCAAGTACAACGCCGACGAAATGTGCAATTTCACCTGTTCCGCAAATTTCTATCGCAGTTTTATGTCGGGAATTTCCCGTTTGTACGCAAAGGAAAGTTACGGCGATCTGGATACCGACGCGCCGTTCCTGCTGATAGCCGGTTCGGACGACCCTGTCGGCAACTACGGCAAAGGCGTAAAAAAACTTGCCCGATTCTATTCCGACAAAGCGGGCGTAAAGGACGTTACCACCCGTTTGTACGAGGGCGCGCGCCACGAGATACTCAACGAAGTCAACAAAGATGAGGTGTATTCCGACGTCGCCGATTGGCTGGACAAACATCTGCCCGAACGCCAACCATCAGCCGACGACGCCGCTTCCCCCGACAAAAAACGCCGCCCGCCGCAAAAAGGATAGTGCGCCGCGTTGCGTAAATTTCACCGTCCGATCGCTTGCTTACCAGCCGCAGTGCCAGCGCGCTCGGACGTTTTTGTTTGTCCGCAATGTGACTTGCTCAGCGTCACCGTTTGCAACAGCGGCGTATTTTGATTTGGAAGTTATTTTCTACCCTGCGACACTGTTTGCAATTGCGGCGGTTGTGCGATTTGATTTGTAAATAGTCGCTTTATTTCTCCCTTCCTTTATCGTCCGCTTTTTCACGTATAGCATACCTGTTTACACCGATAGCGAAATCGTCCGTTTACTTTCAAGCGTTATTTTGCACCCCTCGTTTTTTTATTACCCGTTACTTTTTGTGGGGATATCTGCTTACTGCGATAGTGGAATTGTCTGTTTACTTGTAACCTTTTTTATTCTTTTCTCGTTTCCCTATTGCCCGTTTCTTTCTTGTCTTTTTCCGTTTTTCCGTCGTTCTGCAACTTTCCTTGTGTCACACGTCAGCCACGTTTCGGTCGTTCTCACCCGAAACAATTTATTGATAGCGGTGCAATTTACTTTCTTTCAACCGCACTTACATAGACATATAATTTATTTACCACTTTGTTCTTCCGTTGTTCTGTACTTTTCGCGTAGCGCTTTGCAATTGCGGCGATTGGGCAATTCAATTTGCACGCAGTTATTTCATTTCTGAGTTTTTACCGCCCGTTACTTTTCGCGTGTATATCTGCGTGTAGCGGTGGCGGAATCATCTGTTAGATACTTTTACTCTTTCTCGTTTTTCTGTTGCCTGTTGCTTTCTGTCCCTTTCCGCTTTGCCGTAGTTTTGCAACCGCCTTTTTCAGATATCAGCCCCGTTTCTGTCGTTCTCTCACGAAACAATTTTCTGAAAGCGGTGCGATTCACTTTCTCTCAATCCGCACTCACATAGACATATAACTTATTTACCACTTTGTTTTTCCGTTGTTCTTTTCTTTTCGCGTAGCGCATTGCAATTGCGGCTGCTCCTTGTTATTCGGAGGCTGTTCGCCTTTACTTTTCCCCTCCCAAGCAAGCCTGCCTTTATGCTGCGTGCCGAAATTCGACAAAATTTGCATAAATATGCAAACGGTATTCATAAATATGCGTATATTTGCATAAAAATACAAATAATTCTGTATAAACAATTTTCACAACAAAATTTACCGATAATTTATGAATAAATATAAAAATATTCCTTGCAATGCGCTCGATTTTATGGTATAATAAAATAAATTCGGCACAGCCCTTATGCACTGTGCGGCTGCCGTCGGACTGCGGCGGTACGTCGCCGTTCTTTCGGCAGAACGCGGTTGTAAACGCCGACCAACGACAAGCACTCGTTTCGGAGGATGACAAATGAGCAAAACGTATGAAGCAAAAGACATTCAGGTGTTGGAGGGTCTGGACGCCGTTCGCATGCGGCCGGGTATGTACATCGGCACGACGGGGCGCACGGGCTTACATCACCTTTTGTGGGAAATAGTGGACAACGCCGTGGACGAAGCAAGCAACGGCTTTGCCGACAGGGTGGAGGTAACTTTGCACAAGGACGGCAGCGTGACCGTCTGCGACAACGGCAGGGGCATACCCGTAGACGAACACCCGCAACTGAAAATTTCCGGCGTGGAAGTGGTATTTACGCAGTTGCACGCGGGCGGCAAATTCAACAACGAGAACTACGCCTTTTCCGGCGGATTGCACGGCGTGGGCGCAAGCGTAACCAACGCGCTTTCCTCGTGGCTCACGGTGGACGTAAAGAAGGACGGTTACGAATACGTTCAGCATTTCCACAGCCCGGTAGACGCCAACGGCAAAGTACTCAGCGGCGTGCCGAAGGACCATCTCACAAAGGTGGGGCAAACCAAGGAACACGGCAGCACGATAACTTTCCTTGCGGACGCGCGCGTATTCAAAAATATCCAGATGGACTACGAAGTGATACACAAGCGTATCAAGGAACTTGCCTTCCTCAACAAGGGCATCACCTTTGTGCTTACGGACGAACGGGGCGAGGACGACGACGGCAACGTCAAGAGCGAAACTTTCTGCTACGACGGCGGCTTGCGCGACTTTGTGTTGTATCTCAACGAAAACAAAGCGCCTTTGCACCTCAATCCGCTGTATTGGAGCGGCAAAAACGAAACTTTGCAGTTGGAATTTGCTTTTCAGTACACGACCAACTACACGGAAAATCTCATCAGTTACGTAAACAACATACCCACAGGCGAGGGCGGAATGCACGAAACGGGGTTGAAAACGGCAATGACAAAAGTTTTCAACGATTACGCGCGCGGCAAAGGCTTCCTCAAAGCCAAGGAGGACAATCTTTTGGGCGAGGACTTCCGCGAGGGGATCACGCTCGTTATGTCCGTCAAGATGGCAAACGTACAGTTCGAGGGGCAAACCAAAACAAAATTGGGCAACGTCGAGGCGCGTATCGCCTGCGAGGCGTTGGCTACGGAGGCTTTCACCGAACTGCTTTCCAAAAACAGCGGCGACGCCGAAACGATAATCAAAAAGTCCATCGCCTCCGCAAAAGTAAGAGAAGCGGCGCGCAAGGCAAAGGAAGTCACCCGCCAAAAGAACAGTATTTTCAATTCCACGTTGGTGGGCAAACTTGCCAGCTGCACGGGCAGGGACGCCTCCAAGAACGAACTGTTCATAGTGGAGGGCGACAGCGCGGGAGGTTCGGCAAAGCAGGCGCGCAACCGTCGTTTTCAGGCGATACTTCCGTTGCGCGGCAAGCCGCTCAACGCCGAGCGCAAGCGTATCGACCAGGTGCTTGCCAACGAGGAGATACGTTCGCTCATCAACGCGTTGGACACGGGCATAGGCGAAGAAGACTTCAACATCGACGACCTCAAATACAACAAGATAATCATTCTTTCCGACGCGGATCAGGACGGCGCGCACATCAGGGCGATATTGCTCACATTCTTTTTCCGTTATATGCGCGAACTCATCACCGACGGGCACGTGTATATCGGTATGCCTCCGCTGTACAAGATCTCCAAGAAAGACAAAGTGCGCTACGCCTACGACGACTACGAGTTGCAGGAGATAGTCGGCGAGTTCGGACGGGGCTACGATCTGCAACGTTACAAAGGTTTGGGCGAAATGAACGCCGAGCAACTGTGGGAAACCACAATGAACCCCGAAACGCGCACGCTTATGCGCGTGACCATCGAAAACATTTCCGAGGCGGAACGTATGGTAACCACGCTTATGGGCGATCAGATAGACGCGCGCAAAGCGTACATAACGGAAAACGCCGATTTCAACAAGGACAACGACGCGTTGTTCAACAAGTTGGTGTAGCGAGGTAAGCAAATGAGTCAGCAAGTAGATATATTCGATTTGGAACACAGCGACATAGTAAAAATGGAGGACGGCAGCAACCTACTCACCAAGCCTATGGAAGTGGTTATGCACGAATCTATGATGCCCTACGCCGAACACGTCATTCTCGACCGCGCGCTTCCGCGCGTAGAGGACGGCTTGAAGCCCGTTCAGCGCCGCATACTGTATTCTATGTACGAGCAGGGCAACACTCCCGACAAGCCCACGCGCAAATCGGCGCGTATCGTCGGCGACTGTATGGGACGTTACCACCCCCACGGCGACAGTTCTATTTACGACGCGATGGTGCGTATGGCGCAGCCGTTCGCGATGAACGTGCCGCTCATCATCGGGCAGGGCAACTTCGGCAACATCGACGGCGACAGCGCCGCCGCAATGCGCTACACCGAAGCGAAACTTTCTCCCTGCGCGTTGGAACTTCTTCGCGACATCGAAAAGGACACCGTGCGTTGGTCGCGCAACTTCGACGACACCACAAAAGAGCCGGATATGCTCCCGGGGCGTTTTCCCAATTTGCTTGTAAACGGCGCAACGGGCATAGCGGTGGGACTTGCCACAAACATACCCCCGCACAATTTCGCCGAAGTGATAGACGGCACTATCGCGTATATAGACAACCCCCGCATAAGCCTTTCCGCTATGATGAAGATAATAAAAGGTCCGGATTTCCCCACGGGCGGACACGTAATTTGCGGCGAGGGACTTGCGCAGGCGTATGAAACGGGCAAGGGCAAAGTGACTATCCGCGCCAAAATGCACGTGGAAGTAGCGCCGGGCGACCGTCGCAACATCGTCATCACCGAGATACCCTACGGCATCAACAAAGCGGATATGCTGATAAAGATCGCCGCCTTGAAGGACGAAAAGAAAGAGATGTTTCAGGGCATTGCGGAGATCGTGGACGAAAGCGACAAGGAGGGTCTGCGCGCCGTCATCAAACTGCGCAAAGATTGCGACGTAAATCAGGTAATAAAAAATCTTTTCAAGTATTCGCAGTTGGAAATGTCCTACGGTATCAATATGGTAGCCATTGCCGACGGCAAGCCGCAGCTGATGGGACTTTTGGACATCATCGCCTACTACGTTGCGTATCAGCGCGACGTGATATTGAAACGCAGTAAATTCGAGTTGGAAGAGGCAAAGGAACGCGCCCACATTTTGCAAGGTCTCGTCATCGCCGTCACCAACATCGACGAGGTGATAAGGATAATCAAAAACGCCGCCTCCACAACGGACGCGCGCAACAAACTGCGCGAGCGTTTCGATCTGTCCGAACGACAGGCACAGGCTATTTTGGATCTGCGCCTTGCCCGCCTCACCAAGTTGGAAGTAAACAAGTTGGAAAACGAACTGCACGAGTTGGAGCATACTATCGCCCGTCTCAACGTCATCATCAACAGCCGCAAGGAGCAGATGGAACTCATCAAGTCGGAAATGACGGCGTTGAAACGCAGTTACAAAGCCCCTCGTCTTTCGGAGATATGCAAGAGCGAAGATGACGCGGTCATCACCAGCGAAACGGACGAAAAGCCCGTCGAGACGGTGGTGGTGGGTATCGCCGCCGACTACACGGTAAAGCGTATCCCATCCAAAAACTTCAACCTCTCCCAAAAGGACGCGATAGGCAGTACATCGTCGGAATTGCTCACCCGCGCAATAGAAACGAAAACGGACGTCAACGTGATGTTTTTCAGCAATTTGGGCAATTGCTACCGAATAAAAGCGGGCGATCTGCCGGAGATACGCTACCGCGATCAGGGCGTAATGCTCAGTCACGTGTTCCCCGAGGCGCAAATGGGCGAAATACCCGTCGCGGTGTTCGCGCAAAACAGCGACGAAGTAAGCGGCGAACTGCTGTTCTACACCCGTCAGGGAATGGTAAAACGCAGCGAGTGGAGCGAGTATCAACTGCTTAAAGCTGTATTTCAGGGCTACAAGGGCAAAGACGGCGACGAAGTGTTCAAGGTGGAAGTCGTCCGCAACAATACGGAAATATTCTACGTCACCAATCGCGGCGGCTGCACCCGTTTCGACGTGAGCGAAGTGCCGCTGCAAGGCAGAGTGGCTGGCGGCGTACACTGTATCAATCTCGCCGATGACGAATACGTGGTATTTGCGGGACAGGTGGACAAGGACAAGGGCGAAGTGCTTATGGCAACCAACAAAGGCTTCCTCAAACGTCTTTCCGTCACGGAAATTGCCCGTCACGCCCGCAACTGCAAGGGCGCAAAGGGTATCGAATTCGGAGTCAACGGTTCGGAAGTGGTGTTCGCCGACTATGTCAACGGCAAACACTTCAAGATAGCCATCTACGATCGCGCCAACACTTACGTCGTGGACAGCGCCGATGTTTCGGTGGAAAGCAAAAATCACAAAGGCAAATTGCCCCAAGGCAAGCGGGGCGGCATAGCGGTGGAAAAGATATTGCGCTACTGCACCGCGGCAGACAAAGAGTAACCGCAAACGTTTTGCGTAAAGAAAAAGGGGTCGCGTATGTACGACCCCTTTTTGTTGTGGAAATTCCCACCCCATATTGCATTTTTGCCCGCGCAGTCGAATTTACCGACTGCGTCCTTTTGGTTACTATACAATGATATATTTCGCTGCAAATTGTTTTGTCTGACCGACTAATCGAAAAAAGCGTTGTTTTTTTGCTTATGTTTCAGTACGGCGGTGGAGATAGCCATTTCGACGATCTCCAATATCAGTACGCCGACGCATACAACGGGAGCAAGCCACAGTATTTCGGGAAAATTTATCAGCAGAAGCACGGCGGCGACGGCGGTGCAGACGGCAACGACGTACCACACAATCTGCTCGACAAACAGCGGCAGGGCAATGCCCTCTTTTTTCACTTCTCCCGCGGGTATGCGAAACAGAAACGACCATTGCTTCGGGTATATCTTGCGGAAAGCGTCGTTGTTGATGCCGGGTACAACTTGTCTGAAAGGCGGCAGTATCGCAATTACCATAGCCAACAGCAAGCAACTGCCCCACGCGATGATAGTATCCATCATAGTAATTCACCTCGTAAATTTTTTTGAAAATTGCTTTTTACACACGTATCATTGTTGAGAAATTCGTGCTTTCAGCGCGTAGATAGGCTTGTTATCCGCTCGGAACTTCGCTTCGTATTCCGTAACGACGCTTTGTTCCCGCGGCAGATCGCAACACACGTCGAACAGTTCGAAGCCGTTGGACGTAAAACTTTCCGCCGACCAATCGAAGAAAGCGCGGTTGTCCGTTTTTTGAGAAACAAATCCGTCTTTCAAAAGCAGCGTTTTGTACAATTCGAGAAACTTTTTGCTTGTCAGCCGTCTGTTCGCGTAGGTTTTTTTGGGGAAAGGACAACTGAAATTGAGCGCAATTTGCTTAAAGGAACGGGGCGGAAGATACCAGCCGAGATTTTCCGCGCGCACGTTCAGAAATTTCACGTTGTTCAGCCCTTCTTTTTGCGCAAGTTCGCACGCTACGACAATGACGTTGCTCAGTTTTTCCACCGCGACGAAGTTCAATTCGGGGTGAAGTTTCGCCATTTTTATCGCCCAGCCGCCCTTTCCGCAGCCTATTTCCAACACGGTGGGGCGGTCGTTGCCGAACGTTTCGGATAGGTCTATGCGCAATGCCTCTTTTTCGCCCGCTGTCAGGGCGTAAAACAAGTCACCCTCGCGGTACAGCAACGTCGGCGCAACTTTTTCGATACGCTCGTCAAGATGTTTTTTCAATCTCATTCGCATAGTCGTTTACAGGTTTTTCAGTTCGTCGAGCCACACGTTTGCGCAGGCGTCGCTCGGCATACGCAGGCTGTATTTGGACAGGTCCACCGACCCGAGACGCACGCTGTCGGGAGTGCAACTGCGCTTGAATTGCTGAGTAAAGAATCTCTTCAAAAACAGCCGCAGCCATTTGAGTATCGTCTGATTGTCGTAACGTCCCGCAAAGGACAGTTTTGCAAGTTCGTACACTTTGCGCGGGGCAAATCCCTTGCGCACGGTAAGGAACAAAAAGTAGTCGTGCAACTCGTACGGACCGATGGAGTTTTCCGTTATCTGCGCGATTTTTCCTTCGGAGTCCGTAGGCAGCAGTTCGGGGCTGACGGGCGTGTCGATTATGTCGTGGAGTACCTTTTTCAACTCTCCCGCGGCAGATTTTTCGCAGTTGCGAAGCATTGCCTTTACCAACGTTTTGGGTACGGACGCAATGACGGCATACATACTCATCTGATCGCCGTTGAACGTAGACCACCCAAGCGCCGCCTCGCTCATATCTCCCGTGCCTACCACCAAGCCGTTTTCGGCGTTGGCAATGTCCATCAGCACCTGCGTGCGTTCGCGCGCTTGCGCGTTTTCGTAGGTAACGTCGGGCGAGAAGTCGTGCCCGATGTCTTTCAGGTGCTGAGTAACCGCCGCGGATATGTCAATTCGGCGCAAATCGGTTTTCAACGCCCTGCACAGCGCGACGGAGTTGTTTAACGTCCTTTCGCTTGTGCCGAAACAGGGCATAGTTACGGTAATTATGTCGCTTGCGGGTCGGTGTGCGGCTTTCAACGCTTCCGCGCACACAAGCAGAGCAAGCGTGCTGTCGCTTCCCCCAGATATGCCGATGACGAGTTTGGGGTAGCCGAGATGTTCTATACGTTTTTTCAAGCCGTAGGCAAGTATCGTCATTGCGCGGTTGCATACGTTTGTTCTCGTTTCCTTGTCCTGCGGCACAAAGGGACTTGCCGAGTACACCCGCGCGTCGCTGCCCGCGTCTTGACGGAAGTTCACAACGGCGTAGTCCTTCGGGGCGGCGGTGCGGTCGAGGTGCGCGCGCTCGTTTTCGAGAAAGTCGAAGTCTATCGTCGCTTCGGCGTAGCCATTGTCAAAGGGCAGCGATTCCGCCAGACATTCGCCGTTTTCGCAGATGATGTTGTGCGCCGAAAACACCGTCGAACTTGTGGAGTCGGACGGTCCGCAGGAGCAGTAAACGTATGCGACGTTGCTTTTCGCCGATTGAATTTCCACCATTTTTTTGCGGTAGTCGGCTTTTACCACCGTTTCGTTGCTCGCCGAAAGGTTGAATACGGCGTTTGCGCCCGCCGCCGCGTGGGAGATAGAGGGGGAATTTGCCACCCACAGATCCTCGCACACTTCCACGGCAAAGCGCAGTTCGGAGTGCAAAACGTTTGCAAACAGCAGTTTGCACCCAAACGGAACGTCGCTGCCGAACACGCGCACGGTGGTGTTGTCCCCGTCGTAGGAGCAGAAGTGCCTCTTTTCGGAAAATTCGTTGTAGTTGGGCAGATTTTTCTTTGGGACTATCCCCAACACTTCTCCGCCGAACAGTACCGCGGCAACGTTGTACAGCCTGCCGTCGTCGCCCGTCAGCGGCAACCCGACGATACACACCGTGTTGAAGTTTTTCGTCCTTTCGCAAATGTCGCGCAGCCCCGTCAAAGCGGCGTCGCGCAATGCGCGTTGAAAAAACAAGTCTCCGCAACTGTATCCCGTAATGCACAGTTCGGGCAACAACGCAATTTTGACGCCGTTTTCGGCTGCGTTTGCAATGCTTTTTACTATTTGCTGCGTATTGAACGCGCAATCCCCAACTCTAACTTGCGGCGAAATGCAGGCAACTTTCAGCAACCCGAGGTAACTAGCGGCGGCGGAACGCTGTTCAGTCAGTTGTTCCGCGGTCACGCCCAGCGCGTTTGCAAGACGTGCCAACTTGTCCGCTTTGATTTTTTTGAGTTCTCCGCTCATAATTTTGTTTACAGTCCCTTGACTCAATCCGCTTGTTTCGGCAAGTTGTTTCAAAGTCATTCCTTTGCTTTTTTTCGCTTCGTTAAGCCGTGCCACAACGTTATCCATTTTTATCTCCCGACGATATATTGTATTAAATATTTTATTACATTTTTTTTATAAAATCAACCGAAACTTGCGAAAAATTATAAACTTTTACAAACGACTTACCCGATTTGCAGTATTTCTTACAATTTTTTGCACTTTTTCCCGCATTGTTACTTACCTCCGCCCTCTGTCCTTTTTTTTCACTCACAGTAGTGACATCAAAGTCTCAGCACTTATTTTTCCCCAAAGTGCCCCGTTCTGAATTTGTTGACTTTCCATATGTAAGGCGACGCTTCGAATTTAAGTATACGCCGCCGATGTAGATTGTTTTCTCATTTGTTTTTTTGAATTTTGAGTAATGTTTCCCGTGCATTGATGACGGCTTGCCCGTTCAAAACAAAAAAATAAACAAATATAATTTTGATAATTCTTGACAGCCCGATATACGACTTATAGGCGAATACATCAAGATTTTTGTTTGTTTTTTCTTAAAGTTATGCTAAAATAAAAATATATCGGCATTAAAGTACATTGACTCGACCGAAAGAGACTTTTTTGTCAATTATTGCCTACCGGTCGGGAAGAGTGCTGAAACAATGGGAGGTATTTTATTATGGCAAGTAATGGAATTTCAGGCGAATTTTATGTCGCGGCTCAACTAACCAAGCAGGGAATGATTGCAACGATAACGGGAAAAAATACAAAAGATATAGATATTTTAGCCGTCAATCCGAACAATGGCAAAACCTGTTTGATTCAAGTCAAAGAAAAAACTACGGCTAATAAATCGCCGGAGTGGAAAATGTCTGGAAAGGTAAATCAGAACCAAATCAAACTGAACGTTTGGTATGTTTTTGTTGATTTGTCGAATTTTGATTGTTACATAATAAGTGCCGAAGAACTCTTCCCGAAGTTGCAAAAACGTCAAGAGGATTATAATAAAGGATATAAAAAGAACGGCGAAAAAAGAAAACCCGACCCGTGTTTTTATTTTAATATGAATTGCGATTGTTTTGATGAAAATGGCAACAAGAAAGTGAATAATTGGCAGGATTTACCGCTTTTTTAGGCAAAAATTTATTCCAAGATAATTAAAAATGCTGAAAAGCACTCTTTATTTCGTCAATGAGAAACGTCGTGGCAAAATTTATGAAAGAGAAAAACATTTACTAAAACACGGAAGTTCCTCTAAAACTATCATAAATATAGAAAGAGTCATTAAAAAAAAACGAAAATGTGTTTTGCAAGTTTCTGTCGGTCGTATTGAAATGTAAATACGAAACGAACAGTTACGCACAGCAAACAAAAAGGGGTGCGCCTTGTGCGTACTCCTTTTGTTGCGACCGCTCGGTGCGGCGGTGCAATTACTTCTCCGATGTGTGAGGTTTATTTGCATAATCTTAGATGTAATTTACATTGTTTTATACAATATCTTTATAAATATGTCAAGCAGTTAATTTTTTCAACTAAGGGTTATCTGTATGGTAATAAATTAAAACGTTCATAAAAAAATAAATCATTGAAAACACAATTTTAATGAAAGGGCAACCTTTCCTATTCCCCGTGTTGGGTTTGTCTCGGCGAAGCCGAGTAAGCGAAGCGAAGTGGAACGAAGCGGAGCGCTACTTGTTCATCTCCCAACGCGGAGGAGCGACCGCGCGGCAAACAAAAAGGAGCAACAAAAAAGGGGTGCGCCTTGTGCGTACTCCTTTTGTTGCGACCGCTCGGTGCAGCGGTGCAATTACTTCTCCGGTGTATGAGATTTTCTTGCGGCGTATTGGTGATTTCAAAACGATAAAACAATATTTATCAAATCAGGCAACCTTTTCCATTCCCGTGTTGGGTTTGTCTCGGCGAAGCCGAGTAAGCGAAGCGAAGTGGAACGAAGCGGAGCGCTACTTGTTCATCTCCCAACGCGGAGGAGCGACCGCACGGCAAACAAAAAAGGAGCAACAAAAAAGGGGTGCGCCTTGTGCGTACTCCTTTTGTTGCGACCGCTCGGTGCAGCCGTGCGGTTTGGCTCCCCGTGTTGGGTTTGAACCAACGACCCTCCGGTTAACAGCCGGATGCTCTGCCGCTGAGCTAACGAGGAATATTCAATTGCCTTTATATCCTAACACCTGCAACGCGGTTTGTCAATTATTTTTGCACAAGTTTTTGCTTGTTCATTCAAAAAGAGCGTTCGCGCGTTGCGTTTTGCCCGCCCGCCCACTTATTTCGGCGGAAGTGTGTCGAGTTTGCGAATTTACTTGAACAAATATTTTGCGGGAAAACGTCGTTTCCTTTTCCCCGTAACAGACAGTCGCGGCAAGATCGCGTGCAAACGGAAAAAGCACGGGCGCGCTTGAATGCCGCAGTCGCGCCGCAACGCTTCGTATTGCTTCAAGGCTTTCGCTTGCCCGTATTTATTTATGTTTATTATCTTTTATTATATAGTAATATCAACCGCCTTTTCAGATCATTTCCGCAACAGCCGTCGGAGTGGTGCGCAAATTCCTATGTTTTCGCGCATTGTTGCAGTCAGTCTCCGCTTCGAGTCGTGCAAATCTTCCGCTTGCCGCCCGCGTTCGCCCAAAACTTTTTCGAACATTTCCCCTCCCCTTTTTCGACCGACTTTTCCGCGACCGATACTCGTCCGTCTATCGGTGTTTTTGGTAAAAATTTCTTAAAATTTTTTGAAAAAATTACTCAAAAAATGTTGACACGTTATTATAACAGTGCTATAATGTATTCGATTGGCGAAAAAGAGGTTAAACGCCCGACCCGCCAACGAAAATTTAACTGACGGAGCAACAAAAATCAAACCGCAAACGGCTGAAAGCAACATACGGAGGTAAACCAAAATGATCAAGAAAAAAGAAGAATTCAGTTTCGACTATTCGCTGAAACGCAACACCGTCAACATCTTCGGGGTAATAGACGACGCGATGGCGGAGATGGTCATTTCGCAGCTACAATATCTGGACGACAACGGCGCAGAGGAAATAACCTTGCAGATAAATTCGCCGGGCGGTAGCGTCAGCGCAGGCTTGGCGATATACGACACGATGAATTTCATCAAAGCGCGCATCGTAACCGTGGGTATTGGGATAGCTGCCAGTATGGCGGCTTTTTTGTTGTCGGCGGGCACTCGCGGATTACGCAAAGCCACCGAAAACTGCGAAATACTCATTCACCAGCCGTTGGGCGGCGCAAGCGGACAAGCCAGCGACATAATCATCGCCGCAAACCACATCGAGCGCACGCGCAGACGTCTCAACAAGATACTGTCGGAAAACACCGGCAAACCTATGCGCACGATACAGACGGACACCGACCGCGACAAGATAATGACCGCCGAAGAGGCGTTGCGTTACGGTCTGATAGACGTAGTGATCCCCTGCAAAAATAAAGCCAAGGAGGGCAACTGAGAAAATGGACATAATCACCGAAACTGTTTTGGAACAGTACTTTTTGTTTCGCGCAGTGTTGGGCAGATGCGTAGACGACCGCCGTCTGTTGGAAACGGTATCGGGCAAATTGCTGTCCGACCGCGAGCAGACTCAGGCTATCTACGCGCTCACGCAAAACGAAACCGTCAAAGAAGTCGTAACACTCAACGAGGCGATGCGGTTTTCCCGCATACGTCAGTACAATGAGATGTACGGCAAAAATATCTTTTCCGACGAAGTATGTCAGGCTGTCGCGCTGAAAAGCAACGCTCTTTCCGTTGCCGAAAGCAACGACTTGCTTTGCAATTGCAACGCCACGCCGTCGATGGTGTACAACACCCTGCGCGCAAGAGCCAACGTTGGCAACGTCACGGCAATGCGCATATTGGGTGTAATACTGTGCGAGGGAATGATAGCGGAGCGCAATTTTTCCGAAGGTTTGCGCCTGCTCGGGCGCACGTCGGAATGGGCGGACTTCATCGGCACGCTTATGCTTATGGGTTATGCCGACACCGACGAACTTCGCCGCGAAAGTCTTTCCCGCCTGCGCGCCTGCGTAGATGGGTCTGAGTACGAATCTCTCTGCCGCAAGGCTTGCGCCGTCTACAACGTAGGTACGGTGCGCCCCTCGGAAGAGGTGCTTCTGCTCAAAAAAGCGTTTTTCTCAATGCGTTTCAAGACCAACGTATACGACGCTCAGTGCGCGCGGCTGCTTTTCGGCAAGGCGCTCAACATCAAGGACAAGGAGAAGGTGCTCTTCTCCGAAAACAAAAAT
>CANQYT010000002.1 GCA_947628135.1 uncultured Clostridia bacterium
CGGATTCGGTTGAGACCTTGGCGCTTTTGACGCGTCGCATTATGCTTGCATAGAATGCGACAAGGAAAATGCGACAAGAGTAGAGACCGAAAATTGTTTCGCCCTCGGCGCGAGAAAAAACATATGGCGTATTTTAGCAATAATCAAATAGCGTTTCGTCGGACAGGGCAATCGACTCGTCGCAACGGGCGGTCGGTCTCGGCGGCGAAAACAATGTAAAGGCAGTTATGAACAAATCGTTTTGCCGAAGCGAAATGCTTCTCGGCGAAGAAAAAATGAACAAACTCTATTCCGCGCACGTCGCGGTGTTCGGCTTGGGCGGCGTAGGCAGTTACGTCGTCGAGGCGTTGGCGCGCGCAGGGGTGGGCAAACTGACGATAACGGACGGCGACGTCGTTGCGGAAAGCAACGTCAACCGACAGCTTTACGCGTTGCATTCCACCATCGGGCGGTACAAGACGGAGGTTGCGGCGGAGCGCATAGCGGACATCAATCCCAATTGCATTGTGGACGCGCGCGCAACACGTTTCAACGAAACTACGGCTGAGCAATTCGACTTTGCCTCTTTCGACTGCGTTGCGGACGCGATAGACTCGGTGACGGACAAGTTGCTTTTGATTCGTTTGTGTACACAGCGCAGCACTCCCGTAGTAAGTTGTATGGGCGCGGGCAACAAATTGCACGCCGAACTGTTTCGCGCGGCGGACATTTCCGAAACGCAGGTGTGCCCCCTTGCAAGGGTTATGCGCAGGGAATTGCGCGAACTCGGTATCACGCGCGGCGTCAGAGTAGTATTTTCCGACGAACCGCCGATAAAACCGCGTTCGGAGAGCGTTTCGAGACGGCAAACGCCGGGCAGCGTGTCGTTCGTCCCCTCTGCGGCGGGGCTGCTTGTCGCCGAAGAAATAGTGCGTATTTTGACAGAATAAAGAAAGCGTCCCGATTCAAAGGGACGCTTTTCCGTTTTTTGAGTATGCCTGCGCAAGTTTTGCGGCGTTATTTTTTTGTGCGGAATTTTCCGCGCACGGCGTTTACAATTAGTTTTTGAATTTCCACAAGGGGAATGATGGAAAGGGCAAGCGCGAGCGCGGTGAAATATTCCACTGCGGAAATATCCACAAAACCGAACGCGGTGTTCAGCCCGGGAATGTATATTACGGCGGTGGTGAGCGCAAGGCTCAACAGCATTGCTCCCCACAGCAGCCAATTCTGATGTTTTATACGGAAGATACTTCCCGTCATACTGCGAGCGTTGTATGCGTGGAAAATTTCCGTCATACTCATCGCGAGGAACGCCATTGTCATTCCCTGTTCGGTGGAGTGCCAATCTGCGCCTTCGAGGTGCGCTCCGACAAAGTAGGCGGCAAGAGTTATTCCCGCGACGTACAGCCCGTGTACAATTACGTTTACACCCAATCCGCCTGCGAATATTCCCTCCTTTTTGAGCCGCGGCGGACGATTCATTACGTTTGCTTCGGCTTTTTCCGTACCAAGCGCAACGGCAGGCAGCGTGTCGGTGATGAGGTTTATCCACAGTAGGTGAGCGGGGCGCAACAGCGTAAAACCGCACAGCGTGGACACAAACACGGCAAGCACTTCGGCAAGGTTGCTGGACAGCAAAAACTGTATCGCTTTGCGAATGTTGTCGTAAATACGTCGCCCTTCGCCTACGGCTGTCACTATCGTCGCGAAGTTGTCGTCCGTCAGAATCATATCGGCGGTATTTTTTGTGACGTCCGTTCCCGTTATGCCCATACCGACGCCGATGTCGGCGCTTTTTATCGAAGGCGCGTCGTTTACGCCGTCCCCCGTCATCGCGCACACTTTACCCAACTTTTTCCAAGCGTTGACAATGCGTACTTTGTGTTCGGGTTGCACGCGCGCGTACACCGAGTACTGCGCTATGCGGCTTTCAAATTCCTCATCGCTCATTTTGTCGAGAGCAGAGCCGAGTATCGCCTGACTTGCGTCGGAGATTATACCCAATTGCAGCGCTATCGCTACGGCGGTGTCGATGTGGTCGCCCGTTATCATTATCGGGCGTATTCCCGCCTGCTTGCAACGGACTATCGCGTCGGAAACTTCGGTGCGCACGGGGTCTATCATTCCGCACATTCCCACGAAAACCAACCCCATTTCGATTTTTTGCGCCGAAACGTCGTCGGGAAGCGCGTCGTAACGTTTGTACGCCACGGCAAGCACGCGCAGAGCCTTGTCCGCCATTTGTTTGTTGCGGGCGAGTATTTCCGCTTTCAGTTGTTCGGTCATCGCCGTTTCTTTGCCGTCAACGAAAGCGGCGGTGCAACGCGCGAGTATTTCGTCGGGCGCGCCCTTTGTGTATTGCACAACGCCTTGTTCCGTTTTGTGAAGCGTACTCATCATCTTGCGCAAACTGTCGAAAGGCGCTTCCGCCACGCGCGGAGTTGCGTTTTGCAAGTCCGTCTTGTTGAGTCCCATCGACAAAGCAAAGTCCACAAGCGCGCATTCCGTCGGCTCGCCCACGGCGCGTTGGTCGCTTACCTGTGCGTCACAGCACAGCGCCATTGCCGTTGCGAGCAATTTTTCGTCGCTGCCGTACGTTTCGGTTACGGTCATTTTGTTCTGCGTAAGAGTACCCGTCTTGTCCGAGCATATTATCTCCGCGCAGCCGAGCGTTTCCACAGCCGTCATTTTGCGTATTACGGCGTGTTTTTTGCTCATATTCGTCACGCCGATAGACAGCACGATGGTGACGACCGTCGCAAGTCCCTCGGGGATAGCCGCCACCGCAAGTCCTATCGCGACAAGTAGCGAATCCATCAATATGTCCACGTCGAAGCCGTTGCCGCTGACGTAACTCATCAGCAACTTAAACAGGAAGATGAACACGGAAATGCCTATCACTACGTAGGTGAGCACTTTGGACAGTTGCGCCATCTTGATTTGCAAAGGAGTCCTTTCTTCCTTGGTGGTGGCGAGAACGTTTGCGATCTTGCCCATTTCCGTTTTCATAGCGGCAGCCACGACTACGGCTTTTGCTCTGCCGTAGGCGATAGAACTGCCCATAAAAAGCATATTTTTACGGTCGCCGAGGGGCGCGTCTTTGCAAATCACGTCGGATATTTTGTCTACGGGCACGCTTTCTCCCGTAAGAGCCGACTCTTCCGCTTTGCAACTTGCCGCTTCGAGAATACGGCAGTCGGCGGGTACGCTGTCTCCCGCTTCCAGCAAAACGACGTCGCCCACAACTATGTCGCAACTGTCCACAAAGAGCATTTTTCCGCCGCGAAGCACTTTGCACTTGGATTCCGTCATAGATTGCAACGCTTTTATCGCTTGTTCCGCTTTGCTTTCCTGTATCACGCCGAGCGTAGCGTTTAGCAGGACAACTACCGCGATAATTATCACGTCGGCGAAAGATTCCTTTTCGTTGGCGGGGTTTGCGTTGTTTACGAGGGTAAGCGCAAGGCTTACTACGGCAGCCACAAGCAAAATGATTATCATCGGGTCGGCAAGTTGTTTCAGAAACTTAACGACGACGTTTTGCTTTTTGCCCTCTGCAAGTTTGTTTTTGCCGTTGGTCTGCAAACGCGTCGCCGCCTCTTCTTCCGTCAGACCTGTTTGTGCGGAACGGACGTTTTCAAGCGTTTGCTCGACGGTTTGTTTGTAAAATTCCATATTCTTCTCCTGATTTTGAAAAAAACTCACGCAACCGTTTTCGGCTGCGTGAGTCTCATCGTTTCAAACAATGCCAGACTTGTCGTCGGTTGTTGGCAGTTGTTGCGCGTAGGCGTCGATTACTCCCTCACGGTTATTTTCGAGGCTATGATAACACATTGCAAAGCGGTTGTCAACAACAAATCGCGTGTGGTATAATGATATATATGTTTGCCGACGGACAAAGTTTCATCGGATACGGAGGAGTAAATTATGTTGCCCGCAAAAACGTTTTTGACGACAGACTGTTTGCTGTACGAAAGTAATTTCGACGTAAGCGGCGTTTTGAAACTTCATCGCGTGATGGAGTTTTTGCAGGACGCCGCGGGTGCGCACGCCGCAAATCTCGGTTTCGGGTGGGACAATCTGGACGCAACGGGGTGTCTTTGGGTGCTGTCCAAGTTGAAGATACGTTTCGACACGCCCATAGGTAAAGACGTAAAACGTTTTACGCTGTATACTTGGCCCTTGAAACCGACGCGTTTCTTTGCGGAACGCTGTTTCGTTGCGGTAAATGAAGCGGGCGAACAACTCTTTTGCGCAACGTCCGTTTGGTTGGTCATCGACCGCGACACGCGCAGGATAGTCTCCCCGGACAGGCTTGAAGCGCTTTGCAATTGCGACTACGACGACGCCCACTGCGACGTTTTGCCGCAATTTGAAAGGGTGCGCCGCGACGAAATGTACGAATTTTGTTACGACAGGACCATTCGGCGCAGCGACCTTGACGTAAACGGACACGCCAACAACACCAATTACGTAAACTACGCGCTGGACGCGCTAAGTACGGACGAGATCGTATCGGAAATGGAAATAGTGTATCAAAAGGAACTTATTCTCGGCGACGTCGTGCATATTTACGGCAAGCGCGACGGTAACTCCGCTTACGTTGTCGGCGAGCGCGGCGAAACCTGCTTCACGGTGAAGTTTACGCTTGCCCCAAGCAGTAAACGCGCACCCGCCGAGCAATAGTCGCATTTCCGCTTGTGACGTACGCACTCGGCGAAACGGCACGCAAACTTTTTCGGCAGTCTTTCACGCAAACGCAGCGACCGCGGCGCGTACCCGTCGGATCTTGCGAAAAATTACGGCTGCAAGGGAAAATTTGCGAAGTCGTCCGCCTCAAAAGCGAAATAATTTTTTTGTTACTTTTTGTCTTTTAGTCTTGCCTAAAAGCGTGTTTTAGTGTAAACTATTTAGTTGTGTACTACGAGGAGGAACTATGAACAAAGCGGTTGCCGTTGTCGGTATGTGCGGTTCGGGCAAAAGCGTGCTGTGCAAGTATTTTACTGATATGGGTTGGAACAGCGTCTATTTCGGAGGCGTGGCGGTTTCGCAGTTGCAAAAAAACAATATACCCGTCAACGAAGCTAACGAGCGTAAAGTGCGCGAGCAACTCCGCCGCGATCTCGGTATGGGCGCGTTTGCCGTCGTCCTCAAAGACGAGATAATGGACAAACTGCAAAAAGGCAATGTGGTGCTGGACGGACTGTACAGTTGGAGCGAATACGTTATACTGAAAAATTTGTTGGGAGACAATTTGATAATTCTCGCGGTGGTGACTAACAGCGAAATACGCAAACAGCGTCTCGCAAACCGCAGCGTTCGTCCGCTCAGTCCCGAAATGGTAGACAGCCGCGACATAGCGGAAATCGAACATTCCGAAAAGGGCGGTCCGATAGCCAAAGCAGACTACTACGTCACAAACAACGGCACGGAAGCGCAACTCAAAGCCCAATTCGAAGAATTTATGAAGTGGCTGAACAGATAGTTCCCGCTTCACTCGGCAAAACTACTCGTATCATTCCTCATTTCCAATAAAAACGTTTAAGTGAGCGGTTTGACAGGCAAGTCAAGCCGCTTGTCATTTGTATACTGTGCGGTCGCATCACCGACAATTTCCGCGGCGGCACGGTCGATTGCTTTGCACAACTCTCCTCAACGGACGGAGCGTTTTATCCGCAAAAGGCGTAGAACAATTTGTTCTGCGTTTTTTTTGTTAAATTCACTGCGATTTCGTACGAAACGTTGAATTTTAGTTTGTTTTGCGCCGTTTCCCGATAGAGCCTCCGCAGGCGTGCCCTCGGATATTTTCGCCATCTGCGCATTTATTACAATGTAAACTCTCGGATACGTTCGAAAACGTATGCAATTAAGCCGCAAATAATTTTGTCAAAATAGTTGACACGGTGTCAGAATAGTGCTATTTTGTTGTTGACACGGCGTCAGAATACCGCGCGACAAGGAGAATCCAATGCCCAAAAGTTCCAAAGAATTGACAAACGCGAGGAAGGAAGAAATCGTAAACGCCTGTGAAAAACTTTACGAAACGATGAGTTTCAAGGAAATCACCGTCAAGGACATAGGCGCAGTCACTTCCTTTACTCGCACGTCAGTATACAACTATTTTCATACGAAAGAGGAAATTTTCCTCGCCCTGCTCAAAAGGGAATACGAAAAGTGGATAAAGGATATAAACGCGCTCGTCGAAAACAACGCCGCGCTGTCCGTTGAGGAGTTTGCCTCGTCCCTTGCGAGCATTCTCGACCGCCGCAAACTTCTTTTGAAACTGATGACGATGAACAATTACGATATGGAGGAAAACAGCCGCCCCGAAAACCTTGCCGAGTTCAAGCAAGTCTACGGCGAATCGATAAACGCGCTGGACAGATGTTTTGCAAAGTTTACGCGCCTTGCGGAAGCGGAGCGCCAAGAACTGCTGTATATTTTCCTGCCCTTTGTGTACGGTATCTATCCTTATGCGGAAGTCACAAAAAAGCAGCGCGTCGCAATGGCGCAAGCCAACGTTGCTTTTAAGTATCATTCTGTCTACGAACTTACCTACAACTGCGTAAAAAACCTGCTGAAAGGCAAAGGAGAATAAAATTATGAGCAAAAAAATTTTGGTAGCGTATTTTTCGGCGAGCGGTGTGACGAATAAGACGGCAAACCCGTAATCGGCATTGCGCGGCTGTTCTATACGGCGATATGCAATATTTTAGTACAAACGCTTAACAAAGTCATAAAAATCAAAAAAAAGGAGTTTTACTATGAAGAAAATCACTCAGGACGCGGGAAGAAAGTCCCTCGGGGAATTTGCCCCCGATTTTGCGCATTTCAACGACGACGTTCTCTTCGGGGAGAATTGGAACAACCGCGACATAGACAACAAAACGCGCTGTATCGTCACAGTGGTGGCGCTTATGTCGTCGGGCATCACCGATTCCTCGCTGCGCTATCATCTTGAAAACGCCAAGAAAGCAGGCGTGACGAAAAAGGAGATCGCCGCAATAGTCACCCACGTCGGGTTTTACGCGGGCTGGCCCAAAGCGTGGGCGGTGTTCAATATGGCAAAAGAGGTGTGGGCGCAAGAAACCGCGGCTACCGCAATGGAAGCGCACGCCAACGAGATGGTGTTCCCCATCGGCGCGCCCAACGACGGCTTTGCGCAGTATTTCAGCGGCAAGAGTTACCTCGCGCCCGTTTCCAAATCGCAGGTGGGCATTTTCAACGTCACGTTCGAGCCCTCCTGCCGCAACAATTGGCATATCCACCACGCGGATAAAGGCGGCGGACAAATTCTCATTTGCGTTGCGGGGCGCGGTTACTATCGCGAGTGGGGCAAGCAAGCCGTGGAGATGAAACCGGGCGATTGCATAAATATCCCCGCAGGGGTAAAGCATTGGCACGGCGCGGCTAAGAACAGTTGGTTCTCCCACCTTGCGATAGAAGTGCCCGGCGAAAACGCTTTCAACGAGTGGTTGGAAGCCGTCTCCGACGAAGAGTACGACAAACTGCCGTAAGCGAGGCGCGATATGGCGTTGACGGTCAATATCTACTACACGGGAACAAACGGCAGCGCAAAGAAATTTGCGGAAGAGATGAACACAAGCGGACTTGCGGAAAAAGTACGCGCCGAAAAAGGCAATATTAGTTACGAATATTTTTTCCCTATGGACGATCGCGAGACGGTGCTGCTCATCGACGTCTGGGAAAGCAACGAGGCGCTTGCGCTTCACCACAAAAGTTCTATGATGAGGGAAATTGCCGCTCTCCGCGAGAAATATCATCTCAAAATGAGAGTACGCAAGTACGAAGAAATAGAGTAATTTTCAGGAGCGACAAAATGAGCAGAACACAACTGTCGGTTGTTCTGCTAACAGTAGTAAGTTGTTTGATAATTATGCTTTCCGCTTGCGGCGGGCGGTAATTGCCGCAAAAGCCTTTGTACCTTTCCGTGACGTTTTACCGTCGGGATAGACGGGAAATTGCGTCCAATGCGTTCGATTGGAAGTAAACGAAAGCGGTGCGGAATGGCTGAACTGCTTGACGTACTGACCATTTTCGCGGAAGTTAACAATTGAATAAAAACATCGATATGCAAAAACAGCGAAAATTTCCTCGCTGTTTTTTTTGCGAAATGTACTTTCAAGTGCAACACCAAAGATGTAAATCATATTTTCAAATGTAACGTCTTGTGAATCATATATCGAGCATAAGCAAAAAAAATGATGTATATCTCGGTTTTGAGGTCAATCGGAAATGATTTTGACAGATAAGCAGATTCGAATGAACTTCCGACATCTTACCAAAGAAGAGCGACGGTGTGTACGGGAAAATTACAAAAACGGCAAATCTTGCAGAAAATTTGCCGTTTACGTATTATCAAGAAACAGTATTGTTCGGTTATTCGAAATAGTGCGTCCTGTTTACGCGTTTGCCGCTTATATGTCCCAATCGAGGGAGTATTCCTCCTCTATCAGACGGTAGGGCACGCCGCACTCGCGGCAGCGCGCAAGGAAGTAATCGTTACACTCTATCAGCCGTTCGAGATCGAGGTCGCTGTCGTCCGCCCGATTTTCAATGTCGTTTGCG
Organism: uncultured Clostridia bacterium; assembly: GCA_947628135.1. Classification (GTDB taxonomy): domain Bacteria; phylum Bacillota; class Clostridia; order Christensenellales; family CAG-314; genus Fimimonas. The sequence goes on from CANQYT010000002.1 coordinate 8,572, forward strand.
TGCTTTTTTACGTCGTCGAAATGCGCGCGCAAGTACTTTTCGCTCATCACCAGACACACAAAACGTATCTGCTCGGCAGTTTTCTCGTCGAAGTATTCGCGATAGTTCATCGGTATGTAACAGCCCTCCACAATAAGATCCTGCCCGTTTTCCGCGGCGGTCTTTACTATTTCCGCCGTTATGCGCCACAGATACGGGCGCAAACTTTCATTGTCTTTTACGTCGATAGCGGTGTTTCCGCTGCGTATAAGTCCCATTTTCAGCAGATCCTGCGAAATACACGCAAATCCGTGTTTCTTTACCAATTTGTCTGCGAGCAAAGTTTTGCCCGTGTGGCTTGCGCCGCTAATCAATACTATCATTTTTCTCCTTCGGTTTGCTGTGGAAAAACCTTGCCAAAACGGGCAAACTTATCGCCGCAGTCAGCACGTCGGACAGCGGTTGCGCTATCTGTATTCCCGTAAGACCCCACAACGCCGACGTGATGAAGAGCAGCGGAATAAACAGCAGTCCCGACCGCAACAGTGACAGAAACGAAGCCATTGCGGGCTTGCGTATGCTTTGATAAGTCATATTTATCGGCACGGACAGCGGAACGAACAGTTGCCCGAATATTGCGTAGCGCATTGCGGGCGTTGCAAATTCGACGACGGTGGGTTCTTTTTGGAACAGTTCCACGAAAAATTTCGGCGCGGCGATGATGGGAACGCCCAGCACCGTTACGCAGCCGAGGCAGATGGCGCACGTCACCCACAAGCCGTCTTTTACGCGGTCGTACCTTTGCGCTTGGTAGTTGAAGGAGGCAACGGGCTGCAATCCTTGACTTATGCCCATACCCACGCACATCACAAAGTTGCTCACGCGGTTTACCACCGTCATACCGTCTATCGCGGCGTCCGCCATTTGCGCGCTTACCTGCGCGCCGTAGTTGCCTGCAAGAGTGTTGAGTACGCCGCTGCTTACCGAGTTGAGTCCTTGACGTATAAAGGACGGAAAACCCGTGCGGAACACCTGTGAGTACGTTCGGAAACGTCTGCTTATGTACTTGAAACGTATTTTGCTTTGCGCCTTTGTGATGAACATCGCCAACAAAATGGCGAAACTTACTATCTGCGAGATCGCCGTCGCCATTCCCGCGCCGAACACTCCGAGATTGCAGAAGCGAATAAACACAAAGTCCAACCCCATATTGAGCAAACCGCCGCTCACAAGCCCGAACATAGCGTAAAACGCTTTGCCTTCGTAGCGCAGATTGTTGTTGAGTATCAGACTGCAAATCATAAACGGACAGGAGATCAGCACCCACATACCGTATTCTTTCGCGTAGGGCAGGATGGTGTCCGTTGCGCCCAACAGTTTCATCAGCGGCGACAGCAAAACCAGCCCCAGCGCAGTCATCAGCAATCCTATCGCTCCGCCGAGGAAAAACGCCGACGACACGTAGTTCGACGCTTTTTTTGCGTCTTTGTTTGCAAGTTCTTTCGCTACGTACGTGCCCGAACCGTGCCCGAGCATAAACGCAATTGCCTGAATGATGGACTGCAACGTAAACAGTATCCCGATAGAGCCCTGCGCGCTGGTGTTGACGTCTCCCGACGCGGTGGTGATCGTCCCTACGAAGTAGGTGTCCGCCATATTGTAAATGCTGGTGATGAGCATACTTGCCGTGGTGGGCAATCCCAGCCTCACAATAAGTTTCGACACGGGCGTTTCCGTCATTTTCTTGTAGTATATTTCCATCGTTTCCTGCTGTTGCGTCATAGTTATAGTTTACTACCGTAATCAAATTATGTCAACGCGATGAGTCAACGTTCGTTACTTTGGAAAAACCTCTTTTCACTTTCGGCGCAGTGTGGTATAATATGCCGTAAAGGAGGTCGTTGTGAAAGCGGTCATTCAACGGGTCAACAATGCGCGTCTGTATGCGGACGGCAAACTCATTTCTCAAATAGGCAAAGGCTTGACGGTGTTTTTGTGCGTGGAACGGGGAGACTCCGTTTCCGTCTGCGAAACCTTTGCCGACAAACTGTCCAAACTGCGTATTTTTGCTGATGGGGTGGGAAAAATGAACCTTTCCGTACTCGACGTGCAGGGCGAAACGTTGCTTGTGTCGCAGTTTACGCTTGCGGCGGATATGTCGCGCGGCAACCGCCCCAACTTTTCCGAAGCCGAAACGCCCGCGCGGGCAAAGGAGATGTACGAACTTGTCGCGCGGTTGCTTACCGAAAAAGGAGTAAAAGTGCAAACGGGAGTGTTCGGCGCGGATATGACGATAGACAGGCAGGACGACGGTCCTGTCACGCTGATATGGGAGAGTAAACGATGAAAAGTTTGCGCAATTTGTACAAGATAGGCATAGGTCCGTCCTCCTCCCACACGATGGGACCCGTCAAGGCGGTGGAGAGGTTTCTCGCCGAAAAGGGGGAATTCGACCGTTACACGGTGACGCTTTTCGGGTCGTTGGCGATGACGGGCAAGGGGCACGGCACGGACGCGGCGATTTTCCGCGCTTTCGGCAACAGGCGCGCGGAGGTTGTTTTCGACAAAGAAACCAAGTGCGTCCACCCCAACACTATGGAAATAACGGGTTACAAAGAGGGCTGCGACCCCGTGCGCGTTCAGGTGTTCAGCATAGGCGGCGGCGACGTTGTATTTGCGGGCGAAACTTTCGACGAGGGCGACGAAATTTATCCGCAAAACACCTTTCTGCAAGTCAAGGAATATTGCAAACAACACGGCTTGCGCCTGTGGGAATACGCCCTTCGTTTCGAAAACGACGCTATTTGCGACTATATGCGGGAGATATGGGACGTTATGCAGCGTTGCGTTGACGACGGACTTTCCGCAGAGGGCGTTCTCCCCGGCGGGCTGAACGTTCAGCGCCGCGCAAAAATGCTGCTCAACGAATCCAACGACGTCACCCGTCACACGCGCAGAGACAGGATAGTGGCAAGTTACGCCTTTGCCGTGGGCGAACAAAATGCCTCCGGCGGAGTTGTTGTCACCGCGCCCACTTGCGGTTCAAGCGGAGTGCTGCCCGCAGTAATGGTGTATGCCAAGCGGCAACAGGACTATTCCGACGAGGAAATATGCCGCGCGTTGCTTTCCGCGGGCATTGTGGGCAACGTCGTCAAGACCAACGCCTCCGTTTCCGGCGCGGAGTGCGGCTGTCAGGCGGAGATAGGCACTGCCTGCGCAATGGCTGCCGCCGCCCTCGCCGAGTTGTACAATATGACGCTCGACGAAATAGAGTACAGCGCCGAAGTGGCGTTGGAACATCAATTGGGACTTACCTGCGACCCCGTTGACGGGCTTGTGCAGATACCCTGTATCGAGCGCAACGCCGTAGGCGCAATGCGCGCTATCAACGCCGTTAGTCTTGCGACGTTCCTTGCGGACAGCCGCAAAATTTCTTTCGACACGGTCGTGGGCGCGATGTACGAAACGGGCAAAGATCTGTCGGACAAATATCGCGAAACGGGCGCAGGCGGGCTTGCGAAAGTATACCGCTGAACGTTTGTATTTTTCAGCGCCGCGCCGACAAAACAACGGCGCGGTTATTTTGTTTGCGCGCCGCTTTTCGGATAAATTTTTTCTTAAAACCGTCGAATTTTTTACAAAGGTATTTACTTGCCGCCGTTGAGGGTGTATAATTATCTATACGAAAATGATTTTCGGGGAGAGAAAATTATGACACGATCGAGAAAAATCAGTCTGACGTTGGCGATTGCTCTCGTTGCGGTGCTTGTGTGCGTGTTCGCGCTGCCCTTTGCCGCGCGTCCCGAAGCGCAAGCCGCGCCACCCGTTGTGCCGGATCGCAACGGTTGGCAAAGCGCCTACACAGGCACGTACTACGACAATCTCAACACCGATCTCACGGGCACGGCGTTCAGGAGCGAGTTGGCGGAACTCATCACCGACACGCACACAACTTGGACGGTCTACAACGGAACTTCCTCCTTGGCGCTCAACAACGTGTGGCCCAAGTCGGACGTAGCCGACCCCAAAAACCCCAACAACGGGCAGATAAAGTGGTTCTACACGGGCACGGTCACTTCCGCGAGCAATTTCGGAGGTAGCAATGGCACGACCAATCGCGAACACGTATGGGCAAAGAACGGCAAAGACAGCCTCACGTTCGGAAGCGGTTGGGCGGAAGCAGGACCGGGCGCTGACGCTCATCACCTGCGCCCGACGGAATGTCAGTTGAACAGCGGCAGAGGCAATCTCGGCTTTGACATTGTTCCGCAGACAAGCGGCAACATAGTTAAGCAAGACGACCGTACGGATTACGGTACGGGCGACGGTCTTTGCTACAAATCGGGCAGTTTCTTTTACCCCGCCAAGGGCTACCGCGGCGCAACGGCGCGAATATTGTTTTATATGCAAGTAAGGTGGGGCGACGCTTGCGCGCTTGATTTTGTAGACGGTGCAACAACCAACAACGGAAAGTATATAGGCAAAATTTCCACGTTGATGAGGTGGCACATCGAAGAACCGCCCAATGAGGACGAAATATATCGCAACAATATCATCGCGGGCATTCAGGGCAACCGCAATCCTTTCATCGATCACCCCGAATTTGCCGAAATGATTTACTGCTACAACAACGCAAGTTACAGCAACACGCTCAGAAACGTGGTAGCCACGTATGGCAGTTATCTCAACGACAATCCCATTGTTCCGCCGGTAGGTGACGACGTTCCAACGGCTCTTACGCTTTCGGAAAGCAGCGTGACCTTGTCCGAGGGACAGTCGCGGCAAGTAAGCGTCACGGCGCAGCCGAGCGGCGCAAGCAACAGCGTCGTCTGGTCCAGCAGCGACGAAAACGTAGCCACGGTGCAAAACGGTCTTATCGAGGCAAAGCGCGCGGGCGTGACGACTGTCACTGCAACAAGCACGCTGAACAGTTCCGTATCTGCAAGTCTCACGGTGGCGGTGACAGCCGTCGGAGTGGAAACGGACACGAGCGCGTTTGAGGCGGCTATGGGTGAAATAGACGGAAAGACCGCCCTTGCCGAGCGGTATGCCGCGCTCGCCGACGCGATAAACGAATACAACAAACTTACCGCCGATGCAAAGGAAAGCGTGGCGCAGCAATACGCGGCTCTTCAAGAAGCAGTAAACAAGTACAACGAGGAAATTTCCGCCGTCAACGACGACGCGGTCGCCGCGACGGATCTCGCTTCGCAATCTTTGGCGTTGGGAATTTCGTCGGCGTTTTTGGCGCTTATAGCCATTCTTATCAAAAAGTTCGGGAGGTAGCGCTATGAAAAAGAGATATTTCGCAATAGCGGCGGTACTTTTGGCAACGTTGATATGTCTTGCGGCGTGCAACGGCTCGGGCGAGATGATGAACGCCATCACAAATGCGCTGCGCGCCGATTACTCGCAAGCGACCGTCACCGTGCAAACGGAAAAAGGCGACGTAAAACTCGTCAGCACGTACGAAATCACTTTCGACGGCGACAACGCCTCCGTCGAGTACAACATTCAGAAGTTGCACGAACTCAATTGGGCTGCCAATCCCGACAACCCCGTCGAAACGTTCTCCGGTACGGCGCATTACGTCAACGGCATACTTGTGGACGGCGATCACAACGCAAATCTGTCGTCGGGAGAGTTGGACTTTACGGGGTTCAGATTCAAGCAGAACTTTTTCACCAACGTCAAAACCTCCGAAAGCGCGTTCAGCGCGGACGTCGTCAACGCCAAAGCGTTTGTGGGCAACGCTTCTTTCGACGGAACGAATATGAAAGTTTACGTCAAACTCAACGCCGACAAACTTGCCAAATTCTCGCTGAATTACCTTTCGGCAAACGGCTCGGACGTGGCGGTGATATACGAATTTACGGCGTAGCCATTTCGTACGATAAATTGTGCCGCGGGCATTTTGCCCGCGGTTTCTTTTTTGTTTTTATTTTATATATAAAATTATTTTAATTTTTTCGGCGGTTTTTGCCGAAAGTTTACCTAAAATTTACTTGACTACTGTAAAATGCTTGTTAAAGTGAGTTTTTGCGCTTATTTCCGTGCAAAACGCTTTGCAAATTTACCTCTGAAAAAGGAAAAAAACTTATGCCCAAATTCAAAATCATATGTTTCATCGTCGCGGCAGTGCTTGCCGCCGTGGGAACAGTGGTCGTGTTGAGAAACCTCAGCAGCGACTACGTCCCGCCGACGAACACCAACGTAGAGGACTACAACACTTATCTCGACCGCACGGAGGATATGGACATCACCGATCGCAGTCGGGACGTTACCGATTTCCTTTTTGTGGCGCACAAGCGGCTGCTCAGCGGCAGCGGCTTCAAGGGCGTGTCGGAAGGCGCATCAACTGCTGTTATGGGCATAAAGCAGAACGTCTTGAACACGCGTTACGTGGTGGGTGATTTTGCAAACAAAAGCGTATTCAAGGAAATGGTAACTACGGGCGCGGTTTCCAACGCTTATCAACTGTATCTCGTGGACGCCAGCAAAAACGGCAGTTACGTTTACCGCGACAGCGACAGGATAAACGGTTTGCGGGACGTGGTGTGGAGCAGCAGCGCAACTCCCCTTGCCTGGCAGCAATTTATGGACAGTTTCGGACACCGTTCCGACAAACTTACGGGTTACATTCTCAACCGCGACACCATCGCGGGAGGCGAGTTTGTGGGAGAGGAAAACGGTCTGTATACTTTCCGATACATATTGAAAACGGAAGAAGTCAGTTTCAACTACCCCGCGGAGGGCGGCGAAGTGGTTACCCTCCAACGCGGCGCGGCGGAAAAACTCTGCTACGAAATGGTTAAAAACGGCGGGTTGGAAAACTTGCCCACGTTTGAAAAGTGCGAGATCTACGTCACAATGGACGCGGATTTCAACATAAAAAGTTTGCGTACCGATTGCCGCTACGTGGCTCAGACTATGGGTATCAACGCAGGCTGTTCGGAAGACATAACGGAAACTTTCGAACCCTACGAGGGCGACCTGCCTTACAGCGATTTCTTTACCCCCTATCTGGGACAGACGGGCGGCTCTCTTGACGAAAAAGCCACTCCGCTCGGAATGTTGACGGGGATGTTCTCGCCCTATCTCAACGGCGAGCGGTTGCAGGCGAAGTTGACCGTCCTCAACGGCGACAAAGCGTTTACCGACGCAATGGTTTCCATAGACGGTCTGGACATTGCAGACCTAAGCAAACTTTCGGTAGACCTTCGTCTCGGCGACCTCAACCTCAATTACTTACACGGCGACGGCAAAATACTGTTCAATTACGGCGATTTCAACGCCTCAGCCTCCATCAGCGGCGTAACGGAACTTGTGGGTACGTTTTCCGCTCTTTTAGGCGAGCCGAGTACGGCTTCGGCAACTGCCGCAACGCAGGACTTGGACCTTTTGGCTCTGCTCAACGACCTACAATACGAACTTTCCGACGACGAACAAATCTGCACGGTCACCCTGCCCCTAAGCGTGGCGGGTCTGGACATAAACGCCTCCCTTGTGGGAATTTCCAACGGCAGCGGTTACGATTTCAGTTACGCCGACATAACTATCGGCGACGTAGCGTTGCACGTGGAGTTGCAAAGTTGGTCTCCCGCACAGATAGACGCCAACGCTTCGGAAATTCTCGGTATAGCCGATTTGATAGAGGACGGCAAACTGTCTCTTACGGCAAACGTCGAAATTCCTCTCTTCGACAGAACGTACAGCGTAACTGCCGACGTTCTCGCCGACCTTGCTTCAAAAGCAGTCCGCGCGCACGCGGTATTGGGCAGCAACGGCGAATTGGACGCGGTGTATATTGACGGAACGGCGTATCTTGCGCTGGGCGACAACCTCAAATTCAAGTTGGACGTATCTCAAACGGACAAGTTGCAAGAAATCGCGGAAAATTTGACTTCGAAATTGGGCGGCGGCGTTCTGCCCGATACAAACGCGGCGCATCTGTTGACGCTGTTCGGCGGCGTGGACGTGCTCACCGACATAAACGGCGTTGATTTGCAGTTTGCGATAGGCGAAATGCGCGTAACTCTCCGTCTCGCGGACCGCGGCGGACGTTGGCAAGTGGAAAAGATAACCGCCAACGGTTACGGCGTGGACGCGACAGTTGCGCCTGCCGATTCCTACGGCGACGTTTACGCGCCTGCGGACGCGGAACAATACGTGGACGTCACTCAACTTGCAGACGCCTTTGACGAGGCTGTATTGGAGGCGTTGGACGCGCAAGGTATAGGCGCAAAATTCGATCTTCAACTCACTCTCGGCGGCAAGACGTACCGTGCGGAGGGCAACGTGCTTCGCGACGCGCAAGGCAATGTCGAGGCAACAGCCGCGGTGTACGACGACGAAGTGGGTATCCTCACCGCAAACGTAGTTTATTACGACCAAACTGTATATCTCACTGTCAACGGCGTAAAAGTCGCCTTTGCGGTAAGCGGCGGCGGTATCGACGCGGACGTTGTCGACGCGCTCGGAAAACTCGTCTCCGACGAACGGATAAGCCGACTGCTGGAAAGCGACGACGACGTTTCGGAACTTGTCGGAACTGTCGGCGCGTTGGTGCAAAAAGTAAAAGATTTCGACGTCGAAAGTCTGTGGGATACGGACTTCACGGCGACGGTTACGCGTTTCCTGTTTGACGAGGGCGTACTTGCGGTAACTTTGGACGGCGCGGCGCTCGGCTTTGACGGCGCGCAACTCTCTTTCGACGTGTACACGGAAGAGGGCAGCCTCGCTTTGCGGCTGTACGGTTTGCCCGTTTCCGCCGATCCGCAAGGTACGGTGCGGCTTGTTACGGACGTGCCGACGGTGGAGCGCCCCGACGCGGAAGAATACGTGCTTACTCTCAGAGGCACTGTGTTCGGCGCGACCGCGGACGTCACGCTTGACCTTGCCAAGTCGGATATATGGGCAAGTGTGCATATCCGCAACGAAGAGTTGCTCGTCCGATTTGTCGGCGGCAAGTTGTACGCGGCATACGGCGGAATAAAGATAGTCCTTGACGTGACCGACGCGGGTACGTTGGGCAAACTTCAATCGCTTATGGGCGACGTCGGCGCACCCGACCTTCCCGTTGCGGAAGTGGCGGCTATGCTTGCCGCGCTCAAAGCCGACTTTACGGGGGACAGCCCCGCGCTTTCGCTGGACGGCGAGGCGGTAAAAGTCAGCGTCAACTTCACCAATACGGACGGCAATCTGATGTTCGACGGTGTAAACGCGGAATTTACGCTGAACGGCGAAGTGTACGAGGCGACTCTTGCGTGCGGCGACGCTCCCGCTTTCAAACTCGATACGGAACAACAATTCGTTGACGGCAACGCGCTTGTCGAAAGTCTTGCCGATACAATAGCCACTTTCCGCGGCGGAAATGCGGCAATACACGCCGCTCTCGACTTCACGTCGGGCAGCGACGCTTACTGCGCAGAGATATTCGTCGATTGCGGCGACGTACTGCGCGTGCGGATTATCCTCACCGATAAGGCGGCGAACGTAACGCTCGTATCTGCCGAAATTATCTATATTGCTCAGGGTGCGCAAGGTACTTTGTATATCGACGTCAACGGTATCCGTCAGGCGGTGAGTATGACTTCCTTGCAGCAGAGCGGCGGCGAATCCGTCCTTGGACAACTTGTCGGTATAGCCAACGAGTTCAAAGGCGTAAGCGACGTTACGGACGACCTGTTCGATGTGTTCGACAAACTTGCGCAGGGCGCGAAAGATTTCGTATATTCTCAATTCCTTTCCGATCTGTACGAAACGGAAGGCAGGTACTGCCTTGCGCTTGATTTGCGGCAAATAGGTCTCGGTACGGCAAACGTTACGTTCGGCTTGGGTAGCGACCCGTCGGTAAGCGTAACGGGACTGTCGATAGGAAATATCTCTGCCGACGTAACGGCGGAAGTAAGCATATCCGACGCCGTTGTCGAAGAACCTTCGGCAAGCGACTACGTAACGGAATTTACGTTCCGTCTCGGCGAGATGGACGGCAAAGCGCGCGTAGACGTATACAATCGTTACGCTTGCGGCGAACTGTCATTAAAAGACGGCAGCAAATTGCTGTTTGAGTACTCCGACGGCGCTGTGTATTTGCAATACGGCGAAATTTCGCTCACGGCAAAAGCGGCGGACGCGAACGAGTTGTTGAAACTCATCGGTAAATTTACGGATTTGCCGCAAATGCCGCAATTTACGGCGGAACAGGCGGCTGCAACGGTGAAAGGGCTGCTCGCTCAACTTTCCTGCCGTCGCGGCAACACGGCGGACGGTTACGCTCTGACGGTGGATTACCGCGAAGCGTCCGTCACAGCCGACTTTGCGTGCGGCGAGGGAACGGCGGCGCTTTCGGGCGTGACGGTAGTGTACGGCGGAACGACGATTTCCGTGCAAATCGCAACAACTCCGCTCACCTTTACCGATATAGACAAAACCGCCGATTTCGTAGACGTGACGGAAGTGGCGCAGTTGTTTGCGCAACCCGTTGCCGATTTACTGCAATTCCGCAGTTTCGGCTCGGACAACATAGAAATGAATGTAACGTTGGGCGGCAAGACCTACGTCGTAAACGGCAGTTTTGCTCGCGACGGCGAGGGAACGATGCGCTTCAAAGCGACGTTGCTCGACGGCGAACTCGGCATTGCCGACGTTGACGTGATAGTCGTCGGCGGCAACGTGTATCTGACGGTAAACGGCGTAAAGGCGGCGTTCAAAGTGCCCGACGTCGGCGGTAACGTCGATTTCGGCGCGGTTATGGAGCAACTTGCCGCAAACAAGCAGGCAGAGCAACTGCTTTCAGCCTATCCCGAAGCGGCGGAACTCATCGACCAAATTGGCAAAGTCGCCTCTGCGTTCGCTCGGTTCGATGTGTCCGATACGAATTTCGGCGCGATGTTTGCTTCGCTGCGCTTCGAAAACGGCGAACTTGCTCTCGGCGTAAACGCAAGCGCGTTTGAGTTGGGCAACTTCACGCTGACTTTGAGCCTGGACGACGGCAAGTTGGCGGTAGGCTTGCGCGACTTTGCGTTGGCAAGCGTAAAACTGCAATCGGTTAGCGCAACGCTGTACGGCGGCGCGGACGAAATACAAAAACCGTCCTCCGACGATTACGTGATAAGTCTCGCTATCAACGGCTTCGGCGCGGACATAGACCTCGTTGCCGACCTGTACAATATGGACGTGTGGGCGACGGTCGCCTTCCGCCGCGACCCCGTTGAGGGCATACACGTCAACGAAACGGCGCAACTGCGCTACGTCAACGGCAATTTGTACGTCAATTTCAACAACGTAAAACTTGTGTTTGCCTCGAAAGAATTGGGCAAAGCGGTAAGCCGCCTCGTCGGACTGCTTTCAACGGGCGAAAGCGCGCTGCCGCAATTGGACGACGTTCTGTCGCGGCTTGTGTTCGACCTCGTCGGCGAAAGTCACTCCATTTACTACAACGGAGAGGACTTCGACGTGCAAGTCAACTTCAAGCAGGCAAGCGACAAACTGTTCTTCGACGGTATCACGGCTGACGTGGGCGGTCAACGCGTCACGGTGCAGATGCAGGAAGCGTCCTTCGACAAATTGGAAACAGACGGCGGCTACGTATTTGCGGACGGCAATTTGCTGCTTGACAAACTTGCGGACATTTTGCAGACGGTAAAACAAGCCGACGGGCTCAGCGCGCAGTTCGATCTCAATTTGACGTTGAACGGAAGCAGTTACATAGCGCACGTGGGACTTACGTACAACAGCGGACTCGAAGTGAGTTTTGTACTTACGGACAGCGCCGAGCAACTCATCGCAAACGGCAAACTGATTTACGTAAACGACGTGCTTTACATAGACGTAAACGGCGTCAAACAGGCTGTCGCTTTGGACGGCAAAGAGGATGACGGCGAACCCTTCCGCCTCGCCAATCTCAAAACGGCTCTCAAAGAGTACCTCGGCATACACGACGTTCTGGACGAAGTGATACGCTTTGTCAACGCTCTGCCCGACAAACTTACGGACGAAACCAACGTTCCGACCATTTCCGCGCTGATAGGCGGTTTGACCTTGGACGCGCAAAACAACGTGGTGCTTACTCTTGCCGCAAGCAAATTGGGCTTGACGGGAGACGTTGCGATTACCGTCGGAACTGACGACAAACTTCAATACGTCACCTTTGGCACGGGCGAAGTGCGTTTGGGAGACGCGTTGTCGCTCAGCGCCGAGGGCACTTTGAAGCCCTGCGGCGACCCCGTTACCGCTCCCGATCCGTCCGATTACGTAACGGAACTGAACGTCGAACTGTTTGTGGACATACGTTCCGACGAGCAGGCGGCTGTCGCGCTTTCGGACGACGGCAAACTTAAAATAACCGTCGGTTTGCGGCTGGATCTGTTCAACGATCGCGTGTTCGGTACGGCGGGCTTCAACGGCAACAGCGTCACTTTCGAGTTGAGGCTGAACAGCGGCAACCTGTTCGTTGTGCTGGGCGGCGTCAACGGCGGCAGCAAACTGAAATTCAACATAAATACGGATATCGACGAGATACGTACGGCGCTTGCCGAATTGGGCTTTACCCTGCCCGAACTGAATTTGGGCGGCGATGCGGTTACTACCGTCAAGTCGTTGCTCGACGGCATCGGATATTCGCGCACGCAAAACGGCTACGCGTTGAGTTTGGCATTGGACGGCATTTCCGTCGGAGTGGGCTTCAACGTGGAGGACGGCGGCGTATCCCTCGGCGACATAAGCGTCAACGGCGGCGGCTTTGACGTCAACGCCCGTCAGACTGCGAAAAACGACGCCAACAAAGGCTTGCCCGACGCAGAAAAACATATCGACGAATATCTCTCCGCCGCGGATACGCTCGGCGAACTTCTGCCCGCGGTGGCTGCTCTGACAAAGTGCGACAGTTTCGCTGTCGACTTCGACGGAGTGGTGACGTTGGGCGGAAAGACCTACGACCTTGTCGCGTCGGTGAACGTGGTCGGTTCAGACGCGTACATCAGGATAGAATCGTTGCTCTACGACGGCAAACGCGTCACCCTCATCAAAGAAGGTCAATTGTGGATAGTGGACAACGTCCTGTACGTGGATATCGGCGGTATCAAAGTAAAGGTGAATCTCGCAGGTAGCGGCGATGCCGACAGCCCCGCAGCCGTCTCAAACGACGCTCTCGGCGGAACTCTCAACGGACTTCGCGGCTACAACGACTATCTCGACAAACTGTTGAATCTCGTCGAAAGCGTCGTCTCAACCGACTTACTGTCCTGCAATTTCACCGATATGATACACATCTCCAAAGAAAAAGGCGCGTACAAACTTACCGTAAACGGCGGGCTTTGGAACGTGTCCGAGTTTACCGCTACGCTTTCCGTCCTCGGCAGTAAGCCCGACGGACTGCAATTGTCGATAAGCGACTTCGTCTACGGCGACATCGCGTTCGACTGCAACAAACTTTCCGTCACCAACCTCGGCAGTATCACCGCTCCGCCGGAAAACGACGATTGGACCACCAACCTCGACATAAGCGTAGAGGACGGAACGGACATCACAAACACCATTCATCTCCGTCTCGATCTGATAGAAATGATGGTGTACGTGAAGATAGAGTCGCAGGACACTCACGAGGGCGCTGTGGACACGACTATGTACGAACTGTACGTAAAGTACGACATCACCGCCAACAAACTGTGGCTGTCCAACCGCGGCGACGCCAACGTTTCGGTGGACATCAACGACATCAGCAGTATCGTAGCGGAAATAAACGACGTCGTAAACAAGGTTGCCAAGGAACAGCACAACTTTGAGTTGCCCAACCTCTTCCAAGGCGGTTTCAACCTCAAAGACATTTTCGACACGCTGGAATTTGTCCACGACAGTCAAAAGAACGGCATAGGTATCACTTTCGACGCAATGGGCTTCTCCATAGAGGCGCTTGTGGGCGACAACGCGTTCTCTGCGGACATCGACGTGCGCAGTATCTTCGAGGACACCGACCTGCACGTTGCGGGCGCGTCCGACAGCGTACACAGAGCGTTTGCCGACGAAATGGATTCCCGTATAAGCGGCGGCAAGGTAAACTACGTGGCGGTGGACGAAGTGTTCGACTACCTGTTCTACGGTCCTAACGGCAATTTGGACGGCAGCAAGGACAACAACGGCGTAATGTACGACCTCGTCGAAACCAACGCTTGGCGCTTCGATTTCAGAGGAGACACAAACAACGACAAGCACAGCAACGTCATTATCGACAGTACGGACTCGGCAGGCAACCCCGTCACCGACAAGTACCGCATAGCGCCCGGCTCGTACATTGTTTTCGCTTTCAACAAGTCGGATACGTCGTTCAGTATGAACCAACTGCTGCATACCTTCGGCGAGAGCAAAGACGACGGCTATCGCGACCTGTTCATACTGCTCAACACCCTGCAACTGCGCGCAAAACTTACCTTGCAGAAGTACAATTCCGCAACCAAAGCCTATTCCGATATGTTGTATCTGGACATCGCGTTGCTCAGATATGCGGGCGGCGGAACGGCTGACAGCGCAAAGGCGCGCCTGTACATAAGTTACGACACAAGCCACGCCGACGGCAGAAGCGGCGAACTCAACGCCACGCTCAGTCTCGACGCGCTGGACGACGTGATAAGTCTTAAAGACGCACTCGACAACGTTCTCGGCGGCGCTATCACAAATCTCGTAACGAAGATTTCCGATATGATCGCCGAAATGAAGAATAACACGCCCAAGATGCAACTTGGCAGACTTGCCCGTCTGTTCTCCGCAGTCACTTACGGCGGCGACGGCAACAACTTCGGTATCACCGTCAACGGCAAAGCCCTCAGCGACAAGTTGGGCACAATCGACCTCAACGTAAGCGCTTACAACGGCACGCAGGGCAGCAACGTCGCTGCGGCGGAGCGGCGCGGCAGAGGTCTCACGGTAAACGAACTCGCGTTTGCCTACGGCGGCTTGTCGTTGGAGTTGGTAAACGTCGACGTGTCCGCGTCCACCTACGAGACAGTTGAGGGCACAGAGGGCACGCAGAGCCGCACCTACGACTACGTGACCTACGGCATAAACGGTTACCGCGCCGACCACGGCACGCCCGTAACCAAAGCCGTAAACAACGTGGAAGCCAATTCCGCCTACGACAAGACTAACGACCACGGCTACGATATGAGCAAGTTTATGAACTTCGACAGCCTGTACGAACTCGCCGCCTCGTTGGTGATAACCGCCGGCAACGAAGATACAAACGGCAGAAGGTCGTTTGAAATAAGCGGTACTCTGCACGTTGACATCTTGTCTATCTACAACGTTGACATAGACTTGAAGATGTATGCCGATATAGACGAACACGGCGACAGTTACTTCGCTGTACGATTGGTGCGCCCGGACAAAACCGTATTCGATGACAAAGGCGGCTACTCTTACTTGACGTTTACTACCAACGACGGAAACGGCAACCCCGTATTCAATATTTACAGGGATTCGCGGCTTAACAACAGATGTCCGCAATGTGGCTCTACAAACGTTAAGTATAGATATGACATTACGTTTAAGTATGATTGCAAAGATTGCGGCGCACAAAAGATAAGCCCCGTGGACGGCAAGTTGGATTCGGACTTTGATATGAAATACGCATACAGCGAGACGAATATCGCGCCGGGAGAATTCCTGGACAACCTGATACAAAACAAAAAGTATCTGTTTGAATTGCTCAACTTCGGAAGCACTATCGAAAATCTGATAGTGGACCAGATCAACAATCCCGACGCAAAGGTGTTCGGCGTGGACTACGGCATAGAAGATATTCTCGACACGGGCGAGTCCTACAACTACGGCGACGCCACCGACAACGACGGCAAAGCGGTTGCGGGACACAAACAATTCCAAATCAAAGCCAACCTCAGCCCCATTTCCAGCGCGTTGGGCACGCTGGACGTCAAGATACATCACAGCGGCGACTTCAACAATTTGATGAAGTGGAATCCCGCAACGGGCAAGTACGAGTACGACAATAACAAACTTGCCGCTATCAAGTTGGATCGTCTGTGCGGCGGACTGAACATAATCAGTATCGTGCATATCAATTTCGATTTGCAACATTCCACCCCGGGTTACGGCACTGCGCGCTACTTTACTTCGGACCTGCCGCAACTGTGGAGGGACAGCGCCGCCTGGACAACGCCTCATCTTCTTTGATACGTCATTCCAATGCAAACGCCTTTCGCAGCGCGCGAAGGGCGTTTTGCTTGCGCGTTTGCGCACTTGAACAGCGGCGCATACCTTTTCGGAGGGTATGAAACAAGCGCGTTGTTTGACGGAGGAAAGTCCGAGTAGGTCCTTGCCCCTCCCGTTTGCGATATGCAACCGTCGTGAAGCGTTTATTTGTTTCGTGATTTTTTTGCGGCTTGCGACGAGCGGCAGAACGTATCGTCGAAAAACGTTCTATCGCCGCGCCCGTTTTGCACCCGCTTAGAAAAAAGGTATTGACATTTTATTATATATATACTAAAATATAAATCCACCTTTTGAAAAGGAGACTGCACAAAGATGACGGATTACAAAGCATTGGTAAGAGAAGCGTACGAAGCGCAAAAGCGCGCCTACTGTCCCTATTCCCATTGGGCTGTCGGAGCGGCGTTGCTTACGAAAGATGGCAAGATCTACCGCGGTTGCAACGTGGAAAACAACACGTTTACCCCGTCGGTATGCGCCGAGCGAGTGGCTATCTTCAAAGCCGTCAGCGAGGGCGTTCGCGATTTCGCAGCGATAGCCATTGTCGGCAACGACGTAAACACGCCTATCGGCAAGGGCGATATATGTCCGCCCTGCGGCGTTTGCAGGCAGGTTATGTCGGAGTTTTGTCCGTCCGACTTCGAAATAGTCCTCGGCAAAAATTACGATGAATACGAAGTGTACACCTTGGCGGAACTTATGCCGAAGGTCAGCTTGCCGTTGAAGTGAGTATTTCGCCGCGCCGCTCGGGGCGCTTGCGTGTTGCCGCGGCGTTGGACGTTTGCGGGGTGAACTTCGCGCCGAACGTCGGGCGCACTTTATGCGTTTGTTCGCGGTAAAGACGTTTCGGGCGGGTTTGAACGTACAACCGCCTTTTGCCTCTCGGGACGCTTTTCGACGGGCGTGTATGCCCTTTGTCGGCTGAACTTGCGGCAGGCGTTGCCTGTTGTTTACTATTTTCCTTGCGCCGAACGTTTTTCGGCGCGCGTAGTGCGGCACGTGCGCAAAAGGGGCGTTTTGCCGTGGCGCTGTGTTTGATTTTTGTATGTTGACGGGTTTTTGTCGGCAATTTTTCTTTTTCCAACAAAAAAACATTTCACAATCGGCGTAAATTCATTGACAAATCGGGCGCGCTATGGTATCATAGTCTTGCACTTCTGTAAGGGGTGTAATTTTTTGCGTGCGCAATTTTCTGCTTTGCGACACGTATGGGAGAAAACTATGGCAGCGAAGAAAGGTAACAGAGTCAAGGTTGTCCTTGCTTGCACCGAGTGCAAGCAACGTAATTACGACACGTTCAAAAACAGCAAAAATACAACCGACAGGCTCGAACGCACCAAGTATTGCAGATTCTGCAAAAAGCACACTGTACACAGAGAAGCGAAGTAAGGAGATAGTCGTATGGCGGTTGCACAACAAAAAGCAAAAAAACCCAACGTGTTCAAGCGTCTCGGCTCTTTCTTCGTGAAGAGTTGGTCGGAACTCAAAAAGGTAACTTGGCCCACGTTCAGGACCGTACTCAAAAACTTGGGTATCGTCTTGTTGGTGGTGCTGTTCTTTGCGGTTATCATTTTCGGTGTGGATACGCTGTTTGCGTATTTGCTCATAGGATTGCCTACGGGCACTGGATTAACTTTGTAAGGCAATGGCAAACGAAGCAAAGTGGTACATTCTGCACACCTATTCCGGCTATGAAAGTCTGGTAAAGAAGTCTATCGAGCAGATGGTGGAAAACGGCAATCTGCAAGAGGTAATTCTTGACACCAAGATTCCCACCGAAACGCTCATCGAGGACCGCAACGGCAAGATGAAAGCCTACGAAGCCAAGGTAATGCCCGGCTACGTGTTCATCAAGTTGGTGTATTCGTCGCAGTTGTGGTTTATGCTTACCAACACTCGCGGCGTAACGGGCTTCGTCGGACCTAACGGCAAAGCGTGGCCGCTTACGGATGACGAAGTGAAGCGTCTGCGTCTGGAAGAACCCGTGGCGGATCTGACTCTGGCGGTGGGCGACAGCGTCAACGTTGTTGCAGGTCCGTTTGAGGGGCTTATCGGCGTGATAAAGAGCATCGACACCGTCCATCAAAAGGTGCAAGTCGCGCTCAATATGTTCGGACGCGAAACTTCGGTCGATATGGACTTCATTCAATTGGAAAAAATATCCAACCCCACTACGGTGGTGGACGAGGATTAGTTTTTTTCGCTCGCACGGCGTAACAGTGCGTATGGGAGAAGCGGCAAATCTCATTTAAGGTCGCTTCGCTTAACCACGAACAGGAGGAAATCACAATGGCAAAGAAAGTAACGGCAGTTGTAAAACTGCAACTTCCCGCCGGTAAAGCAACGCCTGCTCCCCCGGTAGGCTCGGCGCTTGGTCCTCACGGAATCAACATTCCCGGTTTCACCAAGGACTTCAACGCAAAGACGGCGGACAAAGCGGGACTCATCATTCCCGTTATCGTAACTATCTATCAGGACCACAGTTTCACGTTTGTTTTGAAGACGCCCCCCGCGCCCGTACTCATCAAGAAAGCGTGCGGTATCGAAAGCGGCAGCGCGACCCCCAACAAAACGAAAGTGGCAAAGATCACCAAGGCGCAGATCGAAGAGATCGCAAAACTCAAAATGGTAGATCTGAACGCGGCGACTCTGGAAGCGGCGTGTTCTATGATTGAAGGCACGGCGCGTTCTATGGGCGTGACCGTTGCGGACTGAGGAGGCGCGCTATGGGAAAGAAATATATCGACGCATTGAAGCAAATCGACCGCACAAAGCAGTACGATCTTAACGAGGCGATAGACCTCGCCGTAAAGGTCGCTCCCGCAAAGTTCGACGAAACTCTCGAATTGCACGTCAAATTGGGCGTTGACCCCCGTCACGCAGACCAACAAGTCCGCGGCGTGGTGGTGCTTCCCAACGGAACAGGCAAAACGGTGCGCGTTCTGGTCATCGCAAAGGGCGCAAAGGCGGACGAAGCGACGGCTGCCGGCGCAGATTTCGTAGGCGCGGAAGAGTACATCGAAAAGATTCAAAAGGAAAATTGGTTCGGTTTCGACGTGATGATCACAACTCCCGATATGATGGGTCTTGTGGGACGTATGGGTAGAGTTCTCGGTCCTAAGGGATTGATGCCCAACCCCAAGAGCGGAACAGTCACGATGGACGTTGCAAAGGCTATCGCCGACGTCAAAGCAGGTAAGGTAGAGTACCGCGTGGACAAACAGTCTATCTGCCACGTCATCTTCGGCAAGAAGTCCTTCGGTACGGAAAAACTCGTGGAAAACGCAACCACCGTTATGGACGCAATCATCAGGGCAAAGCCCGCGGCAGCCAAGGGTACTTATCTCAAATCCGTTGCGGTAGCAACGACTATGGGACCCGGCATCAAGGTCAGCTACAAGTAAGCCGACGTCAACAACAAATATAAACCCCACCGTTCCCAAGACAGCAAGTAACAGTAAATCTTGCCGAGGTACACGAAAGGTTACACAGTCAACAACGACTCCTACCCTTGTACCTACGCGGTGCAAGGGTTTTGTATTCCCCATCAAAACGTCGATATGGGGCAACAAAAAATTCAAACAGGAGGAAAACAATGGATCACGAACGTCATCACGGTCATCTCAGTCCTTCGCAGCAAGCCAAGCACGAGAAAGTAGATGAGATCAGGCACATCATCGAAAACAGCCACTCATTCGTCATCATCGACTACAAAGGCTTGACGGTTGCTCAGGATACGGAATTCCGTTCCGAATTTCGCAAAAACGGCGTTGAGTACAAGGTTCTCAAAAACACTCTCGTACGCAAAGCGCTGAACGAACTCGGCTACACGGAGTTTGACGAAGCTCTCAACGGACCAAGCGCATTTGCATTCGGTACGCAAGACGCGATAGCGCCCACAAAGGTCGCTTTCGAAGGCGTAAAGAAATACAACAAAATGCAAGTTAAGTGCGGTATGTTCGACAAGAAATTTGCCGACGCAGCCACTTGCGAAGCGATGTCCAAAGTTCCCGGCAGAGAAACGTTGCTTGCAATGTTGGTATCTGTTCTGTCCGCTCCTATGCGCGGACTTGCGGTTGCTATCAACGCCGTTGCCGAAAAGAAGGCAAATGAGTAATTTTACTCACGGCGCGGCAGGACCGCGTCAAGGTAGGCTTTCACCTCACGAAAGCGCACATCTAATCTAAAATTATCAAGGAGAAACAACAATGGATACAAAAAAGTTTATTGAAGAGATAAGCAATCTCTCCGTATTGGAACTCAACGAACTCGTTCACGCTATCGAAGAGGCGTTCGGCGTAAGCGCAGCCGCTCCCGTAGCGGTGGCAGGCGGTGCAACTGCGTCCGCAACTCCCGCTGTGGAAGAAAAGACGGAATTCGACGTCGTTTTGAAGGGCATCGGCTCTGCAAACAAGATCGCCGTCATCAAGATCGTTCGCGAACTGACCGGTCTCGGACTTGTCGAAGCGAAGAACGCCGTGGAAGGCGCTCCCACAACGCTGAAAGAAGCGCAACCCAAGGACGCCGCCGAAGCCATCGTCAAGCAATTGACGGAAATCGGTGCGGAAGCCGAGTTGAAGTAATCGAAAGTAGGCTCTATGTCAAATGTCGGGGTAAATATTTTATAAACAGTGGTGATTATTTATGCGCCCCAACATTTGCCATCAAGCCTACCGACCACACGTGCGGCGGTCGATTGCTTGCTACTGCGTAACGCTTGCGCAATCGACGGTAAAATAGACAACATATATGAAACCGACTCTCCCGTCTGAGGTCGGTTTCATTTTATATAATAAGCAACATTATCCTGTGCGCTACCGCGCCGCCGCAGTCGGACTTGGGAGTTGCGCAGGAGACCTGCGCGGTCGGATAGACCTTTCGCCGGGGTCTCCCCTACCCCCGGCATCCCCGGGGAGGACGCAAAGATTCGGTACACGCCCGAACTTTGCGGGGGTTTGGTTAAAACTTAGCGAATTTGTTTCTTTACCGACTTGTTTGCACTCTAATATTTATTATAGAACAGAAAAGTATCAAACGAGTTTTTGCTCAATCAAACAAGAAAGAGGTTTGCCTGTTTACGGCAAGCCTCTTTTGTGTTGCGGCAGACCGTGTTGCTGTTTTTGTTGCGGTAGATTTGCGAGCAATTTTTGCTCAATGAAAAGCAGAGTATTTGTTGCGAGTGCGCCGCCTTTTTTGCGCGCCGTTTTACGCCGCGGGAAATTTTTCATTGCGTAAGCGTTGCGAGATAAATGTGAAAAAACAGTGCGATCCGACAAAAACGTCGAACCGCCTTGTGTTGGGGCAAAGTAAGAGAATTATTTATCCGCGTATTTTACTGATTGGGGTATTTGATGATGTTTCTCAACGCCCGTTCGTCCGCCTCGGGCAAAAGGGCGTGCAGATGTTGTACTATACGCTCAAAACTTTCGGCGGGGTCGCGCTTGTATGCGGCGGTGACGGCTTCGTAACCGAAACGGCGTTCGGGAGTGGAGTATTTCGCAACTCCCCAACCGTAGGTTTTGCCGTGCTTGTCCGTCAAATAAACAAAGTCGCTTGTGTCCACGTAAGTTTGCATCTGCAAGCGCGTAATCACCGTTTCGAAACCCGTGTTTCCGCCCTTGCGGTAGTTGCAGTTTGCTTTGAGCGTTTTGGAAAGCACCGCGCCCTCCTTTGAAATTGCGGTGAAAACTTCGCAATCTTTGTGCGGAGCGATACCTTCGTCCATACGGCTGTCGAAATCGTACCCGTCGCGGCGGTAGTTGGCGAAGTCGGCGAACCATTCGCGGCTGACGAAACCCGCCTTGTTGCGGAAAAACTTTCCGTAGAGACAGCCGCTGCGTATCACAGGACCTTTCCATTCCCACGGACCGTCCGCCGTGTCGGAAAACCACAACTCGGACGGGCAGTTTTCTTCTATCGAAAAACCGTCTATTTCATTTGCGAAAAAGGGCAGAAAACCCATTTCGTTTACCGCTTGTGCAATAGCCTCGGGGCTGTCAAACGTGTATTTTTTCATATATCTTTCGGTAGTTTGAGGAAAGCCGCAAAGCGTAAAACGTTTGGACTTTCGGCGTTGCGGAGATTATTTCCCGTTGGAATAAACAACGTCCGTCACTTCGCCTACGTACATAGTGTGGGGCGCTTCGCTTTGATAGTAGCGTTCCGCCGCAAATTGCGGAATGGCGTCAATATCCATATCCTGTCGGTAGATCTTGCGGCAAACGAGCGTTACGTACGCTTGTTCGAACGTCACTCCGTTTTGCAGAAAGCGCGGCGAAAGCCCGCTTTCTTTCACTTTGTCGCAATCTCTGCCCGATTTAGTACCCAGCAGTCCCAACGCTTTTTTGTATTTTTCGTCGTAAAAACTTACTGTAAAGTACTCGTTGCTTTCCAAAAATTCGTGCGTGTAGCGGCAAGGTTTGACGTATACCGTAGCAACGGGTTTGCTCCACAGCGTGCCTACGCCTCCCCAGCCGATGGTCATCGTGTTGAAGCGTTTTTCGTCGCCTGCCGTCACCAACGCCCAATCCTTGTTGAAAATTTGCAGCATATTTTCATCTAATTTCATATTTCACCTCAAATTACGATCATACCGAGCAGTGCGCCCAATCCCCAACCCAACAAAGTGCCTATCGCCAGCCCGAACGTGCCGCAAATTACACCGGGTACTATCAGGTCGCGATCGCCGAAAGCGTTTGCTACCGGCGCGATAAAGGGCGGACCGTAAATTCCCGCCACGCTTGTAATGAGTGCAGTACCTGCGTCTATGCGGAAAATTTTGCACAACATTAGGTGCAACAGTATCACTGCCATCTGCGAGCACGCAAAGAACGCCAACGTGGGCAGTATCGCGCGCACAAGTTGAGTAATATCAATGCTCATCGACAGTCCCAATGAAAAGATCAACACAAGATATTGACCTATTTGATACGACCCTTTTACGTTACGCACAGGTTTGAAAAGACTCAACACAATGCCGAGTATCGATACGGTCAAAATTATGTACAAACTGCCTTGCATATTGCCGTTGATGAGAATTTCCAAACAAACGCCCAAGCCGAGACACAGTACGGCAAGCACGATTACCAACGTCAATCTGACAATGGACTTTCTATCGCGCGGAATAGACGCAAAGTTGTATTCTTCGGCGACATTACCGCATTGTGTGTATGCGCCGTCCTGTTGTTCGAGGGCGGGCTTTCTGTCGCCTTTGTCGGGTTTGTCACCCAAAAAACGTTTGTATATTGGTTTGATAACGGTCAGTATCAACAAAAAGTATATACCGCCCACAAAAAAGTCGGATATTTGCGCTGCCGCGATCACATCGGATGAGGCATTGCCCAACAACGCTTTGGCAATGGCTATCATATTCGGCGTTCCGCCCGTGTACAGTCCCGTTGTCATACCGGACAACACGTTTGCGTTGGCAAGTCCCGCCGCACTTGCCGCAAAATACGACGCGACGGATACCGCCATTGCCGAAACTATTACCAAGACAAAGGATATTACGGTGTTTTTTGCCAGATAGCGCACACTGCCGATATCGAATGTAAACAAGATCAAGGGGATCGCTATCGCCACAAAAACGCTGCTCAACGTTTCCGTCAGCCCCCTGTCGTAGGGAATGGGTATCACCGAAACGATTATTCCCAACGCATAGCACAGCGCGATAGCTCCGATAAATCCCAAAAATTTAACTTTTTTTACCAACCAAAGGATAAACGCCGGCATCGTCAGCATAAAAATCACTGCCAAAACGGTACATATCGTTTGCCATAGAGAACTTGCCGCTAATAATAAAATCATATCAAATTTCCTTGTAATACAGCCGATATCTGCGAGCCAACGTGCCTCCGACGCTTTGTACGACGTTGTTGCTCGGGGCGTTGTTCTCCATAATCGTGCCCGCTTCCAACCGAGTAATTCCGTTGGCTTGAATTGCGTCCCACAATTTGCAGTACATAGACATCAACATACCCGTATTTTGATATTTCGGCACTACATACTGCAACATTGCGCGCAAACCGTGAATTTTTTTGCGGTTTCGCAAAAATATATGCAAGCCACGCAGATCCAAACGTCCGTGCATTTTCGCAAACAATTCAAAGTAATCGGGCAGAGCCATCAATATTCCGAGAGGCATATTGTTGCTGTTGTCGCGGGCTATCAGAATATAGTCTTTGTTCAGGTATCTTTTCCAGTCCTTGACAATGGCGTTGAGCGCGTCCAAGGAGGGCGCGTCTTGGTAGATGATTTCGTTGGTGGCAATTTGCATTACGCTGTGGAAGTCATCTATGTCGCGGTCGATGTGTTTCCAATCAACGGTATCTATTCGGTAGTTGTGTCTTTTACGCGAAAATTCGTCTACACGCTTTGCGCGTTGATACTCGTTGTTTTGCAAATCGATTTTGTACTGCAATGCGTCCGTTTGTTTTTTCAGACCGAAGTTGGTAAACAAATCGTCGTAGTAGGGCTTGTTGTAGGATGTAAACACAAGCGGCGGCGCGTCAAAACCCTCTACCAAAATGCCGCGACGGTTGTCGGGATCGTAGGGAAAATAACTGCCCGATATGCACTCCGCGCCCATTTGCCGCAATATTTCCACGGCGGCACTGAGCAATTCGTTGCACACGTCGTAATCGTACACACACTCAAACATACTGAAAAATCCGCATTTATCTGTGTGCAGTTGTTTGTTTTTGTCTACGGTGAGTAAAATTCTTGCTTGTACGACGTTCATGTCGGTATATAGCAGCCCAACGTAGTTTTTCTGCTTGAACAGCAATTTGTCCAGCGTCTTGGTCAAGTCCCTTTTCATATAGGGCACATAGTTTTTGTCTGCCTCGTACAAAACGTCCGGAAAGTTTACAAATTCGCGCAGATTCCTTTTGTTTACCGTTTCTATCATACCAAACGCCTTTTATACTACCGACACGTTTATCGTAACGGAAATCTCCGCGTACAGTTTTACGGTGGCGGTGTAGTTGCCCGTTGCGCGTATGGGTTCTTTCAGCAGTACCTGTTTTTTGTCCACAGGGTAGCCGTTTTTCGTAAGTTCGTCGGCTATTTCCTTGTTGGTAACGCTGCCGTACATCTTGCCTTGACTGCCCGTTGCGGCAACGATCTTCACCGTTTGTCCTTTCAGACGCGCGGCGTCCTCCTGCGCCTTTTGACGCTCGGCGGCTTTTTGTTTCTCCACGGCTTTTTTGTGTATTTCGGCGGAGTTGATTTTGTCGGCGGTGGCAATTACGCCCAAGCCGCGTTTCAACAGGAAATTGTTTGCGTATCCGTCGGATACGTTGATTATGTCTCCCTTTTTACCTTGACCTTTTACGTCTGCGAGCAGTAGTACTTTCATCTTGCGGTGCGCCGTCTCGGCGACGGCAATTCTCCTTGTGAAAATTTCCAACGGCGCGCCTTTTGCAAACCGCTTTCGCGATGGTGCGCTGCGTGTTGCCAAGCGCCTTTTGCGCGGCGTTCCGTTACGATTCAGTATAACACAAAACCGAAGGTCAAGTCAACAGCAATTTGAGAGAGTTGCGTTTCTGCGGTATCGTTCGGCTCGCAATTGTGCAAACTTAGCGCAGGAGGTGAATTATGAAAAACCAACAAACCATTATGTGCGACGTTTGCGCGTGCAGGTATCACGACGGTGTACAAAGTTGCTGTAAACTTTCTCAGATAACCGTTACCCCCTGCGAAGACTGCGAAACGGCTCACTACTGCGGCAATTACGAACACAAGTAATTCCGCACCCCGAATTTCGGGGTACATAATGTCATTTGCTTGACACAAATTGCCGCAAAAGTTAAAATACTGTTGTAAGAATTTCCAAGGAAAGCGAGGCAATTTATGCTCAATCAAGTACACGGAGCGATCAAAGTTTTTGCCGGCAACAGCAGTCGGACCTTGGCTAAACAAATCTGTCAGCAGTTGGATCTGGAATTGGGCAAAGTGGACGTCGGAAAGTTCTCCGACGGCGAAACCAGCGTCAATATCAAAGAGTCCGTCCGCGGCTGCGACGTGTTCGTGGTGCAGTCCACAAATACGCCCGTCAACGACAATCTGATGGAACTTCTGCTGATGTGCGACGCTTGCAAGCGCGCCTCGGCAGGGCGGATAACAGCCGTTATGCCCTATTTCGGCTATGCCCGACAGGACCGTCAGGCGCACGCCCGCGATCCCATTTCCGCAAAGGTGGTCGCGGACATAATACAAACCGCCGGCGCAAACCGAGTGCTTACGATGGATCTGCACAGCAGTCAGGTACAGGGATTCTTCAACATACCCGTAGACAACTTGCTCGGTATGCCCGTGCTGACAAAATACATCAAGAGGCACGGCGTTCCCGACGATCTTACGATAGTAAGCCCCGATACGGGCAGCGTGGTGCGCAGCCGCGCAATGGCTTCGAAGTTCGACGCGCCGCTTGCCATCATCGACAAACGCCGTCCGCGCGCCAACGTAATGGAAGTGATGAACGTCATCGGCGACGTAAAAGGGCGCACTTGCTTGATGTTGGACGATATGATAGACACAGGCGGAACGATTTGTCAAGGCGCGCAGGCGCTTGCGGAACACGGCGCAAAGGAAGTAATTGCCTGTTGCACTCACCCCGTGCTTTCCGGTCCGGCAATCGAACGTCTGCAAAACAGCGCTCTCAGCAAGGTGATAGTTCTCGACACGATAGAACTTCCCCCCGAAAAGCGCATAGACAAGATAGAAATAGTGTCCATCGCCGACATTTTCGCCGAAGCGATAGAGCGCGTTTACACCGATTTGCCTATGTCTCAACTGTTTGAATAATCGCACGCGCAGTTTTGCGTTTACCGATTTCCCGCAAGGAGATCGGTTTTTTTTGTTTTTCGACATTTGTTTTCCGATTATTTTCGCAGGGCGGTATTCGCCGCGTTTTTGCCGTCAACACTTTTTGCGGAGAGACTATGAAAAGATTTACCGTCGCATTTGTTTTGACAGCGATCCTCGCGGGAAGTATGGCGTTTTTTATGCCGAAAAATTTCGCGCGTGTCGCTTCGCGTTTCCCCGACGCGGAGGCGTGCGTGTACTGCCGACAGACCTCTTTGCCCTTTTCGCAGGGCGGCTTGGGAAAAACGGTTTTCTGTTCGGCAAAAGACTTGCCGCGCGTACTTGCGCAGTGCGGCGGTGTGGACGGCGTAAGCGTGACGTTTGAGGGTTCGCAACAAGACGTGCGCGCAGTTATTTACAAATTTGCGCTTGCAAACGTGTCTGTGCTGCGGTTGGAAGATTTGACGGTGGTGTGCGGTTTTTCGCCGCGGATATGCGGCGGAGTGGTCGTGGACGGTAAAACTGTCAATTTGCAGATAGCATTCCGAAGCGGCAGAGTGACCGTCGGCAGTCCGCTCATTCTCGGCAGTTACTGAAAAAAATAGCGCAAAAAACGCGATTGGGGTGAGAATTTCCGCAAATAGACGTTGAAGTTTGCGGCAAAAAACAAAATACGTATAAACTTTCCGCTAATAGGTAAAACTCACATCAAACAAATTTCGGAGGCAAACAATGAACAGTAACACTACCAAACAACCAAACAAGTTTACAAGATTTCTGCGCAACAATGCCGCGCTCTTGTTGCTTATCTTTTGCGTGCTGGCAATCACGGCGGTCGTGCTTGCGGTCACGCTCACGCGCGATACGGCGGTCATTCCCGACGACCCCGTAGTGGGCAATCCCGACGATCCCAATTCGGGCAGTCCGAGCGACAATCCCCCTACGCCCTCCACGCAGAAGATAGACGTGTATTTTTCCTCGCCCCTCGATTACACCGACGTCGGGCTTGAATACACCGACGGCGAAGAAACGCTTTTCGTGTGGAAAGAGACCCTGCAAGAGTGGAGTACTCACTACGGCGTAGACTTGCACGCGGCGGAGGGAACAGCCGTCAAGGCGATGTACGACGGAACGGTGATAAAAGCGTCCTCCACGTTCGGCAACGGCTACTTTGTGACGATAGACCACGGCGACGGAGTGATTGCAACTTACGCGTCCTTAAAGGATACGGAAGTCAAGGCGGGCGACGCGGTGAAGAAAGGCGACGTTCTCGGGTACGTAAGTACCACCGCGGAAAACGAGTTCAAGGAAGGCGCTCACCTTCACCTCGAAATGACGCTCAACGGCGAGGCGGTAGACCCGATGCCCTACGTCAAGGGAGAAGTGTACCGCACGGTGGAAGTGACGGCGTAGTCGCGTAAAAAGCGCCAACGGCAAGCGGATTCGGAAACGAGTCCGCTTTTTTTTGCGCAGTAGACAAAAATTTGTCAACTCCTACAAAACCTTGCACAAATTACCCTTTCGTCGATGTTACAATCGGGCTATGAACGTCTACGCGGAATACGTTGTGTTGGACAATCTTGCGTTGGATACGCTGTTGCTGTGGGGCGCAGCCGTCACCTTGCGGCTACCTTTCAAAAAGTGGCGCATATTCCTCGGCGGAGTTGTGGGCGCGGGGTGCGCCGTGGCAAGCGTGTACGTGTTCGGCGTGTGGCTGTACCTGCTCAAAGCGGCTTGTCTTGCGGCAATGTGCATAACGGCGGTAGGCTTCGGAAAAAAACTTTTTTGGTATATTTTGCTTACCGTGGCATATACATTTGTTGCGGGCGGC
Organism: uncultured Clostridia bacterium; assembly: GCA_947628135.1. GTDB lineage: Bacteria > Bacillota > Clostridia > Christensenellales > CAG-314 > Fimimonas. The sequence continues at coordinate 37,409 of CANQYT010000002.1, forward strand.
GCAATTGTGGGGATGTTCAACCTGTTCAACGTAAGTTACCTTGACGCAAACGGACGGTTTTACACGATGAACGTACCGTTGTTCGTCTATGTGCTGGCTCTCACATCGGCGGCGTTTCTGTGTTACAGCATTGCCGTCTACGTCAAGCAAACGAAGAAAATCGCGCCCCATATAGTAAAAATCACCGTGAAACTCAACAAAGATTACCAATTGACGGGTTTCTGCGACAGCGGCAACACGCTTGTTTACGACGGCGCGCCCGTGTGCTTTGTAACCAAGCGGTTCGGCGGTTTTGCCGACTACTTTGCGCAGCAATTGCTGCTCGACAAATGCGTAAAAGTGCCCGTTTCCACGGTGGCGGGGACAACGGCGGTGCAGGCTGTCGCGGCTCACATAGAGGCGTGCGGCAAGCAAATGAAAGTGTGGCTTGCTCTTCCCGCCGAAAAATGTCACACTTTCTACAACGTGTTGCTTTCAAACGAATTTTGCGGAGGCTGATATGAAACTGTTGCAATTACTTTCCAAATTGTTGTCTCAACTGTCGCTGTCGGACAAGGCGGTGCACTATCTGTGCGGCAACGAGGCTTTGCCACACCCGCTTTCCCCCGACGAGGAAAACGAACTGCTGGACAGAATTGCCCTCGGCGACAACGAGGCAAAGGACAAATTGGTGGAACACAACCTGCGCCTGGTGGTGTTCCTCGCCAAAAAATTCGAAAGCAGCGGGCTGGATATGGAAGATCTTGTGTCCGTCGGCACAATTGGGCTCATCAAGGCGATAAACAGTTTCAAGCGGGACAAGCAAATCAAACTTGCCACCTACGCCAGCCGTTGCATAGAAAACGAAATTTTGATGTATCTGCGCAAACTGTCCAAACGCAAAACGGAAGTAAGCCTAGACGAGCCGCTCAACGTGGACGGCGAGGGCAACGAACTGCTGCTTGCGGACATTCTCGGCACGGACGGCGACGCGATATACACCCACGTGGAAAATCAGGTGGAGCGCCAACTGTTGGAAGAGGGGCTGTCTCGGTTGAGCAAGCGCGAGCAACAGATAATAGAAATGCGCTTCGGGCTGGACGGCGAGGACGAGCGCACGCAAAAAGAAGTCGCGGACAAACTCGGCATCTCGCAAAGTTACATTTCCCGTCTGGAAAAAAAGATAATCTCCCGCCTCAAACGGGAGATAGGCAAATTGGTGTAAAAATATCCGTTCGTCGCTAATTGACGAACGGATAGATTTTTTTACAGGTAGCAGACGTTTCCGCCGTTTTCCGTCTTGTCTTTGTGCAATTTGAAGTTGAGTTTCGCAAGCAGTTTCTCCAACCCCTTGCAGCCGTAGTCGGCGTATTTGATGGTTGGGTAGTGCAATTTTATCTCGTCTCCGACGTTGGTCAGCAGCACCTTGTCCTTGCCCTTTTCCTTCTCTTTCTGCACGTATTCGGTTACCACCCGTTCTATTTCTTCAAGCGGGGTAAGTTGCGGCTGTTCCGCTTTTTGCGCGGCGCTTGCCGTCGCGGCGGGCTCTGTTGCAGGTTCGGTCTCCGCGTGTTCGGTCGTGGGCGCAGTTGCATTTGCCGTAGGCGTTGCAAGCACAGGCGCATTAACGGGCGCAGTTACGGTTGTCGGCGCAGGTGTCGGCGCAGTCGCCGTTGTATTTGCGGGCGCGTTTACGGACGCGGGTTGTTCCTGTGCGGGTTTTGCCTTTTCCTTGGGCGGTTGAGTTTGTTTTTGCCGCTTGGGCGCGTTGGCGTCCTTTTTCTGCGGTTTTGTTTCCTCTTTGGGTTGTTCCGTCTTGGGTTTCAGCGTTATGTGTTCGCTGCAAGCCGCCTTGAAGTTGTCGTTCGTTTTTTCGCTCATACCTATCACGGGTTTGCCGCAACTGCGCAGTTTTATCGCAAGCGTGGTGAAATCGCTGTCGCTGCTCACTATGCAGAATACGTCTATTTGTTTGCGGTAGAGCACTTCCATAACGTCTATCGCAAGCGCAACGTCGGTGCAGTTTTTCCCCGGGGCGTAGTTTATTTGATGTTTGATTTCAAACAAGTGTTTCGGAACGGCTTTTTTCCAATTTTTGCATTTGTTGCTCCAATCGCCGTAAACGCGTTTTACCACAACTTCGCCGCGCTGTGCAAGCAATTTCATAATATCGTCCGCGTAAGCCGCGCTCACGTTGTCGCCGTCGATGAACAGCGCTATTTTCTTGTCCATTTTCTTCTCCTTGTAAGTTACTTTTGCGGCAATTTACGTTGCCGCAGGTGTGCATTTCAGCAAAAGCGACCGCATTGTGTGCGGCCGCATTACGTCGCCTCAGCGACCCAAATTATTCAAAAACCTGCGCGTTGCAGTTGACAGTCGACGCCGAAACGGTATCGCGGTAGGTGGCTACTCCAAAGCTACCTCGTGGCACACGCTCAAACTGCGTAGTGCTGCTATGTCCCCATCCTGACACGGTTGACAGCGTCACGTTGCACAAGACCTTGGGATCAACGCTCCTTGCCGTTTCCAGCTTTCCACGCCGAAAGCCGCCTGCAACATTCAGCCTCACTGTGGCGGATTGTGAGTAACAGGGCACCGCCGGCTCCCCGCCTAGCGCAGTAATGGTATTATACAACACTTTGCCGCAAATTGCAACCTTTTTGCAACACCTCGCCGAAGAGGCAATTTGTCGCTTTTTGCCGCAGACGTTTGCCTGTCCCGCGCGAAATTCGCCGCGCGGGACGGGACTTACGTCATTGCTGCGCTTCGACCTCGTCTTTCGGCGTTTCGACGGGTTGGGCTTGCGGCTGTTTCGCGTTCAATATGCGGTTCAATTCCGTTGCGACGATTTGCAGCACGGCAAATAACATCGTTTGGTAAACTATACAAATATTAGTATATTGAATGAAAATAATTTCAAGGGCAATAATTATGGCGTACCACACGTAACTTACATAGTTCAAGACGCGCGTTGCCTTGCAGTCGCCCTTTTTCAGTTGCACAACGGCGAAAGCCACCGCGTACGCGCAGGAAATTGCGGCGAAGGATATCAATGGCCACACAATGGGGGAGAAGTCGTAGTAGTTCTTTTGCAACAGTTGGTAAAGACTGATATTCACCCAATAACCGTCCATCACGGGCGCTGCGAAGAGTGCCCACAGCAACACTGCCCACAAGGCAAACAGCGTGAGCGGCGCGTATTTCAGCATAGTGCGCGCGATTTTGTTTTTGATTTCAGCGTCTTTTTCTTCATCGACCTTTTGTGTGCCACGTTTGAAGTCCGACACGGTTGCGGCAACTTGCAGCAGTGCAAATACCGCCGTCAGCGAGATGACTACGGCGACAAAACTGCCGTTTGTTCCCGCAAACACGCTTACGCAAATTATTATTGCAACGTGGCACAGGTAACTTGCAACGTTGAGGACGAATTTTACAACGGTGTTGCCCTTCCATTGTGCAACGGCGAATGCCGCCGCGTACGCGCAGGAAATTGCGGCGAAAGATATCAACGCCCGCGCAGCGGGGAAGAGATAATTCATAGTTTCGGGGAAGAGATAACTCGTAGTTTCGTCTTGCAGCAGTTGGTAAAGATTGACGTTTTCAATATAATATTCGCCGTCCACTCTCACGTATCCCTCTGTTACGGGCGCTGCGAAGAGTGCCCACAGCAACATTGCCCACAAGGCAAACAGCGCAAGAGGCGCGTATTTAAGCACAGTGCGCAGAGTTTTGCTTTCCGTCAGACGTTTGCGCGCGGGCTTTTGTTCGCCGCTAACGTTTTGTTCGGCAGCGGTGAGTTCGCCGCCGTATCCCGCGTCGTATTCCTTTGCGATTCTTTTACGAGCCGAGGAAATTGACATTAACTGCAACGCAACGGGAAGCAAAGTAAATATGAAACCGAGAGCCGCAAATGTAGAAAGAAGTGCGTTTGCCCATTTATCTGTCAATTCAGTTAAGGCGGCAGCAGCAAAAATAATGTCGATTACAGACCACGCCAATTGACAGACGGAAAGAGTCAAACCTACGGCCCATTGTTTTTTTAGCATAAAACAGCCCGCCGCTATTGCAATGGCGATATAAAATACAAGATAAATCCAAGCTATTGATACGTCTGAATTTTCCTCTGCTGTGTTTTGGAATAACGTTCCTGTTCCCAAATAATGCAAAAAAACTGTACAAAGCAACATTGAAAAAGTAATTGTCGCGGCGGATGCGCACCGTATTTTCTCCTTTCTCAAACGCTTGTTTATTTCTCTCTCGCGGAGCAACCGCGCTTTCAGTTTTTCCTTGAAAGCGGCGAGTTCCTTTTTGTCGAGGGTCTCAATGCCGAATTTGCTACGCAGTACGGTTGCGGCGGCTTGCAACACAGCAAATACCGCTGTCAGCGAGATGACCACCGCGACAAAACTTCCGTTTTCGTCCTCCAAATCGCCCATAAATTCTTTCATCTTTCCCGCAAACACGCCTGCGCAAATTATTATTGCAACGTGCCACAGGTAACTTGCAACGTTGACGGCGAATTTTACAACGGTGTTGCCCTTCCATTGCGCAACGGCGAATGCCGCCGCGTACGCGCAGGAAATTGCGGCGAAAGATATCAACGCCCGCGCAACGGGGAAGAGGTCGCTCATAGTTTCGTCTTTCAGCAGTTGGTAAAGATTGACGTTCTCCATCAAAAAGCCGTCTCCCGCTATTACCGGCGCGGCGAAGAACGCCCACAGCAACGCCGCCCACAGCGCAAACAGCGCAAGGGGCGCGTATTTCAACGCAATGCGCGCGACTTTGTTGTTGATTACAGCGTCTTTTTCTTCATTGAACTTTTGTATGAAGCCTTTGAAACTCAGTACCGTTGCCGTCGCTTGCAACACAGCAAATACCGCTGTCAGCGAGATGACCACCGCGACAAAACTTCCGTTTATGTCCTCCAAACCGTCAGTAAACTCTTTCATCTTTCCCGCAAATACGCCTGCGCAAATTATTATTGCAATGTGCCACAGGTAACTTGCAACGTTGAAAACGAATTTTACAACGGTGTTGCCTTTCCATTGCGCAACGGCGAAAACCGCCGCGTACGCGCAGGAAATCGCGGCGAAGGATATCAACGCCCGCGCAACGGGAAAGAGGTCGCTCATCATCTCGTCTTTCAGCAGTTGGTAAAGAGTGACGTTCTCAATCAAAAAACCGTCTCCCGCTATCACCGGCGCGGCGAAGAAAGCCCACAGCAACGCCGCCCACAGCGCAAACAGCACAAGGGGTGCGTATGTCAACGCCGTGCGCACAGTTTTGTTGTTTGCAAGCGCCGCGTCGCCCTTTGCTTGTTTAGCCTTGTACTCGCTCGATTCTCCCAACAGGTCGTATCCGCAATTGCTGCAAAACCTTTGGTCTTTATGCAACTCGGCGCTGCACCTGGGACACACTTTTGGCGCGTCGGAAGCCGTTCCGCAGTTGGGGCAGAAGTTTCCTTCATATTCCGTGCCGCATTTTGTGCATTTGTTCATTTTGTTTTCCTCCCGATATTTGTATTTCGGCATCAAAAAAAAGTGCCGCTCCTTGCGAAGCGACACTGCAAAGCGCCTCTTCGCATAGCTGCGACACTAGTTTACAATACCCCTATTGTATAGGAATGTGATTGCGCGAATAAGGAACACTTTACCTAAGTAAAGTATGTCCTAAACAATAAAGGTATTAAACTGTGTCGCAATTTTCATTTTACAACAGTTGGGAAAATATGTCAATCCGCCGCGAATACAAAAGTAAATTTTGTACCGCAAGTCGGTTTTGCCGCCCGCGACTTCTTAAATACACGCCGTATAAATATATTAAATAAGTTTTCCGACAACGTATAAATATATTGTGCGTTTGCCGAACTTGTTCTTTGCGCCGAAAGGGCGTGCGCGCGTTCTTGACTGCTTTTTTGCGCTGTGTTATAATAGGTTACGACATACAAAGGAGGTACTTATGGAACAAAGCAAGATCGACAGAATAAACGAACTTGCGCGCAAAAGCAAGACGGAAGCGGGTTTGACGGAAGAAGAAAAAGCCGAGCAGTTTCGTCTGCGCCGCGAGTACATTGAGGAATGGCGGCGCGCAACCGAGGCGACCCTCGACAACGTCTACATAGTGGACGACAAGGGCAACGAACGCAAACTTCCCAAGAAGTAAATTCTCTTTGCGCCGCGAGTCCTCGTGGAGCGGTGCATAGCGGCGCGAACATATCATATCAATAACAAGTTTAACTCAAAACATTGACAAAATTTGCGCGCGCTGTTACAATATAGTGCAGAACACGGTTGCAAAGTGCGCCAAGGAGACAAATGAACGAAAGTATACTCGAACCCGTCAAGTCCTATTTCGGAGAGTACCGCGACAAGTTCAAACAACTTGCCGAGCAGTATTTTGACGAGTTGGTCAAGCAATCGGGGATATCCCCCGAAGAAAACGCGGTTATCGTCGCGGAAAGAAACAAAGCCGTTGCCGCTTTCAACGCCGCCGACGCGGTCAATCGCAGAAACAAAGGTCTGAGAGCCTTTTTGATAGTGATGTCCGTGTTGCTTGTCGTTGCGGGCGTTGTCACCTGCGCCCTGCTGTGGACGGACGTTTTGCAGTGGGTGGGCATTTTGGTCGCGGCGCTTTGCGTTGCGGGCGCGGGCGCGCTCATTGCCGTTGTTTGCACGGTACTCAACAAACGCATAAAGGAAGGCAGCCTCGTTGCCGACGGTCACAAAAAGCAAATAGAGGACGCGGAACGCCGCGCTTGGCAGCAAATGCTGCCCCTCAACGCCAAATACGATTGGAACATACCCAACAAACTCATTTACGAAACCACGCCGCAGATACTGTTGGACAAGTACTTCGACGAGGACAAACTGGACTACTTCGACAAACGGTGCAACCTCGCCGCCTACGACGAAAACAGTTCCGCCTTGTGCGTAAAGAGCGGCAACAGCAACGGCAGACCCTTTTTGCTGACGCGCTTTTTGCGGCAGAGTATGCAGGCGCGCACCTACACGGGTACGCGCGTCGTCACCTGGACGGAAACGGTGCGGGATTCCAACGGTCACACACGCACGGTAACCTGTTCGGAAACGCTCGTTGCGTCGGTGGTAAAGCCCGCGCCCGTCTATTTCCCCGTCACGTACCTGTTTTACGGTTGCGACGTCGCTACGGAATTGCATTTCCGCCGTTCGCCCACCGTGCCGCACAACGCCGACGACAAAAAGATAGACAGCCTCGTAAAAAAAGGCGAAAAGGCGTTGGAAAAGAAAGCGCGCGAGGCGGTGTCCGACGGACGCGATTTCAACAAACTTGCCAACAGCGAGTTCGAAGTGCTGTTCGGCGCGGACGACCGCGACAACGAAGTGCAGTTTCGGCTTATGTTTACGCCGCTTGCTCAACGCAATATGGTGGAACTGCTTCGCAGCCGCGAGCCGTACGGAGACGATTTCGACTTCGGCAAGTACGGCGCGGTAAACGTGATAAGTTCCGCGCACGGCGCTCGCCTCGCGATAGAAGCCGACCCCGCCGAATTTGTAAATTTCGATTTGGCAAAGGCGCGCGAGCATTTCGTAGAGTTCAACTGCGAGTACTTCCAATCCGTTTACTTCGACTTTGCGCCGCTGTTTTGCATACCGCTCTACACGCAGGACGCGCCCGACAACAAATTCGGCGAATGTACCTCTCACGGCAACATAGGCAGTTGGGAGGCGGAAGCGGTGGCAAACCGTTTCGACCGCAGAAAACTTGCGCCGCCCGAGTCGGCTACGGAGTGTATCCTCAAAGCGGAAACGACCGTCGGCGAGGAATTTACCTCGGTGCGGGTAACCGCGCACTCTTTCAAGGCTATCCCTCAGATAGAGTACGTTCCGCGTATATGCCGCAACGGCTACACCTACGAAGTGCCCGTGCCTTGGACGCTGTACGTCCCCGTCGAACAAGATTCCAACCTCGAAATGCGTGCGCTTGACGTCAGCCGAGAGGAATTCGACCGCACCGACGGCGACGACGCGCTGTTTGTGGCGGGCATAAAGGCGAAGATATTGTCTGGCGGAGAATAACGTTTGAGCGCGCGCCGTAAAGCGCGCTTGATATAACAACTACAACACAACAAAGGAGACTAAAACAAATTATGGCAAACGAACTTGACGAAATGAACGCCCCGGTAAAACCCGAAGGCAGAGACGTAAACGTCATCGCAAAACAACTCCCCGTAAAGGTGGGTGTGGGCAGTCTTATCTTCGAAATTATGCTGTGGGTATTGGGAATAATCCCCGGCATAGTGTTTCTGTTTATGAAGGTCAAGGCGAAGAATTACTTCCAACGTCTGCAACAGAAATTGCAACACGACGCGTCGCAGATAGACAACTATCTGGAACAGCGCGTACGCATATTGGAAAATACCGCCGCCCTCGTCAACAGATCCGTTGAGTTGGACAAGTCCACGTTTACGCAGATAGCGGCATTGCGCAGCGGAAACTCTCTCACCGACGAACAGCGCAACGCGGTGGTCAGTCAGATAGACAACCTCCACAATCAACTCAACGTGGCGTTGGAACACTATCCCGACCTCAAAGCGCACGAGGATATACGTCAGGCAATGAGTCAAAACGCCTACCTGCAAAAGGAAATTACCGCCGCGCGCGAATTGTACAACGACACGATAAACCAATGGAATCGCGACGTATTCGCTTGGCCCACCAAACAAATAGTGGCTGCCCGCGCGGGATACACGACGCGTATCCCCTTTATCGCTTCGCAGGAAGTAAAAGAGCGCGCAAATTCCGTGTTCTTCTGAGAAGCGGCGCGAGGGAAGAGCGACGAGCGTTTTGTCCCGACGTGTCTGTTTGCGCAAACCGTAGGCGAAACGCAAAGTCGGCGTAATTTTGTTTCAAATTGCTTGCAAATCGGGGCGATATTTGCTAAAATACAGGTAAATACAGTAAATACGTCCGAGCGGGGACAAGACTGCGGCAGTACGTTTGTTCAGAGAGCGCGCCCAAGGCTGAAAGGCGCGTCACACCAAGCCGAAAGCTATCACCCCGCAAGTAGATTTGCCGAACGGGCGACCGCGTAGGCGAATACGGTGGCGCTCCGTTATCTAAGCGCACGGTATAATCTGCATATATGTATATATGTGCAGCCGTACCTGTTTGAAAGTGGTTCGTCATACTGTCGGTATGCGTTTTTCAAACGCGTACCGACTTTTTTGTCAAATGGGAACGCAGCGCGTGCGCGTTGCCCGTTGCCCCGTAAGAGAGAACAAAGAAAGGAGATATATATGTCCAAATACGTCAAGGTAGACAGTTCGCTGAACTTTGTCGACAGAGAAAAGCAAATTCTCGAATTTTGGAAAGACAACAAAATATTCGAACAAACGGCAGCCAAAGGCGACGTCAGTTTTACTTTCTACGACGGTCCGCCCACAGCCAACGGCAAACCGCACATAGGGCACGTGCTTACCCGTTCGATAAAGGATCTTATCCCCCGCTACAAGGTGATGAAAGGCTACAACGTCCTGCGCAAGGCGGGGTGGGATACTCACGGCTTGCCCGTAGAGTTGGAAGTGGAAAAGCAACTCGGTATCGACGGGAAAAAGCAAATCGAAGAGTACGGCATTGAGCCATTCGTTGCCAAGTGCAAGGAATCGGTGTGGAAGTACAAAAACGAATGGGAGCAACTCAGCGAACGCGTCGCGTATTGGGCGGATATGGAACACCCCTACGTCACCTACGACAACGACTACATCGAAAGCGAGTGGTGGGCGCTGAAAACGATTTACGACAAGGGTCTGCTGTACAAAGGGTTCAAGATAGTTCCTTATTGCCCCCGTTGCGGCACGGCTTTGAGTTCCCACGAGGTGGCGCAGGGCTACAAGGACGTGAAGGAAAAGTCTGCCGTGGCGCGTTTCGAACTTGCGGACAGCCCCAACACGTTTTTCCTCGCTTGGACGACCACACCTTGGACGTTGCCCAGCAACGTCGCGCTGTGTATGAACGCCGATTTCGACTACGTCACGGTGGAAAAGGACGGAGCGAGGTACATTCTCGCAAAGGAATTGCTTTCCAAGCATTTCGAAGAGGGAACTTACACCGTGGTGGATTGTCACAAGGGCAGTTTTTACGAGCGCGTTCACTACAAGCCGTTATTTAACTACGCCGACGTAAACGAGGACTGTTACTACGTCACCAACGACGGATACGTGACGCTAACCGACGGTACGGGTATCGTACACATTGCGCCCGCGTTCGGCGAGGACGACGCCAATGTCGGTCGCCGTTACAACCTGCCTCTCGTGCAGCTTGTGGGCGAGGACGGCAAATTTAAGGAGGGCTGCGGCGAACTTACGGGCGTATTCTGCAAACAGGCGGACAAACTTATCCTCAAAGATCTGAAACAGCGCGGACTGTTGCAGGCGGAGTTGATGTTCGAACACAGTTATCCCCATTGTTGGCGTTGCGACACGCCGCTCATTTACTACGCGCGCAAGTCTTGGTTTATCAAGACGACCGCGGTAAAGGACAAACTTCTGCGCGCCAACGCCTCCGTCAATTGGATACCTCCCACCATCGGGTCGGGACGTATGGGCAACTTCCTCGAAAACGTGATAGATTGGGGCATTTCGCGCGATCGCTATTGGGGCACGCCTTTGCCCGTGTGGATATGCAACAAATGCGGAAAAGTTCACGTCATCGGTTCGCGGAGGGAACTCGCCGAGAAGTGCGGTTGCAGTGAAAATATCGAATTGCACCGTCCCTTTATTGACGGCTGCAAGTGGAAGTGCGATTGCGGCGGCGAATTTGTCCGTACGCCGGAAGTCATCGACTGTTGGTTCGACAGCGGCAGTATGCCCTACGCGCAGTTCCATTACCCCTTTGAAAACAAGCAGTTGTTCGAGCGCAATTTCCCCGCCGACTTCATCAGCGAAGCGGTGGACCAGACGCGCGGTTGGTTTTACGTGCTGCTTGCGGTAAACACGTTGCTTTTCGACAAAGCGCCTTTCAAAAACTGTATCGTGTTGGGGCTTGTGGGCGACGAACACGGTGTAAAGATGTCCAAGCACAAAGGCAACGTCGTCGATCCGTGGGACAGTTTCAACAAGCAGGGCGCGGACGCGGTGAGGTGGTATTTCTACACGTCAAGTTCGCCGTGGCTGCCCAGCCGCTACTACGACGAGGCGGTAAGCGAAACGCAGCGCAAATTCCTCGGCACGCTGTGGAACACCTATGCGTTTTACGTCCTTTATGCGGATATAGACGATTTCGACCCGAGCAAGTACAGCCTTGACAAGTGCAAGTTGACTCTTATGGACAAGTGGATACTTTCCGAAGTCAACCAATTGGTGCAAACTGTGGATATGGGGCTGGAAAAATACGAAATTACGGAATCTGCCCGCGCGATAGAACGTTTTACCGATATGCTGTCCAATTGGTACGTGCGCCGTTGCCGCGAAAGATATTGGGGCAGCGAGTGGACCGCGGACAAACAGGCGGCATATATGACTCTGTACACCGTGCTGGATACGCTTGTCAAGACGGCAGCGCCCTTTGTTCCGTTCATCACGGAAAGTATCTATCTCAACATCACCGCCAACTGCTTTGCCGCCGCGCCGAAGAGCGTTCATCTGTGCGATTTCCCCAAGGCGGACGCAAAGCGTATAGACAAACGTCTGAACAAGATGATGGAAAAGGTTTTGGACATAGTTGTGCTGGGGCGCAGCGCGCGCAACGCCGCCAACGTCAAAAACCGTCAGCCTCTTGCAAAGATGTACGTTGTTACCAAGGACAAACTGAACGGTGAAATGTCCGAAATAATAAAAAACGAACTCAACGTAAAGGAACTTGCGCAGATAGATTCCGCAGACGGGTTCGCCGACTACGAAATCAAGCCGCAACTCAAAACGCTCGGACCTAAGTACGGCAAATTGCTGAACAAGATACGTACGGCGTTGGCAAATCTCGGCGCAAAAGCCGCCGAAGTCGTGGAAAACGTCAAAAACGGCGGCAAACACGTGTTCGATCTCGACGGCGACAAGGTGGAAGTTACGGAAAGCGACCTACTTGTCTCGTCGAAAAACAAAGAGGGCTATTCCGTTGTTTCCGATCGCGGCGACACCGTCGCGTTGGACGTAACGCTCACAGACGAATTGGAGGAAGAGGGCGCTGTCCGCGAGATAGTGTCCAAGATACAGACAATGCGCAAGGAGTGCGATTTCGTCGTGACGGATCACATAAACGTAGGTTACGAGGCGAGCGGACGGCTTGCCGAAGTGTTTGCAAACAACGCTTCGGAAATCGCCGCGGGCTGCCTTGCGGACAGCGTTCTGCCCGCCGCAAGCGGAACTTTTTCCAAACAATGGGAAGTAAACGGCGAAAACTTCGTGCTGCATCTCAGCAAAGCGACGAAGTGATTCGTTGCGTTCGGCAGGCTGGGAGTTATGCGCCTTTGCCGCGCGGTAAAGCGCGGTTTGCATTGTAATACGGCTCACAATGGACGGAATTATGAAAATCAACACCGAATGGAAAGACTATCGTATAATCGCCACGGGCGACGGCGAAAAGTTGGAACGTTGGAAAGACGTCGTGCTGTTGCGCCCCGATCCGCAGGTGATATGGCGCGCGGCAAGACCGTTGAGGGATATTTGCAGACCCGCCGCGCGTTACGTTCGTTCGCAAAGCGGCGGCGGACATTGGGAATACAATTCGCCCCTGCCCGACAGTTGGGTGGTGAGTTGGCGCGATCTGCGTTTCAACGTGCGTCCGATGAACTTCAAACATACGGGACTTTTCCCCGAGCAGGCGGCAAATTGGGCAACGGCGATAGACCTCATAAAAAGCGCCGCCCGTCCCATATCGGTACTCAATCTCTTCGCCTACACGGGCGGAGCGACGGTTGCGTGTCTGTCGGCGGGGGCAAGCGTTTGTCACGTGGACGCCGCGAAAAATATGGTGGAAACGGCAAAAGAAAACGTCGCGCTGTCGGGGCTAAGCGACAGACCCGTCCGCTACATCGTGGACGATTGCCGCAAGTTCGTCGTACGGGAAATACGCCGCGGCAACCGTTACGACGCGATAGTGCTCGATCCGCCCAGTTTCGGACGAGGCGCAAACGGCGAAGAATGGAAGTTGGAAAGGGACGTATACGATTTTCTCACTATGTGCCGCTCGGTGCTGTCGGATGAGCCTCTTTTCGTGTTGCTCAACAGTTACACGACGGGTTTACAGCCCGCGGTGCTGTCGAATTTGTTGAAACTTACAATGCCCGACAACGGCAGCGTGACCTCTTACGAGGTGTGCTTGCCCACCGACGAGGGAACGGTGCTTCCCTGCGGCGCAAGCGGACTGTGGACGGGCAAAGGAGTACGGTATGAGTAGAAATTTCACAATGGACGACGTTACGATATTGCACGAGGACAACAGCGTTCTGGTGGTAGTCAAACCGCAGAATATTCCCTCGCAAGCGGACAAAAGCGGCGATTTGGACTTGCTGACCCTGCTTAAAAATTACGTCAAGGAAAAATACGCCAAGCCGGGCAACGCCTATTTGGGATTGGTGCACAGGCTTGACCGTCCGACGGGCGGCGTGATGGTGTTTGCGAAAAACAGCAAAGCGGCGGAGCGGCTTTCCGCGCAGATAGTAAACGGCGATATGACCAAGCAGTATCTCACCGCCGTGGTTGGAACGCCCCGCGAACGAAAAGGCACGCTTGTAAACTATCTCAAAAAGAACGCGCTTACCAACAACGTATACGTTGCGACGTTTGGCGACCACGGCGCAAAGCGCGCCGAACTCGATTACGAAGTGTTGGAGACGCGCAACGGGTTGAGTCTCGTCAGAGTTAAGTTGGGCACGGGGCGCAGTCATCAGATACGCGTTCAGTTTTCCGCAATATCCTGTCCCGTGTTCGGCGACGTGCGTTACGGCGGCGACGTCACAAAGGGCTGCAATCTCGCTTTGTGGGCGTACAGGTTGGAATTTGACCACCCCGTGTCGCGAGAACGTATGGTTTTTGTCGCCTATCCGCCGCAAATCGAGCCGTGGGGACGTTTCGACGTGAGTAAATACGTCGAAAACTTCACCGACAGCGAGGACGGCGAAGAGGACGGCGTGCCTCTCTACGTCAACCCCTCAACGGACGACAGCGACGACTGATATCACAGCAATTTCGTTACGCCGAGCAACGCAAGCACTATCGCGGAAAACACGTTTGTGCGTTGCAGATACACTTTTTTGGCAAGGATCTGTCCCAACGCCACCGCGAGGTAGTGCGTCGCCGCAAAAACAATGGGAGTTATCCATTGCAAACCCTGTCCCGCAAAGGAAAAATTGGCTATCGCCGCGTCCATACCTACCGCAACGCCTATCGTGAGGCTTTCAAGCAGCGTCACCTCGGAAAGCACGAAGTGCGATTCCTCTTTGCGCAGCAGCGCCGTCAACGCCAGCACAAACAACAGCGCCGCGCCGAAGTAATCTGTCGCGCGTTGGGCGTATTTGCTCAGCAACGTCCCCACAAAGGAGGACGCAATGCACATAAGCAACGTTATCAGGGCGACTGCCGACGGCAGTACGGTGTTCGGTCTTTTGTTGAGAGACATCGAAAAACCCGCCAAAAAACTATCCAACGACACAACTATCGCAGTAAGCGCAACCGTCGCGATCTTCACAAGCGTCTCCTTTACGTTCTCTTGCAGTGTGGCGGAGCGGAAAGCCCCGCTTTTGTATTGTATGTCGCGTTTTTTTACAATGTTTCGGCTGTCCGCGAACCAAATATTTTGTTTTGTATTTATAAGTAGTTGACAATCAAAGCAAATAAATGTAAAATATCCCTATATGCGGTGTAATGTCGCAGCTTTCGGTATGCCCCGACGGCAAGCGATCCGCTTACGAAATGTTGGGCGTCTACGCCCTTCGGAGGAACAATGAAAAGAATTTTTTGTGTTTTGATAGCTTTGGTACTGACCGTCGGTATGTTTGCGGTTACCGCAACGGCGGCTGCCGAAGACTTGGAAACGGGATCGGAGTCCGAACGCGTCGTTACGTTTCACTTTGACAAATTCAAAGAGTATGTTCTCGACCCCACCCACCCCTATTACGTTGAAATGAACACCAAGTTTATGTTGGAAAACAAGTGGTGGGAAGACAGCGCCAAGGTCCACGAGATTTTCGAGGGTATAAATTACAGAGTTCAACCCGCCGAAAGTGAGGATCTGCCCGACGAAGAAGCGGACGACCCCGACGCGCACACCGTAACTTATGCGG
The DNA here is from genome assembly GCA_947628135.1 of uncultured Clostridia bacterium. Lineage (GTDB taxonomy): Bacteria > Bacillota > Clostridia > Christensenellales > CAG-314 > Fimimonas. The sequence continues at coordinate 52,640 of CANQYT010000002.1, forward strand.
AGTACGATTCGGAAAAGACGGCAACGCCTACGCCGCAAGCGGCAAAGCACCTTGAAACAAAGCATTTTGCTCTGCCCTCCGCGCCCATTGCCAAGACGAGCGAACCCGCCGAGGGTGAGGAAACGGGTACTCCCGTAGTCTATTTCGCAGGTTGGGAAATCACCGCCGATAACGGCGACGATCTGCCCGTTTGGCTGCAAGGTACGTTTGCTCCGGGCGCAAATATTGCAATGCCCGCTTTCGACATCACCGTAACGGGCGTTTGGAAGGACACCGAGGAAGAAGCCGAAAGCGCAGTCCTGCCCGACGACGTCATCTATATGCTGTACGTCAATCCGAGCGGCGTTCCCAATGCCGATATGAAAGATTGGCTTCGTTGCAAGGTAACAAGCAACTTCAACCTTTCCGCCGAGGGCGAATGGAATTTCCGTTTTGCCGTGGTGGACGGTGCGAAAGAATCTCAATCCAACTACACCTTCAATTTCGACGACGTGCTGACCACAACTTACGCCGAAGTGGAAAAACTGCTTGAAGAAGCCGACGCCGAGGGCAGAACGGTATCCGACGAAGACGCAATGGCAGTCAACGGCACTATCATTTACTATGTTGAGGACACCACCCCGCCCAAAGTCAAGTTGAGCGACGCTCAGGAAAACAAAGTCGTCGACGGTTTGACGGTAGGCACGGCATACACCGTTTCGACGTCGCTCACCATCACCGACTGTTCCTCCTACACGGTAACTTACATCGTCTACAAAAAGGTCGCCGACAACACGGAAGGCGCGGTGGACGGCTGGCTGCAAATTTACGACAGCAAAACGCGCGAAGTGACGGAAGGCTACGAGAACAACATCACGACCGGCGGAGTCATCACTCCCCTTGCAGAGGACGTCACGGGCGAAGCGGTGTACAAGATCTACTACACGGTGGTGGACAACGTTTCGGGAAAAGTGGCTGTGGAAGACGCTCCCGAGGGAACGGAATCTACCGAAGAATACCACCCCACAATGCTTTTGAAGGTCAACCCCGACCCCACAGCGCCGCAAGGACCTACCGGTGTGCAGATCTGGCAGATAATTCTCTACGTGATCGCGGGACTTTCCGCTGTGGCTATCGTTGTGTTGCTTTGCATCAAACCCAAACAAACGGTTTCCGACGCGCGTTACAATGCAAGCGCCGAAACTGCAAGCGAACAGCCTGCCGCAGAAGAGGAGACCTCTTCCGACGAGGATAATACCGAAAACAAGGAATAAGATCAACCAAGTAAAAAAGTGCGCCGAGCGTAACGCTCGGCGCTTTTTGTTGCGAAAAATCGTTGATTTTCAGCCGAAGATAATGAAGTCGGCGTGTTTGTTTACCTCTATTGTGCCTATCAGACTGTCCAGCCCAACGAGACGGGCGGGGTTTACCGTCCACAGTTTGATTGCCTCGTACAGCGGAAGTTTACAACTTGTCACGGTGTTTGCCAAGCCTTGATATGCGTCGGCGGAGTCCATCGTCACGCCTACCACTTTGTTTATCCCCTTTGTCTTGACAAGCAGCCGCAAAGCGTCGTTGCTTACCCGTTTGTCGAACGTTGTCATCGCGTAGCAGTCGCCGAGCAGTGCGCAACCTGTCAGACCGACGTCCGCCGCGGTCAGTTGCGACATTTCCTTTCCCCAATCGGTTACCGCTTTTGCTCCCGCGGCAAAGGCTTTCGCCGCCGTTTCGCCGTCCGCGTCGCTTCGTCCCAAAGCCACCATTACGCGGCTGTCGGCAAGTTCCGACACGAATGCCGTCCCGTCGGCAAGTTCGGGGGCTACCGTTACCAAACGTATTTTCCCCTCCGCCGCCTTTTGCAGCCGCAAAAACGTTTCCATAGAGGGTTTGCAAACATATTTTTCCTCGCCCTTGCAGTGCTGCGGGGAAACAAACGGTCCGTCGAGGTGGATACCCTTGATTTCGGGGTATTCCTTGGATAGTTCGGCGATGACGGCAAGTTGTTTGCACAGCCGTTCCTCACTGTCCGTTTTCAGCGTGGGAAACACCGTCCCCACTCCGTGAGCCACGTAGTATTCCATTATCTTTTTGATACCGTCGGCGTCCGCGGTGTTGAAGTCGCAGCCGTTTGCGCCGTAACTGCACAGATCTACAAGCGCAGGCAAGAGAAACCGATTTGTGCAATCTATTACTTCGGTTTGTTCGTCTGCGATTATTTCGGGGGCGATTTCTATTATTCTGCCGTGATTTGCGGCGATGTCCGTTTTTACGAGTCTGTCGCCGATGAGGGCTCTGCCGTTTTTGTAAAGTATCATTTTTCTCTCCTATTCTATCCTCAGTACGTAGCATTTGAGGTAGTGCGTTTCTTCTGCGTTAAGCAGAGTGGGGTGGTCGGGCGCTTGCGAACGTACTTCGAGGCATTGCGCCTTTTTTCCGCTGCGGCGAACGGCTGCGGCGAGCATCTTCTCAAACGCTTGCTGAGACACGTGGTGCGAGCAACTGCACGTCATCAGGTATCCGCCGCTTTTTACCAGTTCAATCGCGGCGGCGTTCAGGTCGGTATACCCTCTCAGCGCGTCCTGCGTTTCGTTTGCCGATTTGGTAAAGGCGGGCGGGTCGAGAACGATGCAGTCGAAACGTCTGTTTTCCTTTTTGTACCGCCGCAGCAGTTCGAACACGTCCGCGCACACCGTTTCGACGTTGGTAAAGCCGTTGAGTTCGGCGTTTTTGCGCACGTTTTCCAATGCAAATTCCGACGCGTCTACGGCGGTCACTCTCGTCGCCTTTTCGGCGGCGTTCAGCGTAAATCCGCCGCTGTTGCAAAAGCAGTCCAGCACCTCTCCCGCGGCGTACCTGCGCAATGCCAGCCGATTTTCCTTTTGGTCGAGGAAGTATCCCGTTTTCTGTCCCTTGCGTAGACTTACGCACATTTTCAAGCCGTTTTCCGTCACGGTCACCCAATCGGGCACTTCGCCGTACAGCACGCCCGTTTCTTCGGGCAAGCCCTCTTTTTGACGGACGGCGACGTCGCTGCGTTCGTAGATACCTTTGGGCGCAAATTCCTTTACAAGCGCCTCGGTAACGGCTTTTTTGCGAAGATACATTCCCAAAGAAAGTATCTGCACCGACAAATAGTCGCCGTATTTGTCAACGACAAGCGCAGGCAAGCCGTCCGCTTCGGCAAATACCGCGCGGTAACAACTGTCGTAGCCCAACGACCGACGGTATGCGTTGGCGGCGGATATGCGCTCCGCTATCACTTGGTCGCAGTCCGTTCTGCCGTCGCGTATGAAGATACGCACGAGTATTTTGGACGCGTGATTGATGAAACCGCTTCCGACGTATTTGCCGTCGGCAGTGTACACCGAGGCTAGCGACCCGTTTTTGTCTTTGCCCACAATGCGCGCCGCTTCGTTGGCGTACACCCACGGGTGACCTTCCTCTATACGTCGTTCTTCGCCCTTTTTGAGATAAATTTCGTATGGCATATCGCAAGATTTCCTTTACGCAACCGAGGTCGCTATGCGCGGCGTTTGCCGAACAAGCGCGTTGCGTAAGCAATAATATTGTTTCGTCGAATTTATTATATATTAACTTAAACAAAAAAGCAACCGCGTTTGCGATCGCTTTTGAATTACAGGCTTGACTTGGAAATAAGTTCCACGGCGTTGAGCAGAGAGTAACATTCCTCTTTTTCCGTCACGCAACTTACGGAGGCGCGCACAACGCCCTGTTCCAACGTTCCGAGAAAGCGGTGCATCAACGGCGCGCATTGCAGACCGCCCCGCACGGATATGTCATACCTTTCGGACAAAATATCCGCTATTTCCGCGCTGTCGCGCTTGCCGACGTTGAAAGCCGCTATGCCGCTTCGGTTGGGCTGCGAGTAAACGGTTACGCCTTTTATTTTTTTGAGTCCGTCGAGAATCGTGCCCTGCATTTCCGCAATGACGTCGCGATTGTGTTTCCAATTGCTCAGCCACCAATCCAGCCCGGCATTCATCGACAGTATCGCGGGGCAGGGCAACGTGCCGCTTTCCAGACAGTCGGGTATCGTGGACGGTTGGTAGTAGAGGTGACTTTCCGTTCCCGTCCCTCCAAAGGATATGGGGCGCGGAATTGCGCGTTTTGTAAATATAAGCGCGCCCGCACCCTGCATTGCGTGCAGTCCTTTGTGCGAACCTATCGCCGCCATATCCACCCCGCATTTTTCCATATCGGTAGCAAGGTATCCCACGCTTTGGGCGCAGTCGGCAAGCAGTTTTACGTTTCTTCGCCGCGTGACCCGCCCTATCTCCGCAAGGTTTTGCGCCGTACCCGTCACGTTGCTCGCGTGAGAAACGCACACGAGATAGGTGTCTGGGCGGATAAGCCGTTCTATCTCCTCCGCGGTAACCGTTCCGCGCTCGTTGGGCTTTGCAAGAGACACTTCGACGTAGCCTTTCTTTTTGAGTTGCATAACGGGTCTCAATACGGAATTATGCTCGGTTGCGGTGATTATTATATGTCCGCGTTGCGCCGTGCCAAGTATCGCGAGGTTGAGCGCGGCTGTGCACCCTCCCGTAAACGCCACGTGCAGTTCGCTGTCGTTGTTGAATACGAGGTGCAGTTTGCGTCGGGTTTCGTACAGTCGCTGTTGCAGTTCCAACGAAAGTTTGTTGCCGCTGCGGTTGGGGTTGAACGGGTACTTCGTCAGACAGTCGTTTACCGCTTGGATAACTTCGGGCGGTTTGTAGTTTGTTGTTGCGGCATTGTCGAGATAAATCATTTACGTCACACTTTTTCGCAATAAAGTCAGTAATATATTTTATGGGAAACTTTTTGCCGTATGCCACAGTATGCGCCGTTACATAAGGAGGAAACTGTATGGAATATGTTTTGGCGGTCTACCGTTCGCGCAACGTGGCGATCAAAGCGTACAACTATCTTGCGTCACGCGGAGCAACGTGCGCGCTTGTATCCACGCCGCGGGCGGCAAACGTCGGGTGCGGACTGTCGGTAAAACTTTCGAGGGGCGATTTCGAGCGCGAACGCAGCGTACTTGCCGACGGCGAAAGTTTCGTCGGATTTTATCTTTTCAAAAGCACCTACCGCGGCGGTACGCTCACCCGTATGTGAATGAGGCGCAAACTGTTGAAAAATTGCGGCGTTTGGGGTATAATGTGATTGGTGAAATTTGCACGTATGCAAGTCGCCGCACTTATACCCCTTTCCCAACGCAAAGGGGCGGAGGACAAAACCGATGTCGGATACAAAAGCAATTCTGGAACAACTCGCCGCGGATTTTCCCGACGCAAAGAGCGAACTGCATTTCGAATCCCCCTACGAATTGATAGTGGCGGTCATTTTGTCCGCGCAGTGTACGGACAAACGCGTAAACTTGGTAACGCCCGCTCTGTTCAAAGAAGCGCCCACGGTAGAGGCGTTGGCGGAAATTCCCACGGAGCGTTTGGAGCAACTTATACATTCCTGCGGTTTTTACCGCACCAAGGCGGCTCACCTCAAACAGATGGCGGCGGACGTGGTGTCCCGTTTCGGCGGCAAAATTCCCGACAACATAGACGATCTGCAAACGCTTTCCGGCGTCGGGCGCAAGACGGCTAACGTCGTTTACGCCGTGGGATTCGGCGGACAGGCGATAGCGGTGGACACTCACGTGTTCCGCGTTTCCAATCGGTTGGGTATCGTTTCCGCGTCAAACGTGTTGGACGCGGAAAAACAACTTATGCAGGCTATTCCGTCGGACAAGTGGGCGGACAGTCATCATTACATATTGTTGCACGGCAGATACGTATGCAAGGCGCAACGTCCCCTTTGCGACCGCTGTTCGGTAAGCGCGCTGTGCAAATATTACAAGGAACACAACAATGCAAACTGATTTTTCCGTTGATTACAGGGCGGAGTGCGGACGCTGTTTGCATTGCGCCAAGCCGCATTGCGCTTTGTCTTGTCCGATAGGCAACGCCATTCCGCAAATTTTGCGTTTGGCAGGCAACGGCGGCGAACAAACGGCGGTGCAACTCGTCGGACACCCGTTCGGCGAGATATGCGGTTACGTTTGCCCGCGCGACAGGTTTTGTCAGGGCGGTTGCGTGCTGTCCAAACGCGGCGGCATAGCGATAGGCAGTGTGGAAAAAGAAATTTTCGCTCGCTATCCCTACAAGGTCGCGCGAGCGGGAAACGCCGCCGAGGGGCGACGCGTAGCCGTTGTGGGCGGTGGCGCGTCGGGCTTGACCTTTGCCGTAAAGATGTACGAACAGAACGCGTCTGTCACCGTGTACGAACCGAACGGTTTGCTGTCCACGCTGAAACTCATTCCCGATTTCCGTTTGCCTGCCCAAGCCCTCTCTCGCGTCGAAGCGCAGTTGAAGGGCGTATTCCAACTTGTCGAAAAGCGTGTGCTGCGCGAAGATATTCCTCTCCTTTGCTCTCAATACGACGCGGTCTATCTCGCCACGGGAGCGACCCGCCCGTATGGATTGGACATAGACGGCGAGGAAAACGCCACCCCATACGCTGTTTTTTTGAGTAAAACTCGGCATTGTTCGCTTTTGGGCAAGCACGTGACGGTGGTGGGCGGCGGCAACACCGCTATGGATTGCGCAAGACTTGCCGTCCGTAGCGGAGCGAAAGCGACCGTTCTCTATCGCAGACAGCGCGCAGATATGCCCGCGTTCGTCGGAGAAATATCCGCCGCGGAAGAGGAGGGAGTTCAATTTGTATTTAACGTCGTTCCCGTCCTGTTGCAACGCGACGGACGTTTGAAGTTGACGCTTGCAAAGACTTACAGCGAAGGTCGCGGCAAACTCACCGTAACCGATTCCGTTTACCACGTGGATTGCGACGTCGTTGTGGCTGCGGCGGGCGCGTCGGCGGACAAAGACCTTGTCGCGCTTGCGGAAAAATCGGGTGTATATACGGGCGGCGACGTAAAAGGCGGCAAGACGGTTGCGGAAGCGGTCGCCGACGGTTTGCGCGCGGCGAAAGCGCTGACGGAAAAATTTGCAAAAAAGGTAAAATAATGTTTATCGACAAAGTAAAAATCTACATCAAATCGGGCAACGGCGGCAACGGTTCGGCAAGTTTGCACACGGAAAAATACGTCAACAACGGCGGACCGGACGGCGGCGACGGCGGCAAGGGCGGCGACGTGGTATTCGTAGCCACCTCTTCCGAAAACACGCTCAATGCTTTCCACTACCAAAAGCACTTTCGCGCGGGCGACGGGGAAAACGGCGGCAGACAGCGCTCTTTCGGCAAACAGGGCGCGGACGTGGTAATAAAAGTTCCCGTGGGAACTGTCGTAAAAAATTCCGACGGTCAAATCGTCTGCGATATGTTCGAGGACGGTCAGCGCGAGGTGATTTTGCGCGGCGGCAAGGGCGGCAGAGGCAATTGGCACTTCAAAACTTCCCGCAGACAGTCTCCGTCCTTTGCGGAACACGGCGTCAAAACGAGCGAATACGAAGTCACGTTGGAACTAAAAACCATTGCAGACGTAGGGCTGGTCGGCTTCCCCAACGTGGGCAAGAGTACCTTGCTTTCCGTAGTGTCCGACGCCAAGCCGAAAATAGCCAATTACCACTTCACAACGTTGAGCCCCAACCTCGGAGTGGTCAGTTACCGCGATCAGACCTTTGTGATGGCGGACATTCCCGGGCTTATCGAAGGCGCAAGCGAGGGCGCGGGGCTGGGGCACAGTTTTTTGCGTCACATCGAACGCACGCGGCTTTTGGTACACGTTGTGGACATTTCGGGCAGCGAAGGGCGCGATCCGCTGGACGATTTCCAATTGATAAACAACGAAATTTTCGGTTACGACGCTCAACTTGAAAAGTTGCCTATGCTCGTTGCGGCAAACAAAATGGATATGCCCGACGCGGAAACAAATTTGCGGCGTTTCCGCGAAAAATACGGCGACCGTTACACCGTGATACCTATGACGACGCTCATTCACGAGGGCACGGAGGAACTTATCGAGGCTATCGCTTCGGTTTTGAAAGATCTGCCTCCCGCCGCGCCTCTTTCCTACGCGCCGATAAGTCTGCAACGCGAACTTTCCGACGACTTTGCGGTGGAAACGCTTGCCGACGGCGTTTTCGAGGTGACGGGCGGACTTGTCGAAATGCTCAGCCGCAGGGTAAATCTGGACGACTACGACAGTTTTCGCTACTTTCAGCGAGTCTTGCGCGATCGCGGCGTAATTGCCGAACTGCGCAAATGCGGCGCGGCAGACGGCAGCACGGTGATAGTCGGCGACATAGAATTTGAATTTGTCGATTGACGGAGGATGGCAAATGCTCACTACCAAGCAGAGAAGTAAATTAAAGGCGCTTTCCAATACGTTGAGACCCGCCGTAACGGTGGGTAAGGACGAACTTACGGAAAACATCGTCAAAGAGATAGAAGTCGCGCTGTATCATCGCGAACTTGTCAAGGTGGCGGCATTGAAAAGCTGCGCCGCTTCGGCAAAGGATATGTGCCGCGAAGTGTGCGACGCGCTGGACTGTTTTCCCGTGCTGTGCATAGGCAACCGTTTCGTGGTGTACAAGCGCAGCGACAAAGAGGGAATAGAGCATATAGAAATTTGACAATGCGCGCCGCGCGGAAGCGTTTCCTCGCGCGTTGCGGTTTTTGCTTATGAAAATTTTGGTTTTTTCGGATCTCCACGGAAGCCTTGCCGCCGCGGACAACGCCGTAGCAATTTCCCGCAGAGAAAAGCCCGACAAGACGGTCGTTTGCGGGGATATATTCGGTTGGTCGAGTTACGCCGACGTTTCGTCGCGCCTGCTCGGGCTTGAAGGCGTTTTGTATTTTCTTCGCGGCAACAACGATTGGCAAAGCGCAGTCGATTCCTGTTCTCTCGATTTGGAGGACAGCGCCGTTATGCGCAGTTTCGGCAGAACGCTGTTTTTCACCCACGGCGACAGATACAACGGTTACGCCGTTCCGCCCTTTCTCAAAGAGGGCGACGCTCTCGTTTACGGTCATACCCACGTCGGTTCTTTGCGTTGCCGCAACGGATTGTTTTTGCTCAACGTCGGCTCTCTCGCCCGTCCCCGCGACGGCGCGCCCGACTATCTCGTGCTGGACGAACGCGGCGCGCAACTTAAAAGTCCCGACGGCGAAATCATTTGCTCTCTTGCGTGGGACGGCGCGGCGTTTTAGGACGGTTTTTGCCCTTTTTGTTTGGCAAATACAGTGCAAACGTAAGAGATTTTGCATAAACGCGCAGCGCCGCTACAAACGGCGTTTTGTTTTGAGGTGTACCGCAAAATATATCAACCGTTCTTTATCTCATTTCCCCGCATATAGTAGTGTACAAGCGGTAAAGTGCAAAAGGTCTGCGGGCAATTTTGTGTAAAGCCGCGTGTGCGGCGGTGAAGTGCAGTCAAAGAAGTACTGTTTTTCGCTCGGCACTGCGGAAGCGGGCGTTTTTTTTGCATTGCGGTAGCGGCGCAATGTAGGAGCGGGGCGGCAAGCGTGTTCCGAAAGGCGTATTCAGTACTCTGTCGGCAAAGAGGGCGCGCCGCGCAGCAAATTAAAGATTGAAAAATTTTTAGGTAGGTATAAAAGGATTCTATACTTTCTATTTTTTTCGCATATTCTTGCCTAAAAAATTTGATTGTGGTATACTGAAACCAACGTAAAAAATTTTGGAGGACAAATTAGCTATGCAATATTCACACGAAGTAGAATTGATGCAATGCGTTGCCAAGGGCTGCAATCACGGTCCTGCTCCCATTCCCGAAGAGGGCAAGTGGGTCGCCGCTACGCAGATCAAGGACATCAGCGGACTTACTCACGGTTGCGGTTGCTGCGCGCCTCAGCAAGGCACTTGCAAACTTACGCTTAACGTAAAGGACGGAGTCATTCAGGAAGCGCTTGTGGAAACTATCGGCTGTTCGGGAATGACCCATTCCGCGGCTATGGCGGCGGAGATTCTCCCCGGCAAAACAATTCTCGAAGCGCTCAACACCGACTTGGTTTGCGACGCTATCAACGTCGCTATGCGCGAACTGTTTTTGCAAATCGTCTACGGCCGCACGCAATCGGCGTTTTCCGATGACGGTCTGCCCATCGGCGCTGGTCTGGAAGATCTCGGCAAAGGGCTGAGAAGTCAGGTCGGCACAATGTATTCCACCGCAAAGAAAGGACCGCGCTACCTTGAAATGGCAGAAGGGTACGTAACGCGTCTTGCGTTGGACGAAGGCGGCGAAATAATCGGCTACGAATACGTCAATCTCGGCGTGATGATGAAGGGCATCTCCGAGGGTCTGGACGCCAACGACGCACTTGCCAAGGCAAAGAAACACTACGGACGTTTTGAAAACGCCGCTAAATACATCGTTCCGCGTAACGAGTAAGGAGGGATAGGAAAATGGCTGTCAGATTTGAAGGATATGAAAGAAGAATAGACAAAATAAACTCCGAACTCAAAAAGTACGGAATGAAAAATCTCGAAGAAGCGCGCGACCTGTGCCTTTCTCACGGAGTAAACGTGGAAGAAATCGTAAAGGGCGTTCAGCCTATCGCTTTCGAAAACGCCGTCTGGGCATACACGTTGGGGTGCGCGATCGCTTTCAAAAAGGGCGTAAAGAACGCCGCGGAAGTTTCCGAGTGCATCGGCTTGGGCTTGCAAGCGTTTTGTATCCCCGGAAGCGTAGCCGATCAGCGTAAGGTCGGTTTGGGACACGGCAATCTCGGCGCAATGCTGCTTAGGGAGGAGACGGACTGTTTCGCGTTCCTCGCGGGACACGAGTCCTTTGCCGCCGCGGAAGGCGCAATCGGCATTGCCCGCAACGCCAACAAGGCGCGCAAAAAGCCTCTCCGCGTGATACTTAACGGTCTCGGCAAGGACGCCGCGTACATAATCTCCCGTATCAACGGCTTCACCTACGTGCAAACGAAGTACGACTACTACACGGGCGAACTGACAATCGTGCGCGAAGTTCCCTTCTCCGACGGCGAGCGCGTAAAGGTGCGTTGCTACGGCGCGGACGACGTAAACGAAGGCGTCGCGATTATGCGCCACGAAAAAGTGGACGTGTCCATCACGGGCAACTCCACCAACCCCACCCGTTTCCAACACCCCGTTGCGGGCACTTACAAGAAGTGGTGTCAGGAAAACGGCAAAAAGTACTTCTCCGTTGCAAGCGGCGGCGGCACGGGACGTACTTTGCACCCCGACAACGTTGCGGCAGGTCCTGCAAGTTACGGAATGACGGATACTTTGGGACGTATGCACAGCGACGCGCAGTTTGCAGGCAGCAGTTCCGTACCCGCGCACGTCGAAATGATGGGACTTATCGGTATGGGCAACAACCCGATGGTCGGCGCGACGGTCGCTTGCGCAGTGGCTGTTTCCCTCGCAAAGTAATTTGCAAACTCATTGTTTTTGTACAAAATCAAAGGCTTTCGAAACACGAAAGCCTTTATTTTTGCGCCTCGGGCGGAAGTATTGTTTGCCCGTTTGCCGTGACGTTGCAATCGAAAGTTTGTCTCTTGCTATCACTGCGGGAGAGAGTATGGAATTTGTTCGCAAAAAAACGCGCCTTTGTGCATTTGCTACTAACCGCACACCGTGCAATTCGCCACGCCAAATGCGCTCACCCTCATTTCGCTTGGGACGAGTCCTGTATTCCGCATTAAAATCATTACGAAAAGTAAACTTTCAAGTGTTATTAAACCCCAAAAAGTTACACTTTTTTGTAAAAGTATCTCTCAAATGCTTGACGGGGGGGGGGTATGTTCTATACTTATAATAATTTTATTATGCTGATCCGCATTTGGGGCTTCCAACGTGTTTTGTTAAGTTCTTCTGTGTAGGCGTGGTGTTGGTAAATTGACTATATATGAGGAGGATAGGAAATGGTAGACAAGCGAAAAATAATTGGTCTGTTGGTGTTGATGTTTGCTATTTTGAGTGTCGCCACAAATTTGACTGCGTGCGAATTGTTCAATAATAAAAACGATTCTAACAAAAAAATAACGTGGAATGAAATTTCATCATTGACCGAGTTGCTTGCAATGAAATCGGAAAATTCTTACAAACTTACAGCAGATATCAATCTCGGCGGAAGAGAATGGACACCTTTAGAAGTGGCGAACTTTGACGGTGACGGTCACACCATATCCAACGGCTACGTTGGCAGATCGGGCGAAATGGTAACCTTTTTAAGCGAAGTCGCTTCCGTTAAAAATCTAACGATATCGGATTTCGAGTACTTTTTGACGGAAAGTTGTAGCAAGGGATCTCTTGTTGTGGGCAAAGCCGAACAGGTTAGTAATGTTCATGTGAAAAATTGCAAATTCAAAAGTTATATGCACATAAGTCTTGCGGGCATAACTTATCAAGCAGAAGATGTGACCGATTGTTCCGTGGAAGATCTCGATGTAAGCGGTAATGTAGATTTTGCGGGAATTGTATTTGAAAATATAATTTATGAGGTACACGCAGTTTCCGAAATAATCAATTGTACTTTGAACAACTGCGTAATAAATTGTGACGGTTTGGGCGGTATTGTATATGTACAAACCTCATCCGATCTTAAAATATCCAATTGTGCTATATCCGAATGTGAGATCGAGGCGTCGGGAAACGTCGGACTGGTGTTGTTGTCATCCAATAGTAACTTAGGGGGCATGACCGTGGAACAGTGTTTTGTGAGCAACAACAATGTGTTTTCGACCAATAGTGAAAAAGCGTTTATCGCCGGCGTTGTTGCAAAGGAATCGCGTGATTCGAATGTGGAAATAAATGATTGTCTTGTACAGGGAAACACGTTTAAATGTAACCAAAAGGCAGAAAGCAACATTGCGGGAGTTTGCACGCAGAACATAGGTCGAATACGAAATTGCCTTGTTATAAACAATAACTTTGACGCTGTCAAAGGTATCTCGGCTACACTTTGTACGCAATCGAGCGGCGCAATATTGTTCTGTGGCGCATATGAAAATGTCAACCAATCGGAGGGCGAGTTCTATCCGCTGTCGGCTCCTCAAATCGTAATGATCAACTGTTTCGTTACAAATGCCGACTCCTCTTTGGATACTTTGGCGGAGGAAGATCAACGGTTGCAAAAAGATGTGTGGTTGGATCCCGATAATATAAGAAGTAAATTGACTCTGAACACAGACGTGTGGCAGTTGGTCAACGGGCAGTTGCCTAAACTTAAAAATTTTGCCTAGGAGAGAGAAAAAATGAAAAGGAAGTTTGTCGTATCTGTAATGATAATCACATTACTTGTCACCATGTGTTTGATTTGTTTTGCCGCTTGTGGCGGTGAAGAAAAGCCCAAGCATATCAAAAGTTACGAGGATTTTGAAAAATATAAAGGTTATGGTAAACTTGTTTTGGATGCGGATATAGACTGCAACTATGAAAGTTTAAGAATCGGAGCTTATGAATTCGATGGTCAAGGTCACACAATATCCAATGTCGTCAACAGCGATTCCATTTTTATACAATATGATCCACCGCTCACCTTTAAAGAAAAAATGTGGGGACGTGAGTCGAAGAATCTTTCATTCAAAGTAAGCAATTTGAATTTGAAAAATATCACCGTCAACAACGAAAATGCTCAATATTTAGCAATCGTTCTATCCAATGTACGACAGTATGGCAGTGAAAATTATGTCATTCAAAATGTGCATTTGGCTGATAGTCAGGTAATAGCGTCGTTCAACGAGGCAGACAAATCGATGTACGTCGGCGGGATATATGGCGGAGACCAAGTAATAAATTTGGTGGATTGTTCTGTAGAAAATGTAACGGTGCAAGCGACAGGACCCAGTAAAAATAATATGTTTGTGGAAGATATGTCTGTTGGCGCATTAGCGGGAATGGCCACACTCAATGTGACAAATTGCCGTGCTTCACATTGCAAAATTTCAGCCACATCCTTGTTGCCTCTTTACGATGTAAATGCTGGCGCATTGATCGGCCTTGGTGCAGACGGAAACACTTTTATAAACTGTGTTGCGAGCGATAACGAAGTAACCGTTAATGCAAATTATTATTCAAGAAGTGAGGCTATTGCCTATGCAAGTACGCCGACCGTCTATGCCGGAGGAATCGTGGGCAATCTTTATACTGATAACAATAAAAGCGCATATGGTGTGTTGGAAACATCCTATGCGCAAAACAACAAGATCGACGTCAGTTGTACCGGAGATTATTATATAGGTGGCTTGGCTGGTTGGCTTAACGGAACTGTCCGTCAGTGTTATTCGGCGGGAAATAATTTTAGTGGTCACAACAGATATGAAGATGACAAAAACGATTGCGAACGTGTTATAGGTGGACTTGCTGGAAAATTTACAATAGGCACGGTTACATCAAGTTTTTCGTACGGAAACATAATGCAGGATACCACATATGAGAAAGAAACCGATTCGCTTGCCAAAGAGATCTATTTGGGTGGCTTTGTTGGTGCAGGTATATCTGTATCCAATATTTTGCAATGCGCCGCAGTGAACAATGAAATGCACTGCGGAAGTGGTGGTCACAGAGATAATTTCGGTACGGTGCAGAAATCCACAATGGAAAAAACGAGTTGCTATGTGACGTTGGACGAAGATTACACCAACAGCGCAGGTTGCGCGGTGTTGGAGCAAGACCAATGGCTTGGCGACAATTTCAAATCCTTGCTCAATTTGCGTAGTACGCTTTGGGTTTTCGAAGAGCAAAAACTTCCTCGCCTGAATGTTGGGTCAATCGAATAAAAGAACATATTGAGTTTTTGCGATTTATCGAGCAAAAACAAAATGATTTTCGAGAAAAGTGTAGCAACAATCGAAGCGAAGATTCGAAAGGTTATTGGTCTAGTTTTAAACTAAAGACCAATCATAAAACTATTGTTAAATATTGGAGTGAAGATGATTTCTTTCAATATACAAGTAGTTTGGGAAAGTCTCCCTCCCTCTGTTGATGTATCGCGGCAGGGGAGGGAAAACTACCCAAAAAACAACCGGTATTTTTAAAAAATCTATTGAAGTTCCACGCTTCAAACACGTATCTTTTAGCATTTTAATCTTGTTGTTATTTTCTTTGTGGGTTTATAAACATGACACTTAAAACGATAATAGCAAGTAACAACTTATCAAAAATTCTGTGTCAAGGCTTGACATTGTTTACATTCGGTCAACCAGATTGAGTGGTTTCGTTTGTCTCTTGCTATCACTGCGGGAGTGAGTATGGAATTTGTTCGTGAAAAAACGCGCCCTTGTGCGTTTGCTACTAACCGCACACCGTGCAGTTCGCCACGCCAAATGTGTTTATCCTCACTGCGTGGGAGACTAGCCTTGCCCCCACTTGACAAAAAAATAAAATATAGTAAAATTTTTGTGATTGCCAAAATTGACGGACAAAGATTATTTGATATCCGAGTTTGCAAAACAAGCGCAAGCGGCGTATAAAAGCGGTAACTATGTGCTTTACAAACAAAATGAATTTGGACAGCAAATAAACATAACAACTGATTTACTCGATAAAAACACCGGAAAGTACGTTGCCATCGTTGTTGGGTGGATGGTATTCCCCAACGGCAGGATACAGTTAACTACGCCATTTGGAGGATATGCAAAACAATGAAGCGATACGACATAGTAAAATTGATAAAACAAAACGCAATGTGCGTCGAAAAGAATGTCGCCGTCGGTGAAGAAGGGTTTATTTTTGATGTCGAAGAAACGGGAGAAGTAATTGTGTTTTTTCACGAAAGGCTGACAGACGCATCTTCCGATGATGATTACAAACACGATATTGTCAGAGTATCGCAACAAAATTTGCAAATCGTAAAGCCTTTTGATCCAGACGATATGGATATGTACGAGGGTAAAGTGCGCCCAATCCAAGAATACGACATTGTGGAGTTGACCAAAGACCGCGCAGAGTATCTTGCCGCGGGCGTAAAAAAGGGTGATCGCGGTTGGGTAAATTTCGGCAATCGAAACGGTTTCAGGTTTGTGATGTTTGACGGAGAAACGCAACACATAGAAGGGATTGACGTAATGGTAGAAAATCCTGTCGGCGTTTTTGAGGAAGATCTTATCGTTGTAAAACGAAATCTTCCCAACTCGCTTGCATATCTGAAATCCCGTCACCCTCGAAAGTGATATCTGACTCTTAAAATACAATATGGCGAACAAGTAAAGTTACATAATGTATTTGAAGGGCAAAACTCAACCGTATTTCCATCAATATGACACTTTTGACGCCGACAGTGACGGCAGAAGAAGTCGTGTGCGGTTTGATATCGTTTACATTTTGTCCGCCAAGTGCGCGGGATTGCTTTGATGTTTTCGCCGTGCAGCGAAGGTTTTCAACGAGCGCACAAGAAAGGAACGCACGGGTTGCGTTCCTTTCCTTTTGCTCCTTTTACTTGTCTCTCAATTGTAAAAGAGTACGTGGGCACGAAATACTCCGTCGCGCTTCGTGGCGTTCGTCGCTTATTAGGACGTAGCGCTCCGCAACTCTTTGTGTTGCTGCTCTCACCCTCGCTGTGCCGAGATGTATCGACTTACATTCGCTGCACATTGCTCGATTCGCAGAAGCGGGGCAGGGGTTTTGGCGCGGTGCGTTTTGACGGCGGTTGCTGTGTCGGACTTTCCTTTTTGAGCGGGTAAAGCGAAGTAAGCGGTGGGGCAATTTTGCAAAGCGCAACAAAAACTGCGACTCGCGCAAAGGTGCGATCCTTTCGGCAGCCGTGCAGATTTGTTCCTCCTCTCAAAAACAGCGGTGCTTTTGTCTGCGTCGAAGCGGTGTGGTTTCATTGTTCGACTGATTTTTTTGAAATAATTTTTCAAAACCCTATTGACAATCCTTTGAAAAATGCTATACTTAACTTGTTAAGTTAACCAGTTAAGTGCAGCAAGAGGACAACGTGCCTAAAAAATTTTGTTTTTTTGCCCGCTAACTGTTTAACTGTTCTAACAAATAATTTATAATTTTTGAGGAGGAAACTATGAAAAAGAAAATTTTGGCAATTGTACTGTTCGGTATATTTGCGCTCAGTCTTATCGGTCTGGTAGCGTGCGTCGAAACAGACGACGGCAAACTGACAGTAACGTTTTACGACGCAACCGGCACAACCAACGTAAGCGAAATGCCGATAATAAAAACGGAAAAAGTTGCGTCGGGCGAAAAGGTCACGCGTCCCGCGCCGCCCGCAAAGGAAGGCGGTTACACCTTTGTGGATTGGTTTGCAGTGCCTTCAAAGGCTCACCGTTTCGATTTCGACGCGGCGATCACCGCGGACACGGCTGTTTACGCGGGATTCAGCAAGACGCAAACGGACACGCGCGATTTCTACATCGTAGGCAGCGGCACAAGCGAATTGCTGTTCGGTACGGATTGGGGCAAGGTGATAACCGACGCTCACAAACTTACCAAAGCGGCGGACAAAAACGAGTACAGCATAACGCTGGATCTGATGGAAGGGGATCAATTCCAATTCGCCATTGACGGCGCTTGGCACAACCAACGCGGTTTCGGCTATCTTACGGAGACCAAACTTGCAGACGGTACGGAAGTGTTCGACAGCAATGCAAGCCCCTACACCGACGCGGCGAAAAAAGCCAACATCGAAGTGGTGAAATCCGGCAACTACACGTTGACCCTCACGACTTATCCCGCCGACGACTACTACGACACGCAAAACGCCTACTACACCGAGGAGTCCAAAGAGAGTTACAACCTCGGCACATACGACACGATCACTTGGGTGCGCAACGGGGACGTGCAAAACAGCGCGGTAACCATCACCGACTTCTACATCAAGGGCGCGTCGATAACTTCTTGGGGCGATTTGTGCACCCCATCTACGCAAATGGCGCGCAACGGTAGCGAATACACCCTCACAGTGTGGCTCAAACAGGACGATCAATTTATGTTTACTTCCCGCGTCACCAAAATTGAAAACGGCGAATCCACCGTATCTGTCGGAAGCGAATATATCAAATCCAACGCGCTGGACGCGGCGAGCCAAGCCGTGGTGGGCGGCTATTCGGAGACGGGCGGCAATATGACCGCACTCAAGAGCGGCGAATACACCTTCTCCTACAACAGCACAAGCAAAGTTTTGAGCGTTACCTTCGAAGAAAAGCCTGCAACTGCGTACGATTACTACCTTGACGGCGACATCGGCGCAGGAGGCACGTGGAATGCTTTCGTTACGTCGCCCGCCGATTACAAACTCACCGAAACGGAATCGGGCAGCGGTGTATACAAGATCACCAAGCAACTTGCTGCAAATCAGCAGATACAGATCCGCGCGTGCGTTGCGGGAGAAGTTCCCACAACCTCCAATACGGCAAACAATCTGTACCAATTCAACTATCTCAACGGCGCGGGCGACAACTTCGAGGCGATGAGCGCCGACAACAACAATATCAAGGTCAAAGTTGCCGGCAACTACGACATCAGTATCGACGGTTACTCCAAGATAATAACCATTGTTCCCCACATCGAG
Source organism: uncultured Clostridia bacterium (assembly GCA_947628135.1). GTDB lineage: Bacteria > Bacillota > Clostridia > Christensenellales > CAG-314 > Fimimonas. The sequence goes on from CANQYT010000002.1 coordinate 71,092, forward strand.
GGCAACGACACTTTGGATATCTACATCAAAGGTGAAGGAATAAACAATTGGTCGCACAACTTTGAGTCGCAATGGAAGTTTACTCTTTCCGAGGACGAAACTTCTTACGAGTTTATTCTCACGGTACAGGCGGATACTACCGTTACGTTCGGGTTGGAAAGACACACCAAAGGCGAGACCAGCGGTTACGGCGATTACTTTGGAGCAAGCGCTATGGGAACAAGCGGCGACGCCAACAGCAAGTTTACGCCCGATTCGGGTACAAACTTCAAGTGTTCCGAGGCGGGAACGTACAAGATCGTATACAATATTCAAACGGAAAAAGTGGATTTCTATGCGGTAGAAGCCTGACAAGTGCAAAAAAAGGACACCGCCGCAGTGAGGCGGCGGTGTCCGATTTTTTGTGAATCAAAGTTTTACAAAGTGTTCTTCGTCGGCTACGTTGAGACGGTTCAAGGCTTTGTTGATACATTCCATAGTCAAAGACGGACGTTTTTCGGCATTGGCGGTGTAGAAGAAAATTTCAAAGTCTTTGTTTTCGAACAGTTCCAACAGCGACGGTTGAGAAAGAACGATACGTTTGCATTGCACTTTGTCCGCGTCCGACGCTTTGGACAAAAACGCCACGTTGGCAAACGTGTCGGAAATTACCCGTTTGGTTTGCGCGTTGCTCGGTTCGATACAAACGTAGCAAAAGTCCTCGCCGAAACGCGTGCGCGCGGCGCTCAGCATATTGTCGAAGTCCACGGTTATCTGAAAGAACACGGGGTCGTTTACGAGACTGTCCACGGCTATCACAGGGATAAAGTTTTCGCCGGCGAGATCGTGAAATTCCTCGTTGGGCATATCGAAGCAAATGCAGGCTGTGGCAGCCAATTTCGCCGCCCGTTTGTCGAGGGAGTAGTTGAGTTGCATATTCTTTTTTTCGCAAAGCGGATCGAGAGTATGCATAAAGTTCAAAATTTCCCTCTCCGTCAGTGACGACGCGGAGGCGGAGGAGCGGATAACAACCGTTTGCGGTTGTTCGGAGTTAAGTCCCACAGCGTAGGGATTGGGCGAGTAATTCAAAAAGTTTATCGCCTGGTAAACCTTTTTCTTGGTCGCCTCCGAAATGTGTTGATCCTCTCTGCCGTTTACGACGTAGGAAACGGTCGCTACCGAAACTCCCGCGAGTTTTGCAACGTCGCGATTGGTAGCCTTTTTAGGTTTGAGTGGTTCGTTTCTATCATCAGTCATACCTAAAAATATAACAGTTGTGTAAAAAAAAGTCAATAGAAAAAGGAGACAACGGTGAATTATAAAGCAATCTTGCACGTTCAGGACAGTCAATATTGTTATGCTTTGGACGACAACACCGTCGAACTCAGATTGCGCGTTGACAAAGCGGACAAATTCGACTGCGTCAACGTCATCTACGGCAACAAATACGATTTCTATTTGAAACGGCAGACCGCTCCGCTCGAAGTCCGCTTCGGCGACGCCGATTACGATTGGTACTGCTGCACTCTTTCGCTGGGCGACGTACGATTTGTGTATGTTTTCGAATTGACGTACAACGGAAAAAAATACTATTTCTCCGAGGACGGGCTTACGGAAAATTACGATTTCTCCTTCGCCTATTACAATTCGTTTCAACTGCCGTATATCAACTCCGCCGACGTTATGCGCCCCGTTTCCTGGATGAACAGCGCAGTGTTTTACGAAATTTTCGTGGACAGATTTTTCCGCGGAGATCTCGTCAAAGAGGACAAATATATCAATCTCAAATGGGGCGACGTGCCCAATCCCAAAAGTTTTGCCGGCGGAGATCTTGCGGGCATTGCGGAAAAATTGGACTACATACAAAGTTTGGGAGTAAACACGCTGTATTTGACGCCGATATTCAAGTCCGAATCCAATCACAAGTACGACATATACGACTACTTTGACATCGACGCGCATTTCGGGGGCAAAAGCGCTTTCAAATTGCTTGCGGACAAAGCGCACGGTCGGGGTATGCGTATCGTGTTGGACGCGGTGTTCAATCATTGCAGTGAAAATACGGCGCAGTTTCGGGACGTCATCAAAAACGGCAAAAAGTCGCCCTATTTCGATTGGTTCATCATACGCGGAGAACGCGCCGTAAAGGGAAATTTCGAGTGTTTCGGGGTGTGCGATTATATGCCCAAGTGGAACACGTCCAACCCCAAGGTGCGCGACTATCTCATAGACGTTGCGCTGTATTGGACGCGCGAGTTCGGCGTGGACGGTTGGCGGTTGGACGTTGCGGACGAAGTAAGTCACGATTTTTGGAGGCATTTCCGCGAGCGTATCAAGGCGGTAAAATCCGACTGCGTGATACTCGGAGAAAACTGGCACGACAGTTACCCGTTTTTGCGGGGCGAGTTTGACGGCGTGATGAATTACGCGCTTACCAAGGCGCTCACCGACTACTTCGTGGACGGCAAACTCAACGCCGTGCAGTTCGCCGAAAAACTGTCCTCTTTGTATATGCGCAACACAATTACGGCAAATTCGCAAGTACTCAATTTGTTGGACAGCCACGATACGCACAGGTTTTATACGCTTTGCGGCAAGAATATCGACAAACTGATGTGCGCCTTGTCGGTGGTGTTTTTGCATACGGGCGCGCCCTGCGTGTACTACGGGACGGAAATTCCGCTTGAAGGGGGCTACGACCCCGATTGCCGCAGAACAATGGATTGGAGCAAAAAGGGACGGCTGACGGACTTCATCGCAACGCTTTCGTCTTTGCGCGAAAGGGAAGAGGTGCAAAAGGGCACAGTGTCTTTCGGCAATTGCGGCGAGTTGTTTGTTTTGGAACGTAAATACGCGCACACTTTGCGCCTTTCCGTCAACGCCTCCGACTCTCCTGTCCAATTTGAACCGCGCGGAAAAGCGCTTGTTTCTCACGGTTTGCGTGACGGTCGGTTGACAACGGGATTTGTTGTAGAAGTTTACTGAAAAACGTCTGCCGATACGGTATACGTAAAATCTGAAAGGAAGGTTGGTATATGAAAAAGACGATTCCCGCCATTGCGGTACATATTGCGGCGATCATCGTGTTGATATGTTGTATCGGATTGTTGGGCGGAAACGGCAACACGGAAGGCAGAGAAAAGTTTACGGGCGAATTGGAGCGCAACGTCACTTTGCGTATTCTGGAAAACGACACCGCCATCAAACAGGGCTATATGAGCGAATTGCTCACGGCTTTCAACGCCAAATACGCCGATTACGGCATAGTGGCGGTGGACGCAAATATGGACCAGTACACGGATCTCGCCAATGACGGTCCTTACGGTTACGGACCGGACGTGCTTTATCAGGCAAACGACGCATTGATGAAGTACGTTGACAACAGGCACATTATGCCTTTGCCCGTCGAACGGTTGGATTGCTACTCGACAACGGGCGACAAATCTTGGCAGGCGTACACGCGCGAGGCGGACGGGGAGAGTTACGTGTTCGGCGTACCCGTCAACATTCAAGGACCTCTCCTTTACTACCGAAAGGATCTTCTGCCCGACAATTGGCAGACCGAATGGGACGACGACGGCGACGGCGTGTGCGACATCGTGCAGTATTGGACGGATATGTACCGCTTCTCCAAACAACTCAAAGCGAGCGATGAAGTTACAAGCGACGGCGCAAAACGGTACGGCTATATGCGCTCGTTTTTAGAGCCCTATTTTTCCGTGGGATATTTGTACAGTTACGGCGGATACACTTTCGGCAGCAACAACACCGACGCGCGCGACATAGGTCACAGCAAGGGCGAAGCGGAAAAAGGCGGTTGGGTGGTGCGGCAATTGGCGTCCGTTATGGACGAGCGTTGCATTGACGACTCGGTAACGGTAACAGCCTATTCCGCATTGGCTACGGGCGAGTATTTCGCCACCGTCACCACGCCGGACGTTTACACGCTGTTTGTTACCGAGATGAAGTTGCGGGGCTATTCGGACGAATATATAGCGGAAAATCTCGTTACCGCAAATATGCCGATGCTTCCCGTAAGCGGCGACTTGGAGGACGAAAGTCAGGGCTTTGTCCCCTCCAAAATGATGGGCGGAATACAGGGCTATGCTATCAGTTCCTACACGAAAAGTCCCAATGCGGCGTTGGCTTTCGTGGATTTTGCGACGAGTTACGAAATGATTTCCCGCCGCAACGAGTTGTTGGGTATAGTGCCCGCGCGCAACGACGTTGCCAACACGGTGGGCGGACTTTCACAAATCATCAACCTCAATTTGTCCGAAGGCAACATCGTCGTTATGCCGTCGATAAGCGAAGTGGCGCAGATATGGACGCCGTTGCAAACTTTCTTTCAAGATCTGGCAAAAGACCCCTTCCGACCGAGCGCCGAATTTAAGTACGACACAAAAGAGAAGATAAAACAAAAACTCGTGGATGTGGACGGGCAAATTTACAGCGCAATTTTCACTTTGGCGTGAGAGGGAATTATGACAGCAAAACTCAAACAATTTTTCGTAAAAACGGGCATATCCGTAAAAAACTTTTTCCTCGGCATCGGAAACGGTTTCAAAACCTTGCCTCAACGGCTCAAAGCGCGTTGGAACGCCTTTGTTTCCTTCCTCAAAAACGCCGACGGCAATGTGGTAGCCTCTTGCCTATTGATGGGGTTGGGACAACTGTTTTACGGTCAGTGGGCAAAAGGTTTGATTTTTCTCGCCGTTCAGGCTGTATTTGTGTTGTTTTTCGTATTTATCGGAGCAAAAGGATTGGTCGGCTTGTTCACGTTGGGTACGGTGGAGAGCAACGCGTGGTACGGCGTGGAGGGGGACAACTCTGTAATAATGCTTTTGTTGGGCATTTTGTCCGTAATTGCTTTGATATTGTACGCGGTAGTGTACGTTGCCAACGTCAAAGACGCGTACAAAACGCAATGCGCCTACGACAGTCTCAAAACTCCGCCCACGTTCCGCAAGGAATTGTCCTCTTTGTTGGACAGAAATTTTTACAAAGTGGCATTGGCGTTGCCGATATTGGGCGTGTGCGTGTTTTGCGTACTGCCGATAGTATTTATGATATTGATAGCCTTTACCAACTACGGCGGAACGACCGTCCCGCCCAAACTCGTTGATTGGGTGGGGTTGGAAAACTTCGGCAAAATACTTACCCTGTCCGACTTTGCGCCCACGTTTTTCAAGATTTTCGGTTGGAACATCTTGTGGGCGGTGCTGTCGACGTTTATCAACTATTTCGCCGGTTTGGGTTTGGCGTTGCTGCTTAATCGCAAATGCGTAAAGGGCAAAGTGTTTTGGAGACTGTTTCCGATTCTTGCCTATGCCGTGCCCGGGTTTATCACGCTGTTGGGATTTAAGTTTATGTTTTCCTACGGCGGACCGATAAACTATTACATCACGCAGGCGGGCGGCAGCGCGATAGGATTTTTGGATATAGACGCCAAGTGGTCCAGCAGGCTCATCGGTTTGGCGGTAAACGCTTGGCTGTGCATACCCAGCAGTATGTTGCTTGCAACGGGCATACTTTCCAACGTCAACGGCGATCTGTATGAGGCGGCGCGCGTGGACGGCGCAGGTCCGTGGAAACAGTTTACAAAGATAACGCTGCCCTATGTGTTGTTTGCGACGATGCCCGTGCTTATATCGCAGTTTATCGCCAATTTCAACAACTTCGGAATTTTCTACTTCTTGCGCGGCGGTCTGTATATCGACGGTTACTTCTTGGCAAGCGACACCGACCTGCTGATAAATTGGCTGTACAATATGTCCATAGACAACAACTACTATTCTATCGGCGCGGCGATCTCCATTGTGATATTCGTCGTAACCTCCGTCATTTCTCTTGCCGTCTATGTGATGAGCCCGTCGTACAAACAGGAGGATACTTATCAATGAAAAAACTTGTCAAACATCCTCGTCGCCTTTTCGGAGTGGCGATCACCTATCTCATTTTGCTGTTGGTGGCGTTTGTATTTCTCTTTCCGATACTGTGGTTGGTGTTGGCGTCCTTTTCCAAGAGCGGCTCTCTCTATTCTTTCAGAGGCTTTTTCCCCACGGAGTACAGCTTCGACACGTTTGTCAAACTGTTCACCGATACGGAAATGTACAACTATCCGCGGTGGTTTGCAAACACGCTGTTTATTGCCGTGATGAGCAGCCTCATCGGGACGTTTTTGACCATACTCACCGCCTACTGTATGTCGCGGTTTCGCTTCAAAAGCCGCAAAGCACTGATGAAAACGACGCTTCTGCTGGGTATGTTCCCGTCCTTTATGACGATGACCGCGGTGTATTTGTTGTGTACGCAGTTCGGGTTGGTAAATCAGCATTGGGGGCTGATTTTGATATATTCCGCAGGCGCGCCTATGGGGTATCTCACGCAAAAGGGATTTTTCGACACGGTGTCCGTGTCTGTGGACGAGGCGGCGCGTATCGACGGAGCAAACAATTTTCAGATATTCGTCAAGATAACTTTGCCTCTCGCCAAACCGATGATAGTGTACACGTTGCTGTCCTCCTTCGTGTGGCCGTGGAGCGACTTCATTCTGCCCAAACTGTTGCTCAAAAAGAAAGAACTTTGGACGGTTGCGGTGGGGTTGATGTCGTTGGACGACACCGAGTTTTCACGCTATGCCGCAGGTTCTGTGTTTATAGCGATACCTATCGTGATTTTCTATTTTGCACTGTCCCGTTTCCTCATCAGCGGACTGTCCGCAGGTGCGGTAAAACAGTGATAAATTTTCTCCTAAACAAACAGCCGCGCCTTGCGCGGCTGTTTGTTTGCGGAAAATTCCACGCTCGTCGTGGGAGCGGTGTGTGTTTGCAGTTGAATAATAAACGCAAGAATAGAAACATAACCTCGAAACAGCCGTATAATTTGCGGACTAATTGAAAGACAAAAACAACGCAAATACCGAAAATTCGCTGATCTCAAATTCAGCGCCGAAATATAAACTTCCATACAGAAATTATTACGTCGATACTATCGATAAAAATACGCAGAAAATAATGTAATATTTTTTACGGGACGCAGTAAACGGCGGTTGGGGACGGCGGTAGGTCTGCGTGGGTGAGTTGCGGGCGGAGATCACGGGCGCAAAAAAAAGTAGTTCCGCCGCTGTATACTCGCGTTGCGCGGAAAAATTTATGCTGTCGAATCGGTGCAAAAAAGTCGATTTATGCGGAAAATTGCAGATGTTTGACCTAAAAAGAAAAAAAATGTATAATTCTCTTGATTTATACTTTTCAACGACGTATAATTTAAATAGTTTCCTACAATTTACATATAAAAAATTCTGAGGGATTTATGAAAAATCGCAAAGGAAATTTATGGAAAATCGCTTTTCTGCTGATGGCGACGCTTTGTTGTGTGCTGTTGCTTGTTTCCTGCAACGGCGACGCCGAGCCTGTCGATCCCAACTACAAGCCGCCCGCAGATCCGTCTCAGCACACGCACAATTGCGTGCTTACCGAGACAGTACCCGCCACGTGTACCGAGGACGGCTACCAAACGTATGCTTGCGAGTGCGGTTACAGTTATTTGGAAACGCTACCCTTGTTGGGTCACAAGTTGGCTTGGGCTTCCGACGACAGCGGGCATTGGCAGCAATGTGAGCGTTGCGATTACAAAACGGAAAAAGAAACGCACTCCTACGACGCGGTCGTAAGCGTAGACGTACCGCCCACCTGCACAAGCGACGGCAGTCAAACCGTCCGATGCGAGTGCGGAAAAACCGTTTCGCAATCCATTGAAAAATCAGCGCACAGTTACACCGTTACAAATTACGACGACGGCGAGCATTGGACGGAATGCGCCGTTTGTCATCTCGAACAGACGGGCAGCCGCGCGCCGCACCTGTTGCAGGTAACGACTCACAGCGACGCTACCTGCACGTCGGACGGCGTAACCGTAAAAGAATGTGCCTGCGGCAAAACCGTCAAAGAAACGTCCCGCGCATTGGGACACGATCTCGACAAAAGCGAGTTCAGCAAGAAAACCGATTCGGGGCATTTCTATTTGTGCTTGCGCTGTGAGCAAGATGTGATGGAACAGCACGTAACCGAAGATTACCCCTGCGAGAGCAACAAAGCGCCCACTTGCGGCGAAAAAGGGCATCAGGACAAGCGCTGCACAGTCTGTGAACACGTATACCACACCGTCCTGCCCGCAACGGGGCAGCATACCTGGTCGGTAGGCGACGATCTTCATTACAACGGCGCGCAGCATTGGCATTACTGCACGGTATGTCAAGCCGAGGCTGACGACCGCGAAGTTCACACGTGGCAGTGGCGCACTCTCAAAGAGCCCACCTGCACCGAGAACGGCAGCAGGCAGGAATACTGTGTTTGCGGTGCGGTAGGGAAAACAAGTTCCATTCCTTTAAGCGGGCATAAATACGAACCGGACGAGGATACCAGACAGCAACCCACCTGCACCGAAAAGGGCAGCGTAAAAATGGTGTGTTCCGTTTGCGGCGACAACTACGTAGAGCAACTTGCCGCTCTGAAACACAATTGGTCGAGCGAATGGCTCAGCGACGAAAACGGTCATTGGCACAAATGCGAAAGGTGTCAAGTCGAGCAGGAGAGCAAGGGCAACCACAATTTCAGAGAAACCGCCCGTCAATCCGCAACCTGCACCGTCGACGGTTACTACGATGAGCAATGTACGGCGTGCGGATACTCTCGCCGCACGGTCATCCCCGCTCATCACGTGTGGGCGGCGACGGACGATGGGCGCATAGACCCAACTTGTACGCAATTGGGCAGTCACGTAGAACACTGTTCCGTTTGCGGACAGACTCAGACGGTGGTGGACGAGACGCTCGGTTACGCTCCTCACCAACCGCGCGAAGTGGCTGCAAAAGAGGCTACGTTCACCGAGAGAGGGTGGTATCGCCATTGGACTTGCGACGTGTGCGGACAAAATTTCCGCACGAAGAATTGCGAGGAACTCTATCCCGACTCCGAGTTGTATATTCCCGCGACCGCTCCCGTCGTGGTAGACACAATTGCCGAATTGTTGGAGATAGCACAACGTGATTACGCAACTGCTCCCAGCAAAACATACTACCAAATAACCGCACAGGTATTTTATTGCGAAGACAATGTTTGCTACATTTACGAGTCGGATGACTTGACGGCGATTGTCGAATTGGACGCGTCAATGTACTACGACTTGGAAACTGTTTGCACAGATGAACTTATTACCGTCTTCGGCTATCTTACAGTCGAGGGCGACGAAGCAAAACTTACAGAGGCGCACATTTCCGACGTGGAAGATGGAATTGACGAACTTGTCCATTTGCAAGTTTCCGTCAACGGCAAGGATGACGTACAGTTGAGCGTAACCTGCGGCGGCACGCAGACGGATTTGGTCTATTACAGCCGTCAGAAGTTGGTTCTGTTCAACAGTTTGGAAGTGGGGGAAGAACTGACGTTCACATTCCGTAGTTACACTGCTTCGAAGTTGAGTCGCATTGTGATAAACGGCGAATCGTACACTATGGAACACGGTACGCTCAGCGTGGAAGTTACAGGCAATATGGTGTGCGAGTTCGACATAAGCGAATACACCGAATCGTCCGCAACCGTGGAAGAATTTGCGCTTCCCTTCAACGCGCCCGCGCAAAAAGCCGACGCCTATGTGGAGTACGAGTTGGACAACAACAATGCCGACAATCCGCACATTGTAAAAAATTCCATACTGCGTTTCACGGTGCGCAACGCATATATCACGCGCGTGGAAATTGTTTTTGAAGATTACGAACTGACGGAAGTCGGCAAAAACACTGTCAGCGTAGGCAAGAGCAAGGACAGCAAAACTTCCGTGGCGTACAGTATCGGCAGCAAGAATACGGCGACTTTCATATTCAACGAATCGGACCAGTACACGTACTTCGAGTACAGCGCCGACCATTCGCAGGCGAGGATAGTGTCCGTCAGGATATACTACAACACTTACAACAGTTAGCGTTTGCGTTCTCCGCCTTACCTCCTTGCGCCGTTGCGGAAGTGCGTTGCCGCTTAAATGCCGCCGTTGTACGCGCAAGAGTTTGGCGCAAAAGGGCGCAATTGAAACGTCGAATTTATTCTCCTCGTTGCAACGGGGAGAATTTTTCTTTTTAGTGTGCCGCGAAAAACGCCAACGTCGGCGTAAACGTCGGAAACGATTGCCGCGCAACGTTTCGACGGGGATGGTTGTCGGCGAGTCATTGCGGTGCAAGTGTTTTTGTGCGCGTATCGGATGTGCCGAAAAGCCTCGTTTGTGAGCAACAGTGCAAACATATTCGTAAAAAATGTTGTGTTATTTGTCCGTTTGTTGTACAATAAAGGGGAATTGTACGAAAGCATCGCGTGTGCTTTTAATTGAGAGGTAACTATGAACAACGATCCTTGGCTTATTTCTTTGGTGGTGTGTACGACGCTGTTGGCGTCTTTGTGTACGGCATTGCTTGTGCCGCTGCGTCAACGCTTTTCCCGTGTAGATCCGCGGTATTTGAGGCGTATCAAGGTCAAATTCCCCTCCTTTCTTTTTGCGGGGATAGGCGACAGAAAAGAAACGGGCAACGTGCGTACTTTCGGAGTGGTGCTGCCGATGTTTGTGTTGCATCTGACGGGGTATTTGCTTACCGCGGCGATGTGGGTAACCGTTCCCGTGCTGTATCAATACGGCGTAGACCTCACGGAATTGTGGGCTGCCCCCGTGGCGTTCGCGTTGTTCCACACGGTCGTGTTCGTCATTACGGAAACGGTCTGTTTCCGCGTAAGCCGCAAACGCGCCGCAGAACGCGCCGCCGACTGATCGCGACGTTTCCGTCAAGACGATTCGTCCGCGCGGCAACGCGCCTAATTGTTTGCCTCTTACTGTTGTTGCAAAAAAACATACCGAGCAACGCGCTCAAATCGCGCCGCTCGGTATTTTGCATATATGGGGTGGGTTTTTACGCAATTATTTGCGTTTTTTGTCTTTTTCCTCGCCTGTCAATTTTATCCCGTCCGCTTTTACGTCGACGAAACAGCGCCGTTAAACTTTCATAGTAAGCGCTATTCTCTTTTTCTCCAAATCCACGCTCATCACTTTTACGTCTATGACGTCGCCCACTTTCAGCACTTCAAGCGGGTGTTTGACAAACTTGTCGGAGGACATCTGCGAAATGTGTACCAAACCGTCTTGATGAACGCCTATGTCCACGAACGCGCCGAAGTCGATGACGTTGCGCACAGTGCCTTTGAGTATCATTCCCTCTTTGAGATCCTTCATTTCGAGCACGTCGCTGCGCAGTATCGGTTTGGGCATTTCTTCGCGTGGGTCGCGAGCGGGTTTTTCCAATTCGGACACGATGTCGCGTAACGTCGGCTCGCCTATGTTCAGTTTTTTGGACAGACCTGCGTAATCTATGTTCGTTTTGCCCAGTCCGACGAGGTTGCCTATCTGTTGCGGAGCGATACGCATAAGTTGCATAAATTTCAGCGTTGCGTCGTAACTTTCGGGGTGTACGCCCGTGCCGTCGAGGAAATTGTCTCCGCCCGAAATGCGCAAAAAGCCCGCGCACTGTTGATAGGTTTTTGCTCCGAGTTTGTCCACTTTGAGCAGTTGTTCGCGGTTTTTGAAACGTCCGTGCGCTTCGCGGTAGGATACGATGTTTTTTGCCAAAGCGGAAGAAATGCCGCTTACGTACTGCAACAGCGCCGCGCTTGCCGTGTTGAGGTCAACGCCCACGCGGTTTACGCAGTCTTCGACCACGCCGTTGAGCGTTTCGCCGAGTTTTTTCTGATTCATATCGTGCTGATATTGTCCGACGCCAATCGACTTGGGGTCTATCTTCACCAATTCGGAAAGCGGGTCTTGCAACCTGCGCGCTATGCTCGCGGCGCTGCGCTGTCCCACGTCGAATTGCGGAAATTCTTCCGTGCCCGCTTTGCTTGCGGAATAGACGCTTGCGCCCGCCTCGTTTACTATCACGTATTGTACGGGCAAGCCCGTTTCGCGGATAAGTTCCACGATAATTTGTTCGCTTTCGCGCGACGCCGTACCGTTTCCGAGGGATATGAGCAATACGCCGTACTTTTTGATGAGGTTGGCAAGCGTGATTTTTGCGCGGGCGATCTTTTCGGGGGTGGTGGGAGCGGTGGGGTAGATGACGGCTGTGTCCAGCACTTTGCCTGTTGCGTCTACGACGGCGAGTTTGCACCCCGTACGAAACGCAGGGTCCCAGCCCAGCACCGCTTTGCCCGTGATGGGCGGCTGCATAAGCAGTTGTTCGAGGTTTTTGTCGAACACGGCGATCGCGCCCTCCTCCGCCTTTTCCGTAAGCATATTGCGTATTTCCGTCGCTATGCTCGGTTCGATGAGGCGCGAGTATGCGTCGGCTATCGCTTGGCGCAGAAGCGGCTCTGTGTACGCGTTTCGGCAGGTTATCACGTGGCGCACGAGAAAGTCGTTTATTATTTCTTCGGGCGCTACCACCTTTACGGTAAGAATTTTTTCCGCTTCGCCGCGGTTTATCGCCAGCACGCGGTGTCCTTGAATTTTGTTGAGCGCCTCTTCGAAGCGGTAGTAATTGTCGTAAACGGTTTTTACGTCCGGTTTTTTGGCTGAGGATGTCAGTTTGCCGAGGCGGTACGTCAGGTCGCGAATGGCGGTGCGGTAGTAAGCGTTGTCGCTGATGATCTCCGCAATTATGTCCAACGCCCCCGCGACGGCTTCTTGGGCGGTGTTTACTCCCTTGTCCGCGTTTACGAAATCTTCGGCTATTTCCTCAACGGCTTTGTCTGCCGTCTGCGACAAAATTATCTGCGCAAGCGGTTCGAGCCCCATTTCTTTGGCAATGGTGGCGCGAGTGCGGCGTTTGGGACGGTAGGGACGGTAAAGGTCGTCAACCGCGACCTGCGTTTCCGCCCCTTCTATCTCCGCGCGCAACTCTTCGGTAAGCAAGCCTTGCTCGTCTATACTTTTGAGTACTTGCGCTTTTTTGTCTTCGAGGTTGCGCAGATACGTAAGCCGTTCGTCCAACTTTCTCAATTGTTCGTCGTTCAGTTCGCCCGTGGCTTCCTTGCGGTAGCGCGAGATAAACGGAATGGTGTTTCCGTCGTCTATAAGATCGACCGCGGCTTTTACTTGCCACTTGGCGACGTTGAGTTCCTCTGTGATTTTTTGAATTATGTCCATAGAATTCTCCTTGGGCAAAGACTGTTTCCATTGTACCAAATTCCTCGGCGTTTAGCAAACGTCTTGCGCGCCTTGAAACTAAAATGAACAAACAGTTGCGACTTTTGCGAAAAAAAATCCGCAACGGCAATACCGCTGCGGATCGTGCTGCGACAGACTCAGTAGATGTAAATTTTCTTTTTGAGATAGTCTTTCAATTGCGCTACGGGTATGCGTTCCTGTTGCATAGAGTCTCTGTCTCTTACCGTTACGCAGCCGTCCGTTTCCGTGTCGAAATCCACCGTAATGCAGAATGGAGTGCCGATTTCGTCCTGTCTGCGGTAGCGTTTGCCTATGCTGCCCGCTTCGTCGTAGTCGCAGGAGAACTCTTTGAGCAGATCGTTGTACAGGGCGGAAGCGGATTCGGAAAGTTTTTTGGAAAGGGGAAGCACGCACGCTTTGAACGGCGCGAGTTCGGGGTGCAGGTGCAGCACTACGCGGGTGTCGCCCTCTCCCACCGTCTCCTCGTCGTAAGCGTTGCAAAGGAAGGCGAGGAAGGCTCTGTCCGCGCCGAGGCTGGGTTCTATCACGTAGGGGATAAATCTTTCGCCCGTGACGGGGTCGGTGTAGTCAAGCGTTTCGCCGCTTACTTCCGAGTGGCGCGTCAGGTCGTAGTCGGTGCGGTCGGCAATTCCCCACAATTCGCCCCAACCGAAGGGGAATTTGACTTCGAAGTCGGTGGTGGCTTTGCTGTAAAAACACAGTTCCTCTTTGTCGTGGTCTCTCAGGCGCAGATTTTCCTCTTTCATACCCAGCGCGAGCAGCCAATCTTTGCAGAATTGTTTCCAATAGGCGAACCATTCGAGGTCCGTACCGGGTTTGCAGAAAAATTCCAATTCCATTTGTTCGAATTCGCGTATGCGGAAGATGAAGTTTCCGGGAGTTATCTCGTTGCGGAAAGATTTTCCCACTTGACCGATACCGAAAGGCAGTTTTTTTCGGGTGGTGCGGCACACGTTTTTGAAGTTTACGAATATGCCCTGCGCCGTTTCGGGGCGGAGGTATACGGTAGAGGTGCTGTTCTCCGTCACGCCGATAAACGTTTTGAACATAAGGTTGAATTTACGTATGGGCGTAAAGTCGCTTTTGCCGCAAACGGGGCATTGTATACCGTGTTCGGCGATGTAGTCCTGCATTTGCTCGTTGGTCATTGCCGCAACGTTTGCGTCCGCGCCGTGAACGGCTTGATATTCCTCTATGAGATTGTCCGCACGGTAACGCGTTTTGCAATTTTTGCAATCCATCAGCGGGTCGGAAAACCCTCCTATGTGTCCGCTGGCTTCCCACACTTTGGGATTCATCAGTATCGCGGAGTCTATCCCGACGTTTAAGGGATTTTCCTTTACGAACTTGCGATACCACACCCGTTTGATGTTGTTTTTCATCTCAACGCCCAACGGACCGTAGTCCCAAGAGTTGCTGAGTCCCCCGTAAATTTCGCTTCCCGCGTAAATAAAACCGCGTCCTTTGCACAAATTTACAAGTTTGTCCATTGTCAGTTCCGACATAGTATTTTTACCTCTTTTAGTTGTGCTTTCATTGTAATTTTCGGCGGCGTTTTTGTCAAGTAAAAAAATAATCTTGCGTATATTTGACGTATATGGTATACTATATATGTTTTTATCGGTATAATTTAACCGATATGCGGAGGTGAATTGTGTACGGATACGGAAATCCTTATATGCGGCATTGGACGCGCGCTCAACGAAAAGGTCAATTGGCTGTCGAGACGGAAGCCGCAACTTACAAGGGCGTAACGGGCAAAAGCGTCTTTTTGGTGTTGCTTACGATTGGTATCGCCATCGTCACGGAAATTGCGCTGTGGGTGACGTTGTTCAACGTCGCCGCAGGCAACATCAGCGCGGACGAACTTATGCGCCTTTTGACGATAACGCTTGTAATTGCAGGCGTTGCGGGCGTGGTTATGTTCGTCGGCTCTATTGTGTTGTTGTTCAACGCAAACGCCGCAAAGGTGGTAGGACCGCTGTACTGCGTTATGCAAGGCTTGTTTCTCGGAGCGCTTGCGGGTTTTCTCAATTTGTTTATGCCGGGAGTGTCCCTTGCGGCGCTGCTCGGTACGGGCATTGTGTTTGCGGTGTGTCTTGTTTTTTACAAACTGCTCAACGCGCGCATAAGCAGCCGCTTCGCTTTGGGCTTGGTGATAGGCGTCATCAGTTTTGTCTTGGTGGAGATAGTTTGCCTGCCCGTGGTGTACTTTGTCGCCGCGCAAAACGGCAACTTTGCGCTTGTTGCGGGAGTGCAAGCGGCTGTTGCGTTCTTCTGCGTGCTGTTCGGCGCGATAACGGTGTTTTGGGATATACAGAACATCGACGCAATGGTGACAATCGGCGCTGACAAGCGTTTCGAATGGGTGCTTGCGTTCAGTCTTACTACAAGTCTGATATATCTCTACGTGGAATTTTTGGAATTGATAGTCAGGATCGTTGCGCTGTTCTCCGCAACAAAGAACAAATAACTATGAATGAAGTATTGACCGTAGAAAAATTGACGGACGCTCACGGCGCAATTGCCGCAACGGGGTACGCTCGTCATCTCAATTTTCTTTTGGACAAAAAAGCCGTCAATTCTTCGCGGCTTAACGAGTGGGACGTATACCGTATCCACTTCGACGGGCGTTACGTGTTGCAACTGACGCTCGGACACGCGTCCTGCGCAATGCAGGCGTCGGCTACGCTGACAGATTTGGCAAGCGGCGCAAAACACGAGATAAACAGGGTCGTACCCGTGCGACCCTCTTTCAGCCGCGCTATGCCCGTCAACCCCGAAGTGGCGCATATGTTGCAGTATTTCGCGCACAATTTGCACGTGCAGTTCGAAACCACAGACAAATTCCGCCGCCTCGCTTTTACCGCCAACGACTACAACGGTATCAAGGCGGAAATAAATCTTATGCTCACAAACGTGAGCAGATCCAAAGAAAAGTTGGTGGTGGCAACGCAGTTGGACAAGCCGAAGCATTGGTGTCTCAACTACGTCGAAAACTGTTTCGTAGTAAACGGTTATGTGCGTATCGAGGACGTCGCCTATCAGATAGGCAACGGTTTCGGCATATTGAATTGGTGCAGAGGCGCGCTGCCCTATCGTTGCAAATGGGTTTGGGGCAACGGCGGAACTACCGTCAACGAAAAGAGTTTCGGTTTCAACATAGGTTGGATTTCCGACGAGGACGGGCAAATCTCCGAAAACGCCTTTTTCTACGACAACAAAATGTACAAACTGAACGACGTCGAAGAAATTCGCGTCGGCGACGACTACCGTTACAAGGACGCCGACGGAAAATTCGATTTCAGCGTAGAACCGATTTTCGACAGTTACGCCAAACCTCCGCTGTTGTTGGCAAACAACAAAAGTCACAAGGTATTCGGCAAGTGGAGCGGTTTTGTGGCGCTTGACGACGGTACGAGAGTGAAAATTCCGCCCTTTGTGGCTTTCTGCGAACACGCCGACAATTAAACGCGGAAACGTTTTATTACTATTCGATTACATACCGCGCAGGACTCGTCGGGCAATTCCCGACGGGTCTGTTTTTTTTACGTTGCCGCTATTGGGAAAAGACGGGGGAACTCATTTTTGTCTACGCAAACGGTTTCGCGCGTTTGCGGGCGATTTTGTCATAATTTGACGAAACGGCGCATTTTATATATCAAAAAAGGCGCGGAGCACAAAATGAAAGATTACATACGCGAGCGAGCGGTGGAGGCGGCGGACTACCTCATTGCGCACAGGTGTACCGTAAGGGCGGTCGCCGACGCATTTTGCGTAAGTAAATCCACGGCGCATAAAGATCTCGCCGAGCGGCTGCCGCATATCGACCCCGAGCGGTACAGGGCGATTGCGGTTATCCTTTCAAACAATTGGCAGGAGAGATACATTCGCGGAGGGGAAGCCACGCGCAACAAATATTTGTCTTGACCTTTGTGCCAAGCAGTCGCTTTTGTGCGTTAAACGTCAAAACAGCGCCCGTTTTCGGGCGCTGTTTGCGTATTTTGCAGATTTGCCGTTTCACAAACTAAACGGCGGCTTTGGCGGCGGTGTGTTTTTTGTTTTTGAGTTCCTGCTCCAATTCGTCGCACGCTTCGGCAAGTTCCTGTTGCGATTCGGAAACGTCCACTCCGTCCAGAATGTTTTGCAGACGGTATTCGGTGGTGAGGTAGCGAATGGTCTGATACCCGATGACGGTGGTAAGCGTACCGTTGGCAAGACCTTGCACGCTGCTGTCCACAATGGCGGCGATGGCGTTGCCGAGAATGGGTATTCCCTTTACTGCCGACCCCATAGTTTGCACAACGCTGTGTCCGATGTTCATTCCGCCCAAGCCGTATGCTATCAGGGCGTTTTGCATAACGCGCGCCACTATCCTTGCAAGCCGTGCGTCGGAGGGACGGAAGCCGTAGAGGAACACAAGGTCCTTGATGAGTTGCAAGTTGAGAAAGATGACGAGCGCGGTATCCACCTTCGCCGCCTGCGATATTGCCGAGTAAGCGGCGCATTTGAGACTGTTGCGGAATATCATATCTTTTGCGTTTTTCTTTACGCAGCCTTGATACAGTTCGGTGAGGGCATTTTTAAGTTTTTCTTCGTTGCCCACTTTAAGCGCTACCGCAAGCCGTCCCACAACTTCGCTGTCGTACCAGCCTACGCCCTCGACTTTGCCCGTGAGGTCTATTATCTTTTCCGCTATTTCGTGACGAAGTTTTTTGTTGTGACGTTTCGCTTCTTTGGCGGTGAGAGCGTTTACGTTGGTTACAAACGCCCCCGTGCGCACGATCTTTGCAAGGGGAACGGCAAACGTACACACAAATACTATCAGGCTAACTCCGCCCACGGCGTAACCCGCGTATTCGTTTATTTCGTAAACGCGCATCGTCAGGAAAAACAAGCATACGAAAAGTATCACTCCCACGAGTCCCGCGCCCAGCCACAGCAACAGCCGCGCGCCGCGCACGTTTTGGCGGTGGGTGTACTTCTGTTCGTATTCGTAAATAGTCATCTTTGCGGCGGTCTTGTTCGTTTTTCCGTCGTCACGCTGTTCGGTAAGTTGCATTGCGGCGGTTTTGTCCGATTTGTTCATAAAATTTTCTCCTGTTTACCTTTCAATCCTGCGGTTTGCTCCACAGGTTGTATCTTTCGGGGTGCATAATGGCGTTGGCGAGCCGTTCTTCCACGTCGGGCTTAAATTCGCGCAGTTGTTGCAGTATACGTTTCATATTTTCCCGTTCGGTGTTGTGGTTGGCGGGGCAGGGGTTGAATGCGACGGGCAGATCTTTCGCGAAACTCACAATGTCCCTTTCGGCGATGTATATCATCGGACGAATAAGCGTAACTCCGCTTCGCGACATAAAACTCGTCGGCTGAAAGGTGCTGAGCCTGCCTTCGTAAAACAAACTCAGCAAAAACGTTTCCGCAACGTCGTCGCGATGGTGACCGAGGGCGAGTTTGTTGAAACCGCGTCTCACGACTTCGCCGTTCAGCGCGCCGCGGCGCATTTTCGCGCAGAGACTGCACGGATTGCTTTCCTTGCGAATTTCGAAAATGATTTGCGCAAGTTCCGTCTTTACGGTGCAGTATTCCACCCCCAAGTCG
The DNA here is from genome assembly GCA_947628135.1 of uncultured Clostridia bacterium. Taxonomy (GTDB): domain Bacteria; phylum Bacillota; class Clostridia; order Christensenellales; family CAG-314; genus Fimimonas. The sequence continues at coordinate 89,893 of CANQYT010000002.1, forward strand.
TCGCAGTAGCGTGCGATAGCGTCGAAAGAGCAGTTTGCAAACCCCATATCCACTGTTACGGCGAGCAACTCGAAAGGCACGCCGAAGTGCCGTTGATACGCCGCAAGCAGCGCAAGCAACGTCAGACTGTCTTTGCCTCCGGACACTCCCACGGCGATCTTGTCGCCGGGCAATATCATTTTGTAGTCGTTTACCGCCCGTCGGAAGGGCGAAAGCAGTTTGTTGAGTTCCATACACCAATTGTACATTGCACGCTTTATTTTTGCAAGTTTTTTCAAAAAAAATTCGACAGTTTATTTACAAACGTACGGGGAATATGGTATCATCTAGATACGAATATTTCCGTAAAAAGGAGGAGCACTATGAAGTGGATTTGCAACGTTTGCGGATACGTACACGAAGGCGACACCCCGCCCGAAGTTTGTCCGTTGTGCGGCGTCGGCGCAGAAGAGTTTACCGCCGAGGAAGAATAGTCCCTTTGCGCAGGGCAATGCGCGCAAAATCAATTCAAGGAGAAAAGATATTATGAAATTTGTATGTTCCGTTTGCGGATACGTTTACGAGGGCGACCAAGCCCCCGAAAGATGCCCCCAATGCAAAGCCCCCAAGGAAAAGTTCGTCGCGCAAAACGACGATATGACTTGGGCTGCCGAACACGTCGTCGGCATTGCCAAGGGCGTTCCTCAGGACATAATCGACGACCTCAGAGCCAACTTCAACGGCGAATGCAGCGAAGTTGGTATGTACCTTGCTATGAGCCGCGTCGCTTTCCGCGAGGGCTATCCCGAAATAGGTCTGTATTGGGAAAAAGCCGCTTACGAGGAAGCCGATCACGCCGCAAGGTTCGCCGAAATGTTGGGCGAAGTAGTCACCGACAGCACCGCCAAGAATCTGCAAATGCGTATTGAGGCGGAAAACGGCGCGACAATGGGCAAGACGATGCTTGCAAAGCGCGCCAAGGAATTGAATCTGGACGCAATTCACGACGCGGTTCACGAAATGGCTCGCGACGAAGCGCGTCACGGAAAGGCGTTTTTGGGATTGTACAACAGATACTTCAAAAAGTAAATATCCTTTCGGCAGGGCACGGCAAGTCAAATTGCCGTGCCTTTGTCGTGTAAAAATGCACTTGCGCCGACGTGAAATATGTTGTATAATAAAATATACAGTTGATAACTATGAAACGTAAATACAAAATTCCCTTTGTAGAGAGGAATGAAGTAAAACTCAAATACAGCACGGGGCTTGCCCTTTCCGGCGGAGGTACGCGCGGCTTTGCTCACATAGGCGTACTCAAAGCCTTCAACGAGGAGGGCATAAGTTTTTCCTGCGTGGCGGGCACGTCGGTGGGCAGTCTTATCGGCGCGCTGTACTGCGCGGGGGTGGGCACGGACGTAATAGTGCAGGAGGCGAAACGTCTCTCCCGCCGCGAACTCGTCAGGCGGCTTTGGCTCAATTCCGACCCGAGCAACATCGCGCGCGTTGCGGACAGATTGCTTGTGGGCGCAGATTTCGACGCGCTTTCCGTGCCCTTTGCCGCGGTCGCCGTGGATATTCAAAGCGGCAACGAAGTGGTGATGCGTCAGGGAAACGTTGCAACTGCGGTTTCGGCAAGCTGCGCCGTGCCCGCGTTGTTCAAGCCCGTCGAAAGAGACGGAGCGTTGCTTGTGGACGGCGGTTTGCTCAACAATATGCCCGCCGACGTTTGCAGGGAGATGGGCGCGGAGGTGGTTGTGGGCGTGGACCTCAACAGACACCGCGGCGAGGGAACGGATTCGCGCAAATTGCACGACATATTGTTTGCAACGTGGGACATAACCACGAAATCCACTATGTACAAAGGATTGCAAAACAGCGACGTTGTTATCGAGCCGGAATTGAAACGGTTCAAGCGAACAAGTCTTGACAATATTGACGGAATGGTGGCGGAAGGTTACCGCGCCGCCAAGGAAAAAATGCCCGAGATCAAAAAATTGTTGGGCATTAAGTAACGGAGCAGAGCAATGAAAAAGTTTTTCCGCAAAAAAATTATTCTCATAGCGCTTGTCGCGTGCGTATTGGCGCTGTCGATGACGCTTTGCGCGTGCAGCCTTTTCCGGCAGAAGTTGGAAGTTTCCTACACGGGCGGAGACGTCGTTGTCGGCGGCGAGTTGGATTTCACCAAACTTTCGGTGAAGATGGTGGACGGGTTGGGTTCGCACACGTTGACGGAGGGCGACTACCTGCTAAGCGGTTTCGACAGTTCGACGGCGGGCACAAAGACGGTCACCGTCACCTATCGCAATCTCACGGCAACGTTCACCGTTGAAGTCGTCGCCCCCTCCAACGCGCTTACTTCCATCGAAGTAACGTACATGGGCGGAGACATATTCGTCGGCGGCAGTCTCAATCGCGCAAAAATCAGCGTCACGGCGTTTTACGCCGACAACACCGAGCGCAAGGTCACGAGTTGGACGCTAAGCGGTTTCGACAGCGCTACGGCAGGCGCAAAGAGCGTTACCGTCAGTTACACGGAAAATGGGGTTACGAAAACGGACGATTTCACCGTAGACGTGGTAAAAGTGGAATTGCAGTCCATTTCCGTCGTATACGCAGGCGAGGATGTGTTTGTAGGCGACGAATTGGATGAAACTTTTATTACCGTCACCGCCACCTACACCGACGGCAGCAGCAAAACCGTTGACGGCTGGACGTGCAGCGGATTCGACGGCTCGCAAAGCGGTGTAAACACCGTCACCGTCACCTACACCGAGGACGGCGTTACGAAAACGGACGTATTCACAGTGACGGTGCTGTCCGCGCCTCCTACCGAGATACGCGCGGAATACACGGGCGGTGAAATATTCGTGAGCGACGAGATAGACCCGAGCAACGTGACGGTCACGGCTGTGACGTCGGACGGTTCGGAAGAGGTCGTCACCGATTTCACTTTGTCTCCGCGTTCGTTTGACGAAACGGGCGTAAAAACCGTTACGGTAAGTTACACGGTCAAGGGAGATACGCTCACTGCGACCTTTACGGTAGAGGTCAAGGCGCTTGTCCCCGACAGAATGGACGCCGTGTACAACGGACTGCCCATTGCGCTCAACGCTCAGCCGGACAAAAACGACTTTGTCGTCACCGTCACCTACACCAACGGCAAGCAAGCCGACGTCACCGATTTCACTTTGGACGAGGCGGACACAAGCGCGGCGGGCGTTGTAACTTTCACCCTGCATTATTCGGAAAACGGCGTGGATTTGCAGACGGAAGTTGCTGTGACCGTAAATGACGTCACCGTGCCGAGCGAGCCTAAGGAGGGCGAGTACAACGTCAACGTTATCAAAGAGGAAGATCTTTCGATACACTTTCTTATGTTGGGCAACAAAAACACGGGCGACAGCGTTTACATCAAGGCGGGCGACACGGACATACTTATCGACGCGGGTTCGCGCGAAAACAGTGCAAACACTATCTCCGACTATATAGATCAGTACTGCACCGACGGAATATTGGAGTACGTGGTGGCAACTCACGCCCATCAGGATCACATATCCGCTTTTTACGGTTCAAGCAGTAGCCCGGGAATTTTCGACAGATACGTGTGCAACGTAATAATAGACTTTGCAAAGTCAGGCAATTCCCTATATACAGATAGTGGCAATCCGACGGTATACAACAAATATCTCGCGGCGCGTGACGCGGAAATAGAGGCGGGGGCTAAACATTACACAGCCAACGACTGCGTCAACAACGCCAACGGCGCGCAAAAGGAATATACGCTCGCCGACGGCATAACTATGGAGATACTCGACCAAAGATACTATCGAGACAGCACCGACAATGAAAACAACTACTCCGTTTGTCTGATGATCAAACAGGGGGACAACAACTATCTGTTTACGGGCGACCTCGAAGACGACGGCGAGGAATCTTTGGTAAATCTCAATCCCGATTTGCCCAAGGTCAAGTTGTGGAAGGGCGGACATCACGGCTCGTACACTGCGGGGAATGAGACGCTTATGGCAAAAATTCAACCGGAAACGATTTGTATATGCACCTGTTTCGGAACGACCGAGTATACAAGCAACGTGGAAAAAGTTTTCCCCGCAACCCCCTTCATCGAGCGTATCGCACCCTACACCGACAGGGTGTACTGCACCTCCGACGGCTCGCAGTACAAAACCAACAGCGCGTGTATTCCCGCAAACGGAAACATTGTGTTTGCCTGCACCAACGGACAAATAACGATGTACTTCTCCAACAACAATCTCAAACTCAAAGATACGGAGTGGTTCAAGAACAACAGAACTATGCCCGACGCGTGGAAGTAAGCGCCGCATAGCGGCTGCGTTGCTCGTCCGCTTGGCAAACGCTTATGAACAGATCACGGCAAAACAACGCCGATACGGCAACAATTCTCGGCAAACGCACCTGCCCGACAAAACGTCGGATAAAGGTGCTTTGCATATTTTCGGCGGCATTGCTTGCCGCCGCCGTTGCCGCTGTCGTTTTGGCGGGATATTTTTGCGGTTGGTGGGGCGGAGTATACGGCGTTCACCGCTTTGACAGCCGCTGTTACGATGTGGAGGCGATTTCCTCCGAACAGCTTTCGGTGCATTTTCTGCGGCAGGAGAGCAACGGCGATTGCGTTTACATCAAGGCGGGCGACGCGGATATTCTGATAGATTCGGGCGCGACCCTTGCGGGCGCAACTTCCGTAGCGCAGTACGTAGACAGATATTGCGTCGACAAAGTGCTGGAATACGTGGTGGTTACTCACGGCGACGCCGATCATATAAGCGGTTTTGTCGGAACGCAATCGGCAAAGGGCATTTTCGACAGATACGAGTGCCGCACGGTGATACAATTTGCGCGGACAAACGCCTCGGGCGAACTTTTCGAAAAGTACTGCGCCGCGCGCGACAGGGAGATAGCCTCGGGCGCGCGCTGTTACACGGCTTTGCAGTGTTGCAACGAGCAAAACGGCGCGCAAAAAGAGTACGCCATTTGCGACGGTGTGACGATGGAAGTGCTGTATCAGGAGTATTACGACAACTACACCTCCAACGAAAACGACTATTCCGTTTGTATTTTGTTGCGGCAGGGAGACAACAAGTACCTGTTTACGGGCGATCTGGAACAAGGCGGCGAGGAATCGCTGGTGCGTTGCAACCCCGATCTGCGCGACGTTACGCTGTACAAAGCGGGACATCACGGCTCGGCAAATTCGTCGAGTTTACGGTTGCTTTCGGCGATACGTCCCCAATACGTATGCGTTTGCTGTGTGGCGGGCAGCGTACAGTACACGCAATCGAGCGCAAGCACGTTTCCCACGCAGGACTTTGTAAACCGCATAGCCGCCTACACCGACAACGTTTACGTGACGGACAGGTCGGAAACGGTACTAAACAGTTACGGACGGCGCGAGGACGTGTTTTGCAAGCCGCTCAACGGCGACATAGTGTTTGCCTGCACCGACGGAAAAGTATCTATGTACTTTTCCGCGAGCGATTGCAAACTGAAAGACAGCGAGTGGTTCGGCGAATACCGAACATTACCTACTCAATGGAGCGAACAATGATAACGTTTTCTTTTTACGGAACGTCGCACGGCGAAGGGTACGGCGGCGTTATTTGCGGCTTACCCGACGGCTTTGCGTTTTCCGCCGAGGAAGTAAACAAGCAACTTGCGCGGCGCAAATGCGGTTACGGAAGAAGTTCCCGACAAAACAACAGTGACGTTGCGGTATTCGACGGGGCTGATGGGGACGTTGTCACGGTACGCGGCGAAGTGCGCTTTTTTGTGGCAAACGTATCCCGCGAAAACCGCCCGGAGATAACGGCGTTGCGCAGCGGACACGGCGACGTGGTGGGTCGGGCGCGTTTCCCTCAATTGAGCGTGCGGCAAATAGCCGAATTGACAAGCGCGCGCAGCAGTTTGTGCTACACGGTTTTGGGCGCGATATGCAAACAACTGCTCGCCTCAAAAAACGTTTATACCTACCATTACGTAGACAAAATAGGCGGTATATCTTCCCGCGTTCGTTACCGTTTCGGTTTGTCGGAAAAGCAATCGCATTTCGCTTTGTTGCACTGTCCCGACGGCAACGCCACGCAGAAAATGATGACTGCGATAGATTCCGCTCGGGCTTCGGGCAACAGTTTGGGAGGCATAGCGGTCGTCGGAGCAACGGGCGTTCCGATGGGAGTGGGGGAAATAGCCCCCTACGACAGCCGATTGGACGCAGTGATAGCGGCAAACCTTGTCGGTATACCGTCGGTAAAGGGCATTTCGTTCGGTATCGGCGGCAAGTATGCCGATTTGGACGGGGTACGTGCCAACGACGAACTCACGGTGAAAGACGGGCAAATAGTGTACGCCACAGACAAATGCGGCGGTATAGTGTGCGGTCTGAGTACGGGCGGCGACATTTTGTGCCGTCTTGTGGTAAAGCCCGTGCCGACGGTGGCTGGTGCGGAAACGGTGGACAGCGTCACTCTTCAACGCGTCAAACAGCACGTGGAACGGGCGGACGTATGCGTTGTGCCCAACGTGGGCGTCATCGGCGAAAACATACTTGCATACGTACTTGCCGACCGAATGATGAAACAGGGATTGATATGAAAGGTATAGAGGACGTAAAAATAAGTTTCGGCAAGGCGGACTTGTCCGACTTTGCGCAGTGTTCCGTGGTAACGGACGAGCATATAGCCCGTTTGTACCACGTTTCGGGGGACAACGTTTATTTGTTGCCGCGCGGCGAACAGGCAAAGACGTTGGAAAACGTCGCCGCTTTGTGCAAATGGTTTGCCGAACGCAAACTTTCCCCTTGCGACAAAGTTGTCGCCTTGGGCGGCGGAAGCGTCGGCGATACGGTCGGTTTCGCGTGCGCGATTTTCAAGCGCGGCATACAACTGCTGCACGTTCCCACGACGTTGGTCGCGATGGTGGACAGCAGTATCGGCGGCAAAACCGCGGTAAACTTCTGCAACGTAAAAAATATGTTGGGTACTTACTATTTCGGCGACGTCATCATCGATACAAATTTTCTCGAAACGTTGGACGCCGAACAACTGAACAACGGAATGGGCGAGATACTCAAATACCGTATGCTCGACAGGGAAACGGACAACGCGTGCCGCCGCGGCGAATCGTTGCGGGAGTTGACGGCGCGTTGCGCCGAGTACAAGACGGAAGTCTGCCGCCGCGACCCGTACTGTCAAACCGAACGCAACAAACTGAATTTCGGACACACTTTGGGGCACGCGATGGAACTTTCCCTCAACGTTGCTCACGGGGTTGCCGTTGCAAACGGAATATACTACGAAACGGAACTTGCGGCGCGCCTCGGGCTGTGCGACCGCAGTTACGCCGAAACGTGGAAAGAAGAAGTGCGCAAACGTTTTCCGGTGTATCCCCTCACCGAAAAGATGCTCGGACTTACTTTGCAGGACAAAAAGAATCTCGGCGGCGCTTGCGGCGAAAACGTTGGGTTCGTTCTCCCGACGGGTTTCACCTTGCGAAGCATACCTTTCTCCCAATTGACTGCGCTCTGCGACTAACGCGTTGCGGTTCGACAAAAAAACTATGATATCATTCAACGGTAAATTTACGCTTAGTTCCGACGTGCGGTGCAGTGACAAATCTCTGACGCACCGCGCGCTTATTGCCGCCGCCATTGCGGAGGGCACAAGTTCGTTACGCAACGTCACCCTTTCGCGCGACGTATCGGCGACCGCGTCCGCGTTGAAAGCGGTAGCGAACATAGATTTGCAACGGAACGAAAAGTCTTGCGATTGCACGGCAAAGATAATTCCCAACGAAAATTTTCGGCAGGACGTGACGGTGAACTGTTTGGGCAGCGGCACGACCGCGCGGCTTGTGGGCGGACTGTTTGCGGGCGCGGGCATACGCGCGCGATTTGTCGGCGACGACAGTCTTGTCAAACGTCCTATGGATAGGTTGGTACGCCCTCTGCGCCAATTGGGAGCAAACATACGCTGTGCAAAGGACTGCCTGTTCGAAACGGAGGGCGGCAATTTGCACGGCGCGCACGTTCTTGCCGACGCGGCTTCCGCTCAGGTAAAGAGCGCGGTCGTCTTTGCGGGATTGTTTGCAGAGGGGGAAACGCGCTATACGGAACTTGTGCCCACGCGCAACCACACGGAACTTCTGTTGCGCGAGTTGGGCGCGGACGTGACTACGGACGGAAAGACCGTCGTCGTACATAAAAGCCGACCCCATTGCTTCGAAATGACATTGCCCAACGATCCCTCTGCGGTTGCGTATTCGGTGGCGCTGGCTTTGATTTCGGGGCAAAAAGCGACGTTTGTCAACGTGTTGCTCAACGAACGCCGCTTGGGCTTCTATCGCGTACTGCAACGGGCGGGCGCTCGTATAAACTATCGCAACGTTCGCACCCTTTTCGGCGAAAGCGTCGGCGACGTGGAAGTACTGCCGAGCAAACTGCGACCTTTTACCTCCAACGCGCAGGATTCGTGCGACGGAATAGACGAAATACCGTTGCTTGCCGCTCTTGCTATGTTGACGGAGGGTACTCACATCTTTGAAAACGTGGGCGAACTCGTCTACAAGGAGTGCGACCGCATACAGGCAATCGGGCATATAGCCTCCGTTTGCGGACAGCGTTGCGCGTTCGACGGCGGCAATTTGACAATTGAGTCCGACGGAAAAACGTCGGGCGGCAAGTTCTTTCACAGTTTCGGCGATCATCGCGTGGCTATGAGCGAAACGGTTTTGTGCGTTGCGTGCGGCGGCGGAGCGGTGGACAGCGCGCCGTTCGACGTTTCCCATCCCGATTTTCTCAAAAGTCTCGGTATTGCGCCGATGAGGTTCGCTTTGGTGGGATCGGACGTGGCAAACAGCCTTTCGCCGCGACTTCACGCCTTTCTTGCCGCGCAAGCGGGAGTGTGTTGCAGTTACGACGCGGTGACTTTGCCTCCCTCCGTTTGCGATTCCGAATTGGTTGCCACGCTCGGCGAATACGACGGATCAAACGTAACTATGCCCTTCAAAACGCGCGCGGCTTCACTGTTGGGGTCGGATATGCCCTCCGTCAACACGGTAACAAATCGCGGCAAACGTTGTTTTTCTACGGACGGTTACGGCGTGACGGAATCGCTTCGCAGGCACGGCATTGCGTTTGAGGGGCAGCCTTTGTGGATAGTGGGCGCGGGCGGCGCGGCGGAAGCCGTTATCCGCGAATTGACAGGATACGGCTGCAAATTGCAAGTATTCAACCGCACCGAGGAGCGCATACGGTATCTGCGGCGCAAATATACGCTTGCCGAAGTAAGCGATCCCGTAGGCGTGTTGAGTTTTGTGCCGCAGTGCGAGTTCGAGCGAAGCGTCGTTTTGCCCGCAAGCTGCCGTTTTGTACTCGTTGCCGACTACAAGGGGGACAGCGGTCTGCGCAAACAGGCGGAGCAACGCGGTATCGCGGTGATAGACGGGTTGGAAATGCTGTTTCATCAGGGCGCGAAGAGTTTCGCTTTGTGGACGGGCACGCCCGTATGTACCGATTACGAATCCTTTGAAAAGCAGGTGAAATAAAGTGAAAATATTGTTGTTGAACGGCGTAAATATGAATATGCTGGGACGGCGCGACCCCAAATTGTACGGTACGCAGACGCTTGCTCAGTTGGAAAAACAAGTCGTTTCTTATGCGCGGAGCAAAGGCGCAAAGGTCGTCTGCCGTCAAAGCAATTGCGAAGGCAAACTTGTGGAAATATTGCAACGTACGGATTGCGACGCGGCAATTTTCAACGCGGGCGCGTACAGTCATTACAGTTACGCTTTGCGCGACTGCATAGAGTGTATCCCTTTGCCCGTGGTGGAGGTACATTTGACAGACGTAAACGCGCGCGAAGAGTTTCGCAGGACGGACGTTCTCGCCGACGTGTGCGCGGCGCGGTTTTACGGCAAAGGCGTTCGCAGTTATTTGGACGCGGTGGACTTTTTGGTGAAATGATGGGCAACGTTTTACTTATCGGGTTTGCGGCGGCGGGCAAAACCACCGTCGGCAGACTGCTTGCGGACAAACTCGGTATGCGTTTTGTCGATACGGACGAACTTATCGAACGCGAAACGGGTTTGAGCGTGAGCCGTATTTTCGACGAATTGGGCGAAGCCCGTTTCCGCGAAACGGAAAGCGCGGTGTTGCAGTCGCTGTGCGGCGCAGAAAACAGCGTCATTGCCTGCGGCGGCGGCAGCGTGCTGTCGGACGTATTCGGCGATCTTGCCGCAACGGGCAGAACGGTGTGGCTTTGCGCGGAGGCGGAGACGGTACGCGTCAGATTGTCTTTCGGACGTCCGCTGTTCGACGGCAAAAGCGTCGAAAGTTTGCGTGCGGTGATGGAACGGCGCGCGCCTCTGTACAAACGTTACGCCGATTTTTCTATTGCCACCGACGGACTTACCCCCGACGAAACCGCGGCGCGGCTGTCGGCACTTTTACTTTCGTAATTTTCAAAGCAACGTCCGCCGTGTTTTTTTATTCGCGGCGTTTTTTTTGCGGCAAAGCGGTACAATTTTACGTAACTTTCCGAAATTCTGCGCAGTTTCAATGTCAATTTGTGCAGTTTCAACTTCAAACGTTTACATTTGATTGATATAATGAATCGTGAATATTTCTTTTATTAAATGTATTTCTATTGTAACAATAAAAAAAATGTGCTATAATTAATACAGAGTGGCAAAAAATTATGCAGAATAACAAATCATCGACTAAATTGGGTGGTAGAGTTTATACTCCGCAGTACATAGTGTTGGATATCTTAGACTTATCTGGTTATCAAGGGTGTAGTATTTTGAAGAAGCACGTAATTGATAACAGTTGCGGCGATGGTGCTTTTCTTGTGGAGATTGTTAAGAGATATTGCGAAAGTGCGGTACAAATAGGTATGTCACCACTTGAAATTGCAAATGATCTTGGCACTTTTATTCACGGTATAGAAATAGATAAAACAGAATGGCAAAAATGCTTAAAGAATGTATCCGATATAGCAAAAAGTTATTGTGTTTCGGATGTAAATTGGGATATTATATGTGCCGATGCAATGTGTGTTACCAAGTATAACGGCAGAATGGATTTTGTTTTGGGTAATCCTCCGTACATAAGAATACACAATTGTGGCAATTCCGTAGATAAGTTAAAAACTTTTTCTTTTGCCCAATTTGGAATGACGGATTTTTATTTGGTGTTTTATGAAATAGGTCTCAAAATGTTATCAAAACACGGAGTTTTGGGTTATATAACTCCAAGTTCATTTTTTACAAGTAATGCCGGTAATGAATTAAGAAAGTATTTGCTTCGGAATAATTTGATAGAAAATATTGTGGATTTGAAACATTTTCAACCATTTATTTCAACAACATATACAACCATAGTAATACTCAAAAACTTTAAAAATGACAGTTATTGTCATTATTTCGGGTTTGACGAACAAAGAAAAAGCATATATCATATTGATAGGTTGCTTCCGGAGGATTTTGTAATAAAAGGTAATTTTTATTTTTCGACAAATGAAAATTTAAGGTTGCTGAAAAATATATTAAACAATACAGGAAATTGCAAACTGGCTGTAAAAAATGGTTATGCAACACTTTGTGATGAAGTATTTATTGAGAATTTTGATTATGATTCAAAGTACTTAATTCCTGTTGTCAAAGCATCCACTGGCAAATTCGCAAAAATCTTATATCCATATGATAAGAATGCTATACCAATTGCCGAGAGAGATTTAATGCTTGATAATAATATTTATAGATATTTATTATCTAATAAGGAAAAATTGATGAGTCGTAGTGTCGACAAAATAAAGAATATCTATTGGTATGAGTTTGGACGTAGCCAAGCATTAAAAGATACATATAAAAGTAAAATTGCTTTAAATCAACTTGTACGTACAACTCGTGATTTGAAATTAACACCTGCGCCATCTGGTGTGGGTGTTTATGGGGGATTATATTTAGTTGGAGGTGTAAAAGAATTGGAAAGGGCAAAACGTGTGCTGCTATCTGAGGAGTTTGTGTCTTATGTGACATTATTGGGAAAGTATAAAAGCGGTGGATATTATACGTTTTCATCAAAGGATGTTAGGACATTTTTAAACTATAAACTATCTTGAAGGGAGATGAAATAATAATGACTTCAAATAAAGATTTTTTAGAAACAATACGACAATCTTTTGCTGCATATTTGAAAGTTGGCACTTCGAGAAGTACAGCCAAACTTAAAAGTTTGCACGGGTGCATTGCAGAGGATTTGCAAGAGAAATTTGGGGCGGAATTTACGGTTAAATCACAGGGAATTGGCAACGACAAAGAGGGTATAATTAATGGACGTTATTATATAAAAAAAGTTGATATAGTCGTATCCAAGGGTGAAAAAAAAGTTGCAGGATATTCCTTGAAATTTGTTATGAGAAATTACTCTCAGAATAGTAATAATTATTTTGAAAATATGTTGGGCGAAACGGCAAATATACGTTCTAGCGGAGTTCCGTACTTTCAAATATTTATCATATTTGATAGAGTTCCTTATTATAAAACGGGAGGAAAATTTGTGAATTATGAATCCATAACACCTCATAATTTGTATAAATATTTGATGTTATCGCGTGATGATCCATCAATCTTCTTTCACACTCCCGACAAAACGCTGGTTCTTTTAATAAAACTCAAAAGGGAATCCGGCAATCATAAGTTTATGGATCAAAATGATTATGCTAATTATTATAAATCTGTAATAAATGATTCGGATTTACTTGCATATGCCAATCGCCAGGGTGATCCATTTGACGATGGTGTTATATTTAATGATTATGAGGATTTTATAGACAGAACGTATCACGTCGCAATTGGAAAACTTAAAAGATAATATTATTTGTTATCAATCAATGGTATCTCAAAAATGCGCCTGTTTTAATTTGAATTACAATTCAATTTAAAACAGGCTAAAATTTTGTTTTTTGATTGGGCAGTTTGTGTGTATTTTATTAATTGTTTTTTGTGAAAAAAGTTAGACAAGACAAGTGTTAAATGTTTAGTTTAGGCATATCGGTTTTCTATTAAGCAGCAAAAGTTTCTACAAAAACACAGATTGATTAATAACATTATTATCCTCAAATAATTTTACATAATGCAAATTCTATTGATAAAACATTTTTTTGAAAAGTTTTTGAATTTGATAGTGGAAGAGTTAGAGGATTTTGGAATTGTCGTAAAAATTTTTATTTTGGTATTGAATTTTTCAACGGTTTAATGTATAATATATTTCCTGCCGAAAGGGCGGCGGTTTATACGCATATCCGACGTTTGCTCGGTATACGCGGCAAGCGGTGCAAGGCAAACGCAAAATCGTGCAAACTTGCGCGTTTTTATGCCGCAACGTTCTGCCGCACAAGCGCGCGTAAATCGATACGCCGTCGGCACAGCCGGCGGGCGTTTGGATACGCAAATCGCTCGGCTCAAATTTCACGGTCAATCATTTCCAAGGAGTACGAATATGTTTACAGTTACAATTGAAGGCAACAAGCGCGAACTCACCGAAAAAACGCCTATTCTCGCGTTGCTCAACGATCCCGACAAGCGTTATATGGCGGCGAAAGTCAACAACCGTTTGCGCGAACTCACTTACGAACTGAGTTTCGAGTCGGAAGTAGTGCCGTTGGATCTCACTTCGTCCGACGGCGTAAAGGTGTACGAAACGTCCTTCCGCTATTTGCTTGCAATGGCGTTTCACAACCTCTATCCCGATTACAAAATAAAAATCAGTTACACGATCTCCCGCGCGCTGTTGGTGTCGCTTGTCGAGCCGAAAATGGTGATGGATCGCCGTATGATAAGCGACGTCACCGCCGAACTCAACAGGTTGGTCGAGGCGGACATTCCTTTCGAGCGCACGGTGATGAGCAAGGAGGAAGCCTACGACTACTTTGTGGCGCAGGGACAGCGCGACAAAGCCGACGCGCTTCAATACCGTCCGGAAAAAACCTGCCACTTTTACCGTTGCGGCGATTACCTCAACTATATGTACGGGTATATGGTCCCTTCAACGGGCTATATCAAGTTCTACAAGTTGTTCAGTTACGACGGACATATGGCGGCGCAGTATCCCCGTTACGAGGCGGGCGGAGTCATTCCCGAATTTAAGGACGAGCCGACGTTCAGCAAAGTGTTGAAACGCGCACACCGTTGGGCGACCATTTGCAACGCCGAAATAATCTCCAAGATGAACGACCACGTAAACGAGTCCACGTACGTCGATTTCATCAATATGAACGAGACTTTGCACAACGATATGCTGCACGAATTGGGCGACCGTATCGCCGAGGACATCGAAAACATTCGTCTCATCTGCATTGCAGGTCCGTCCAGCAGCGGCAAAACGACGTTTTCCAACCGTTTGCGTATCGAGTTGATGTCGCGCGGCATCACGCCTTTGCGCATTTCTTTGGATATGTACTACAAGGACCGCGACAGCATACCCTTTGACGAGTTCGGTCAAAAGGACTTCGAGGACATCAATGCGTTGGACGTGGAATTGTTCAACCAGAATATGCTTGCGCTCATCAACGGCGAAGAGGCGGAACTGCCCAACTATCAATTCGAGCAGGGGCGCGCCGAACACGGTATCAAGACGAAGATCGGTCCGGACACTCCGATAATCATCGAAGGCATACACGCGCTCAACGATCGGTTGAGTTACCTCATACCCAAGCACCAGAAGTTCAAGATATACATTGCGCCGCAATTCCAAATCAACATCGACTACCACAACCCGATAAGTTTCACGGATATCCGTTTGCTGCGCCGTATCGTGCGCGACAAAAAATATCGCGGCGCGTCCGCCGAACGCACGTTGGAAATGTGGCCGTCCGTTCGCCGCGGCGAATTTAAGTGGATATATCCCTATCAGGAGGGCTGCAACTACGTGTACAATTCCGCCCTCACCTACGAATTGTGCGTTCTCAAAAAGTACGCCCTGCCCGCGTTGCAGGAAGTCAAACAGGACAGCCCCTACTATATCACCGCAAACAGACTGATAAAGTTCCTCAAATATTTCAAGGAAATGGACGACAAGTGGGTCCCCTGCAATTCGCTGTTGAGGGAGTTCATCGGCGGCAGTTGCTTTGCCGAAGTGGACGAGTAGTTTCGACTGCGGCGGCGCGACAGCGCGCAGGACAATGTTATTACTTCATAAAATGAAACCGACCTCGGACAAAAAGGTCGGTTTCGTATATGTTGTCTTGACCGTCCATTGCGCTTGCGCTGCGAAGTAGCGTCGATCGCCGCACGGTTGGTCGGAAAACACAAAGTTTCAATTCGGTTTCGAAAAGTTCGTGCGCGTACTTGATTTTTGCGTTCTTGCGGGAATCGCGGAACGCACAACGTTTGACATAAAGCAGAAAAAATCCTTGCAAAAAAATCAAATCGGCATTACAATATTGGTATAACCGAAAGCGAGGGGTAAAAGTGAAAGCGATAGTTGTTGTGGACAGACATTGGGGTATCGGACGAAAAGGCGGATTGCTGTTCCGTCTGCCCGAGGATATGGCGTTTTTCCGCGCGACGACTCTCGGCAAAATTGTGGTGATGGGGGCGAAAACGTACGCAAGTTTTCCGCACGGTGCGCTTCCCAATCGCACAAACGTCGTATTGGACGACAGCGGCAGAACCTATCCCGACGCCGAAAGCGCGTCCACTCCCGAATCGCTTGCAAAACTGCTTGCCAAGTATCCCGACGACGAGGTGTTTGTGATAGGCGGCGCAAGCGTGTACAAACTGCTGTTGGCGCAATGCGACGAGGTGTATGTCACCAAGGTGAACGCGGACGGGGACGCCGAAGTGTTTTTCCCCGATCTTGACGCAGCACCCGATTGGAAACTTGCCCGTTGCGGCGAGCCCGTTTCGGACAACGGCTTTACCATTCGTTTTTGCAGATATATCAGAGCGTAACCGTTTCAAACGGTTGTGCAAAATCGCTCATTATGTTAAACTATCTACGGTTGTCCTTTGGGACAGCCGTTTGTTGTGTGTTATGAATGAAATTACCGAAGAACAAGTAATATCGGAAAGTACGCAAGCGCAATTGCAATCGGACAAGATGCGCAACACCGCGATAGGCAAATTGCTTGTACAGATGAGTTTGCCCGCGATAGTGTCTATGCTTGTACAGTCGCTGTACAACATAGTGGACTCGTTGTTTCTGACGGGAATAACCTACGTTCCCGCAGGGTACGTCGGCAAGGCGATCGGACAGGACAGTTTCAACGCCGTAAGCATAGTTATGCCTATGACAATGATAGTCGTCGCGCTCGGTATCGGTATCGGGGTGGGCGCAAACGCCTACATTGCCCGCAAATTGGGCGAAGGCAATCGCAAACACGCCGACAAAGCCGCGCAGACGGCGATAGTTATGGCTATTGCCGCTTGGCTGCTTATGGCTGCGCTCGCGTTCGTCGTTTCCAAGCCCTTTATGCGCGCGTTCGTCAACAGCGACAACGCGTCCGACGAGCAATACGTGATAGAGCAGGGCGCTTTGTATTTGGAAATATATATGCTCGGCAGTATCGGGGTGATTATGGACATCACCTGCGCGCGTATGTTGCAGGCTACGGGCAATATGAAGATACCTATGATCACGCAGTTGGTGGGCGCTGTTACCAACATCGCTTTGGACGCCGCGTTTATCGTCGGGTGCAAGTGGGGCGTATTGGGCGCTATCCTCGCCACGGTGATAGGTCAATGGGCGGCGGCTGCCATCGACTTGATAGCGTTTTTCGTCAAAAAACAGGACGTTTCCATTTCTCTCAGACGTTACCGCCCGCAGACGAAGTATTTTTTGCGCATTTTCAAGATTGGTTTGCCCGCGTTCGTGATGAACGCAATGAACTCCGTCGTTACGATAATACTCAACGTGATGTTGCGCCGCTATCCCAACGGCATAACGGTGCTTTCGGCGTATTTCAAAGTGCAATCGTTTGTGTTTATGCCCGTGTTCGGTCTTATGCAGGGCGCAATGCCGATAATGAGTTACAACTACGGCGCAAACGAGAAAAAGCGTTTCAACAAAACGTTCCTGTTGGGACTGTACGTGGCTCTCGGCGTTATGGCTGTGGGGACGGTGCTGTTTCAGGCAGCGCCGGAACTGTTGATGTCCATCTTCAAAAGCAACACTCTTGCGGAGGGGCAAACGCAGGCGGAATTGGACGCGGCTAACGCCGTCTTGGTACGGGAGGGCGCTTATGCTTTCCGCGCGATAAGTATCGCGTTTATTCCCGCGGCGTTCAGCATACTCGTGATAAATATGCTGCAATCGGTAAACTGTCCCGTTTCCAGCCTGTTGATGAGTTTTTCCCGTCAACTGCTGTTTCTGATACCGTCGGCGATACTGTTCAACTACTTGTGGCAGCAGCAGGGAATTTGGTTTTGCTATCCCGTTGCGGAGGTGCTGTCTCTGGCGGTGTATCTGCCCTTCGCTCTTCACGACTATCGCAAGCAATTCCGTTACAAAGCAAAGCAGTACGAGGAGGGAAAAGTACACGCCGATTCGTAACGAACGGCATATTTCCCCCTCAAAACTCCTACCGATCCCGCGCAAGGGGTCGGTTTTTTCGTCTAAACGCGACGGCTTGTACATATACTAAGCCGAAACATACGTTTTGGGAGGAGAAGCGAGTGACGGTAACGGACTTTCTCGATAAGGGACTGACGGACGCGCAGGCTGCCGAAAGACTTGCCCGCGACGGCGCAAACGTGACCGAACGGCAAACGAAGCGCGGCTTTTTGCGCAAATTTTTTTCGCAGTTTGCCGATCTGATGATAGTCATCTTGCTCGTGGCGGCTGCGCTGTCATTCGGTATGGCGTTGTATACGGGCGACAGCGCCGATTTGTTAGAGCCTATCATCATTTTGGCGATAGTGCTGTGCAACGCCGTCCTCGGTACTGTTCAGGAGTATCGCGCCGAAAGGTCGTTGGAAGCGCTCAAAAAACTCACCTCCCCCAAGACGAAAATTATTCGTTCGGGCGCGGTCACGACGTTGGACAGCAGTTTGCTCGTCGTCGGGGACGTTTGCGTTTTCGAAGCGGGCGACGTCGTCACAGCCGATTGCCGTTTACTTTTTGCCGAGGGGCTGTTCGTTGACCAATCCGCGCTCACGGGCGAAAGCGTGCCCGTCGAAAAAACGGCGCGGCGCGGCGGGCGTACGGGCGACAACGTCGTTTTCGGGGGCAGTCCCGTCACCAAGGGACGTTGCGTAGCCCAAGTGACGGCGACGGGCAGGCGCACCGAATTGGGCAAAATAGCCGATATGCTCTCCGATTCGGAGGAAACGCTCACGCCGTTGCAGCAAAGACTGAAAAAACTTTCCAAGGCGATAGGCGTAGTGTGTCTCGCCGTCTGTTTGCTGGTGCTTGTGGTGGGATTTGTAAAGGGCGTGCGCCGAATGGCTGACGGGGCGACTCTTACAACGGTGTTCGTGGACGTGTTGCTCACGTCGGTGTCGCTTGCCGTTGCGGCTATTCCCGAAGGTCTGCCCGCAGTGGTAACCATCGTGCTTGCCAAAGGCATAGAACGTATGGCAAGCAAAAACGCCGTCGTCAAACGTCTCACCGCGGTGGAGGCGTTGGGCAGCGCTACGGTGATATGTTCCGACAAGACGGGAACGCTCACGCAAAACAAAATGAGACTTGTGGGCGTGTATGACAAAAAGAGGTACACTCTCGCAGACAATCTGCGCGGCGACGAATTTCTGTTGCAAGCGTTTTGCTGGTGTTCGGACGCCGTGCAAAACGCCGACGGGCAATGGCTCGGAGACCCCACGGAAATAGCCGTCGCCTCCGTTACGAAACAAGCCCCGTGCGAGCGGCTGTTCGAGATACCTTTCGACAGCAACCGCAAACTGATGACTACGGTGGTGCGTGCAAACGGCAAATACTACGCCGTGACCAAGGGCAGTTTCGAGGCGATGAGGGGCGCAAACGGCGACCGCGAGACGGACAAGGTCTACCGCACTTACACAAAGCGCGGATTGCGCGTACTTGCGCTGTCCGTCAAAGAGGTGGGGTACAATTTTCCCCGCTCGCAGGCGTTGGAAAGGCAATTGGAAGTAAGCGCGTTTTTCACCATTGTAGACCCGCCGAGGGAGGAAGCGGCGCGCGCCGTCGAAACGTGCAAAAGCGCGGGCATACGCCCCGTGATGATAACGGGCGACAATCCCGACACCGCTGCGGAAATTGCGCGCACTCTCGGCATACTCGGCGACAACGACTGCGTGCTTGACGGCGAAGGGCTTGCCGCTCTCAGCGACGGCGAACTTGCCGACCGCGTGGAGAGTATCGCGGTATACGCCCGAGTCACTCCCGCCGACAAACTGCGTATAGTAAACGCTTGGAAAACGCGCGGCGCGGTGGTGGCAATGACGGGAGACGGCGTAAACGACGCGCCCGCGCTCAAAGCGGCGGACATAGGCTGCGCTATGGGCAGCGGTACGGAAGTAGCGAAAAACGCCGCGGACATCATTCTCGCCGACGACAACTTTGCAACCGTCGTGGACGCGGTGTCTCTGGGCAGAAGCGTATACGAAAACATCAAAAAATCCGTCACGTATCTGCTTACCTGCAACATCGGCGAAGTGCTGTCGGTATTTATCGCGTTGCTCGTGTGGAACGTGTCGCCCCTTTCCGCTATGCAATTGCTGTGGATAAATCTCGTAACGGACGGTTTGCCGGGGTTGGCGCTGGGGATATACAAGCAGGAGTCGGACGTGATGGACCGACCTCCCAAGCGCGCCGATGAAACTTTTTTCAGCGGCGGCGGAGGCTTGCGCGTGGCTGTCGGGGGAATTATGTTCGCGGCTGCCACACTGTCGGCGTATGCCGTCGGAAACACCTTGGGGTACAAGGAAGCGTGTACTATGGCGTATCTGGTGCTGTCCCTTTCGCAACTCGCGTTCGTACCGGAAATGCGCAACCGCACCTGCATTTTCAAAGGGGGCATAACGCGCTTTATGATAGTAAGTTTGCTCGTTTCCGCGGCGATGGTGTTCGTTGTGGCGTTTGTTCCGCCGTTGCAAAACGTTTTCGGCTTGACGGCGCTGACCCCTGCGATGTATCTTGCCGCATTGGGACTTTCCCTCGTGCCGACGGCGTTTCACGCGTTGTGCCGTTGGTTGGGCGTCGGACGGAAATTCCGCAAATTGTTCAAAAGCGAGGGCTGAGCCCCTCGCTTCTTTGTTGAAAAGCGCGTTGCGGCGCGTCGTGCAACAAAAGTTTTACAAATAGGCGCGTATTCCTTGAAAAACTCCGTGTAATTTGATAAAATATATACAATATACGTTGTCAAGGTGACAAATGCAAACGGAATCTTTGGAAAGAGTTTTACGTCAAGCCGCAATTACCGCCAAGAATCAGGGCGGCAACCCTACCGCACAGCACGTGCTGTATGCGTTGGCTTGCGTGGATAACGAGGCAAAGCCTTTTTTGGACCAGTTCGATCTTACGCCATCGAAGTTGGAGTCGAGGTACATACGCCCCGCCAAAATCGACGAAGTGGCGGAATTGAATCGGCGCGCGACGTTGATAGCCTCGCAAATGGAGGAACGCGAAGTCAACTGTATTCATATGCTGTTGGCGTTGCTGTCGATGACGGGCACTTACGCTTACGAAAAGTTGGAATACCATCTGGGCGCAAAAGGTCCGGAAAAGTTGTTCCACGCCATTGTGATCACTGTCCCCAACGGCAGTAAACTCAGGTTTTTGGGCGTTCCCGTGAGGCAAAACGCAGAGAAATTTCCCGCAGTGCATACGTGGGTCATCAATGCGGACGAGGCAACGGCAGAGGACAAGTCAGAAGAAAACGAGTCGAAAGAGGAAAAGTCGGACGAGGACGACGACATTCCCTACGGTTTCGATCTCACCCGCAAAGCGGCGCAGGACGGTTTCGACCCCGTGATAGGCAGAGAAAAGGAAACGGAACGCGTGATACAAACGCTTACTCGCCGCACGAAGAACAATCCCGTGCTTGTCGGCGAGGCGGGCGTGGGCAAGACCGCCGTCGTGGAAGGGCTTGCAAACAGCATAGCCAAGGGACAAGTGCCGCAGGAACTGAAAAATATGCGGCTTATCGAATTGGACATTGCGGGTATGCTTGCGGGCACGCGTTATCGCGGCGACTTCGAAAAACGTCTCACGGAAGTGATAGACGCAGTCGTCGAGGCGAAGAACGTTTTGCTTTTCATAGACGAAATACACAATCTTGTAGGCGCGGGCGGCACTTCGGACGGGGCAATGGACGCCGCCGAAATCTTGAAACCCGCTCTTGCGCGCGGCGAACTGCACGTAATAGGCGCAACCACCACGCGCGAATACCGACTTTACATCGAAAAAGACCCCGCTTTGGAGCGCAGGTTTCAGCCCATCACCGTGGACGAACCCTCGCCCGAGATGGCTGTTCGCATACTTAAAGGGGTAAAATCAAAGTACGAGCGTCACCACGGCGTAACCATCACCGACGAAGCCATCGAAACCGCCGTGCAGTTGTCCGTAAGATACATAACGGACAGATTTCTGCCCGACAAGGCGTTCGACGTGATAGACGAAGCGTGCAGCAAACTCAAATTGGTGGGCTACTACAAACAAAACTCTACCGATACGCTTACTGCGGAATACGTCCGCGAAGTTGTTTCGCAGATGACGGGCGTTCCCGTTTCGGAACTTTCCCTTGCGGAAAAGGACAAACTCGTACGTCTGGAACAGGAATTGGGCGCGCGCGTGATAGGGCAGCCGGAGGCGGTGTCCGTTGTATCCCGCGCGGTACGCCGTCAGCGCGCCGGGCTTAAAGACCCCAACCGTCCGATAGGCAGTTTCATCTTCGTCGGACCTACCGGCGTAGGCAAAACGGAACTTGCCAAGGCGCTTTCCGACTGTCTGTTCGGAAGCAACAGCGAAGTGGTGCGCATAGATATGTCGGAATATATGGACAAAACTTCCGTCGCAAAACTCATCGGCGCGCCCCCGGGATACGTCGGTTACGACGAAAGCGGCTACCTCACGGAGAAAGTTCTGCGCCGTCCGTACAGCGTGGTGCTTTTCGACGAGATAGAAAAGGCTCACCCCGACGTATTCAATTTGCTTTTGCAGATATTGGACGAGGGCAGGCTGACGGATTCCCACGGCAAAACGGTGGATTTCCGCAACACGGTCATCATTCTCACCAGCAATTTGGGCATAGAAGGCGGCAACAACGCCATCGGTTTCGGCGCGCAAAACGAATTGGCGGCTATGCAGCGCAACGTAGAGAGCGCTCTCAAAAAGTTTTTCCGACCGGAGTTTCTCAACCGTTTGGACGAGATAGTCACGTTCAACTATCTCGGCACGGAGGAAATGGTGCGTATCGCCGAGTTGATGTGCTTTGCGTTGCACAAGCGGCTCAAAGGCACGCTCAATTTGCAGTTTACCGATGGCGCGATACGTTTTCTCGCGTTGGACGGCTACGACAAAACCTTGGGCGCGCGCCCGTTGAAGCGCACCATTCAGCGCAAGGTAGAGGACGTTCTCGCCGAAAAAATGCTTTGCGGCGAAATAAACCGCGGCGACGTCGTTCGCGTCGAATCGGACGGACGTCAAATAAAATTCGTAAAAATAAACTGACGTTATTCAGATTTTTCCGCGCCCGTATTTTTTTGCGGGCGCGTTTTTTTTGTTTTATTTGTTTTATAGTTCTCAAAAATGCTTTGCGGCGAAATAAATCGCGGCGACGTCGTTCGCGTCGAATCGGACGGACGTCAAATAAAATTCGTAAAAATAAACTGACGTTGTTCAGGTTTTTCCGCGCCCGTATTTTTTTGCGGGCGCGTTTTTTTTTGATTTATATCCTTTTCGTATCGAGCCTAAAATTTCTCCTATGTCGACCCAAAGAAAAATGTATGCTTTTTCCGTCCATCGGTATTGAAATATTCCAAACAAAATGATATAATGTATTCAGGAAAGTTTTTCGAAATTTTCCCAATGTAACACGGAGGTAACGTTATGAAATTGGAAATCGTAGCAAAAAACTATCGCGTGACCGATCGGTTGGAACAGATCCTCACGGGCAAAACGAGGCGTTTGGACAAGTATTTTCCCGACGCAAACACACCTTGCAAAATCGTGCTGACCGATATGGGCAGACAGTGCAAGATGGAAATATCCATCAATTTCCGCGGAAATCACATACGTTCGGAAGTTGTGGGCGACACAATGTACTACAACATCGACGCGGCTTTGCCCAAGTTGGAGCGCCAACTTGTAAAGCACCGCGAAAAACTCAGCCAATCCTACAAAATTCCCGCAGCGCCCGGCGAATACGAATTTGTTTCGGACGTAGATGTCACGCCCCTCGCCATCGCCAAGACCAAGCGTTTTGCGGTGGGACGTATGTCCGCAGTGGAGGCGGCGGAGAATCTCGAACTCGTAGACCACGATTTTTACCTGTTCGTCAACGAAGAAACGGGCAACGTGGAGGCGGTCTATCGCCGCAAAGACGGCACGATAGGCTTGCTGCAACCTTACGAAGAGTAAAGGAGGCGCAATGAATTTACTTACAAGTCTGTTGCTGGAAGGTTTTGCCGACAGCAGTTTCGCGCGCCTGTTTACGGAAATGAACGCCTGGACGGCGGCACTGTTTATCGTCGGTCTGATACTTTGCGCAGCGGAGATGTTTATTCCCGGTTTCGGCGTGTGCGGCATTTGCGGCAGTTTGCTTGTTGTTGCGGGCATAGTGTTGCGAATGGTGTTCGGCGGCGATATGCTTATGCTGTTGTATATGGTATTGATAGCGTTGGTGCTGTTCATACTTATGTTTTGGGTGTTCAGCAGACTCATCACCAAGAGCAGGCTGTCGCGCACGGCGATGTTCCACACCGAAAATTCTCTGCCGGAGGGCGCAACTGCGGGCACGAAAGATTTTTCCGCGCTGCTCAATTGCGAAGGCAAGGCGGAAACCTCTCTGCACCCTGTCGGGCGCGCCAAGTTCGGCACGGAAACGGTTGACGTTGTGGCTCGCGACGGCTACATAGAACAGGGCGCAAATGTCGTTGTCGTCCAAGTGGAAGGACAGCGCGTAGTCGTAATTGAAAAACAGGAGGAAGTAATTTTATGAATATTATGTTCACTATGCTCGCCGCGGACAGTTTTCCCGCGTGGGCAATTGCGTTGATAGTGGTGGCTGTGCTGCTGCTTTTCGTACTCATCTTTTTGCCGATACCTACGTGGTTTATAGCCGCGGTAAGTAACGCGCACGTCTCTATGGGACGTCTCGTGGGAATGAAAATGCGCCGTATCAAGTACCGTATGCTGGTAGACGTGTACATTCGCGCGAAAAAAGCCGGTCTGGACATAGACATAGCCGAGTTGGAAAGCCACGTAATGGCGGGCGGCAACATCAGCAACGTAGTAAACGCGCTCATTTCGGCGCACAGCGCCAATATCGAATTGTCCCTGCAATCGGCAAAGGCGATAGACCTTGCGGGCAGAGACGTACTCAACGCCGTAAAGGTATCCGTCAATCCCAAAGTCATAGAAACGCCCGTCATTTCGGCGATAGCCAAAAACGGTATCGAATTGCGCGTAAAAGCGCGCGTGACGGTGCGCGCCAACATAAGCAGACTTATCGGCGGCGCGGGAGAGGAAACGATAATCGCCCGCGTAGGCGAAGGTATAGTTACTACCGTCGGTTCGTCCGAGTACCACAAAGAAGTGTTGGAGAATCCCGACCTCATCAGTAAGACCGTCCTCAAAAAAGGTCTCGACGCGGGCACTGCTTACGAAATTCTGTCCATAGACATCGCCGACGTGGACGTAGGCCGCAACATCGGCGCACAGTTGCAGATGGACCAGGCGGAAGCGGACAAGCGCATAGCGCAAGCCAACGCCGAGGAACGCCGCGCAATGGCAATTGCCACCGAGCAGGAAATGAAAGCGCACACTCAGGAAATGCGCGCAAAGGTCGTGGAGGCGGAAGCGGAAGTACCCAAAGCAATGGCGGAAGCTTTCCGTCAGGGCAGGCTCGGCATAATGGACTACTACCAGATGCAGAACATACAAGCGGACACCGCTATGCGCAACGCGATAAGCGGCAACGGCGACGGTGCAGATTCCAAACCCGCCAAAAAGTAACAATGGGGTAGCAAAATGAATGACGTAGAATCGCTCTCAAACTTGTTTTTTATCATCGGAGCGGCTCTCTTGTTTACGGTGGCGGTCATCGCAACGCTGATTTACGCCTTTCGCAAAACGCGCCGTTCGGGAGGTCAGTCGATAGTGTCTCCCCGCGCGCCGCAGAACTTCGACGCCCCAATCCAATCGGTTTCCGATCGCGTACGCACACGGCAAACCGCCGCAGGGGACGTACACGTCGCCGACGCAAAGGCGCACGGACACAAGGGCGAGGAGGAACACTACGATGAAATTGTCGGCTCGTTGGGCGACGTCAACGACGAGGGTTGCGCCGATCTGGACGGAGTGCGTTTCATCGCGCACGACGCCGCTTACGATGGAGAGGAGGGCGCTCGCGACTACACCGCGGTAGTGCGCGCAATGGTGTTGGGCGAGATACTCAACGAACCCCGTTTCAAACACCCCTATCGCCGCAAGTAATTTTAACAAAAAGAGACCCGAACGCGTGTTTCGGGTCTCTTTTTCTTTTCTTTGATGTCTTTTATTTCAAATAACTTTCCAATAGTTTCAGATATTCCTCGTCGCTTATCGCGCCCATATCCAGCAGCATACGCAACGTGGACAGTTTGCTGTCGCTTATGTGAGCGGGCTCTTCGCCGTACACTTCGTCCAACGTTTCTTTTACCGACACTTCTTCCGGCACGTATTCCGCGGCGGAGTCGTTTGCGGCGGGCGATTGGGCGGTTTCTTCGGCGGTAGGTTGTTCGACGGCGGTCGCGGCGGTGGTTTCAGCCACCTGTTGTTGCGCCTTTTTGCCGCGCGGCAGTCCCAATGCCAACGCGCAGAACAGCGCCGTCAAGGCAAACAAGCCTCCCACGGAGCAACGCAACGCAAGCGCGCCTTCGCCCTGCATAACTTCCGTCGCAAGCACGATGACGGTGTACAGCGCCACGATAGTCACGCCGATAAGCGTAAGCATACAACCCGCAACGTATTTGCCCTGTTTGCCCTTGTCGCGGGACAGTTCCAGCGCCGCGGCGATGACAAGCAACAGCGTAGGCAAGCCGTAGGCTATTGCGGGCAGCAGATAGTAGTAGTCGGCAATGCCCCAATCGGCGGCTGTCTTGGTGAAACTTTCCAACAGCGTTGCGGGAATGTTTATTATTTGTTCAAACTGTTGCGGTAGAAACGACATCACGGTAAACGCCAATGCCGACAGCACAAGCGCCGCGGCAATGATGAGCGCTATCCAACCGACGGTAATTTGCATCGATCTGCGAGCTTTCATAGTGTACTCCTTTTGTCAAAAGTAAAAACTATACTATATTATATCACGACTCGCGCCGAATTGCAATATCTTTCGCCTCGTTAGCCTTCCGCTACGCGCTCTTTTTGTAACAACTTGTCCCAAAAACTCACTTTTTCCGTAATTTCCGCTCGGCACTTGTCCACGCGCAGCAAAACGTAGTTTTCCTTGTCCGCGCCCACGAGCGTGGCGTCCTCAACGGTGATGTCGCGCATTCCCACTTCCGCGCTGTCGAAACGCGCCGTGATACTGCCTATCGCCACGCTGTCCCCCTCGCAAACGCCTATCAGCGTGCCCATTTTGTCAATAGTCGCTTTCGTCGTGCCGTCGTACTGTTTGTCGCTTACGCACAGACCCTGCAACGCCAACGCGCGCGGGTAGACGATGGCTTGCGCGCAGTCGGGCAGTTTGTAATTGTGCGCGTCCTCTCCCGCAAGTTGAGCCGTGCCGAGAAGTACGTTTTTCCTGCCGACGTCTTTGCCGTCGAGGTACAGAGTTTCGCACTCAACGCACACGTCGTCCCCCTCCAACACGCCCTCCACGGTCACGGTAGGCAATTTCAGCGCGTTTGTGCCGTCGTAGCACTTTGTCAGATTGCCCACAACGGTGAGTTCGCGCGGAAGCACGGTCAAAGTGCCCTCCGCGTATTCCGTGCGGTAGTCGAGGTAGTCGCACTGTTTGGGCGCAATGCGGTACACGCCCACGTCAAGAGCGTTTGTATCCAAGGCGCACTCCTCCGCGCGATAGTCTTGCCCCTCGTCCGCCACAAATCCCACGGCTTCGGGCAGCAAGTGCGGCAGAGGGTCGCCGTAGGTGATTGTCAGCGTGGGCGCGGTCAATGTCAAAGTGGGGCGTTCCGTCTTGACGGAGTACACCTGCGTGTATTTGCCGACGGTGGCGGCAATTCGGTGAACGCCCGCTTCGTCTGGACGGTAATTCAACGTGATAGGTTCGTCCTTGACGTATGCGCTTTGCGCAACCGTTTCGCCGTCTATCGTCCAAACTATCGGCGTGCCTTCCGCAATTTCCGCGGGCGGCAAATAAGTAAACGTCTGTTCAAACCCGCGCACCGTCTCGCCCTGCGCGACGATTTCTCCCGCGGTGTTTAGCGTTGCGCCCATATTCGCGCTTCTGTTGAGGCGAAAGATGAGCCAACCGAACAGCGCCAGCACGACCGCAACGGCTACCACGCCTATTATCAGGTCGATTCTGTCTTTGTCAGTGTTTTTCGCTTGTTGCATAATGTCCTCCTTGTGGCTATTTTGCCGAATTGCCAACAAATTATGTAAAATATTTTTTATTTGCAAAATTACTATTGACAACGGCTTACGTGTTGATATAATATATAAGTAGTAAACATAACCGAACTAAATATATTTGGCTTCTGAGGAGTTAATATGCGCGCGTTATTCCTTCGGCAGTTTCATCGGTATATTTCGGTTTGTGAGTGTGCAACGTCAAGTCACACGCACGTTTGTTTTTACGCTGAAAATCAAACTTTTACACCGTATAGGGCAAATTAGCCCTATGCGGTGTTTTTTTGCAAAAAAAACTAAAAAGGAGAGAACGCAATGAAAAAAAAGATTCTGATTGTGCTTGCGATCCTGCTTGTTGCGGCTATGACGGCGGCGTTTGCCGCGTGTACGCCCAACGACGACCAAGATCTTTGCGCAAACGGACACAGTTGGGACGACGGAACGCCCAAGACCCCGGCCACGTGCGAAAGCGCAGGCGAAACGGTTTACCGTTGCAAAATGTGCGGCGAAACGGAAACGCGCCCCGAACCCGCAAAACTCGGTCACGACTACGCGCTGCAAAACTGGACTTGGGACGAATACGACAGCGCCACGGCGCATTTCACTTGCACGCGCGGCGATCTCACGGCGACCCAAGACGTAACGGACGACGACTTGCAAGCGGCAGTGCAGCCCGACGGGTCAACAGTGTACACGGCTTCGGTTACGGGACCGGACGGTGAAACTTACACCGACACCCGGACCAAACAGTCTGCCGCGCACGAGCACACAAAAGGCACGGAACACCCCGAAGTGCCCGCAACTTGCACCAACGTAGGAACACACCAATATTGGGACTGCGAAGCTGACGACGGCGTAAAACTCAACGCCGCGGGCGAAGAGGTAACGGATACTCAACTTACAATACCCGCTCTCGGACACACCTACGAAGTAAACGGTCCGCTCACTTGGAAAGATACGGCGACTTACCTCAACGCGGAACTGCACCTTGTTTGTAACGTTTGCGCAGAGGGCGTTGAAGGTCACACCCTTGACGTCGAACTCAAATCAGAACAAAGTTCCACGTCCGCAACTACGTGCGGCGCTATGGGCTCGATAACTTTCACCGTATCGGTGGAATATGAGGACAACGCGGCTGCGATTGCCGCGGCGGTTTCTGCGCCCAGCAAACTTGCGTCCAACGCCTTGGAAGGTGTTGAGGAACTCACCTACACCAAAGACAATGCGCAACTCGGTCACCAATGGAAATTGGCAGAAGAAGGCGCGTATGATTGGACAGGCACAACGAAAGACGGTTCAAGCGTAGCAGTCAAGTACGTTTGCGAAAGGTGCAGCAAGGAAATCACTCTCACCTTTACCGACGCGACGAGCAATTCCACCCCTGCAACCTGCACTGCGGCGGAACAAATAGAGTACACGCTCACCAAAACTGCCGAAGAGGTAAGGACGGCAGCTGAGGCGGCGGAGTTGCAAGACGTCACTATCTACGACGCCGATACTTTCGAAGCAATCACAGACCAAAAGCACACCGTTCAGGGCGCACCCGCAAACGGTCACACTTGGCAGGTAACGGAAGTTACTTGGGCGCAGGAGTACGAGACCGAACCGCACGCGACAGTCACAGTCAAGTGCAGCGTGTGCGAAACGGCATACGACGGCGCTGACACCGAAGTCACCTTTGCCGAAAGTAAGCAAGCGCCCAAGTGCGAAGAGGACGGCAGCGTAACCTACACGGTGACGGTAAAAATCGGCGAGGACGAACTTGACTTTGCGGCAGGCGTAAAATCCACGTCCGACCCCTACACAATTCCGCAAACGGGACACAACTTCGACAAGGAGAATTGGAAGTCCGACGAAACGCAGCATTGGTACGAATGTCAAAACGACGCCTCCCACAGAGACAGCGTAGGTACTCACCAATGGATATGGGAGAACACGGGCGACGGCACTCACGAAAAGAAGTGCGAAACTTGCGGCTACGTTGACGAAAGCGACGCTACTTGCTCCCCCGACGCGGGCGAAACAGGTCACGACCCCGAGCACAAACTTGCCTCGGGTTGGTATGCCACGGGCGACGAGCACTGGCAGATATGCGTACACTGCGGCGAGGAATACGGCAGAGAAGCCCACAACTACAACGATTACCAAAGCGAAACCTGTCTCGATTGCGGACACACCCATATGCAGGTGGAAATCAACTACAACGAAAGCGACGTTCACCACGTAGATTCGGTGGTGGAAGCGTTTGCCTGGATAGCCCAACAGGCTAAGGAAACCACCTACACCGTCCGCCTCAACCACAACCGCAGCGGTGACAGCCTCACCCTGCCCGCGGGGTACACAGTGGTGCTGGATCTGGAAAGTTTCACCCTCGAAATCAGCGGCGCGCTCACCGTCACGGAGGGCAGCCTCACCGTACAGGCGGCTGACGGCGAACTTACCATCGGCAGCGTAATTTACAGCGGCGGCACGCTTGTTCTGCCGCAGGGCGACTACGAAATCGACCTTCAAAACGGGCTCAAATGTAAAGACGACGGCGTTCACATCACGATAGGCGGCGTTGTGTTGGACCACAACTACGGTGCGCTCACAAGCGAAGACGACTTCAACCACAGCAAGACCTGCTCGCGTTGCGGCGACATAGTTACCACCGCGCACAACTACTGCGCTTGGACGTACGACAACGACAACCACACCCGCACCTGCCAAGACGCGGAATGTGCGCACGAGCAAAAAGTTGCCCACACCTACGAGCAAGGCTCTTGGAGCAAGGTAGACGAAACTCAGCACCAACACAAGTGCGACGTTTGCGACTACGTCAAAAAGGAAGATCACTCCGTTGACGAATGGACGGAAAAGACCGCCGAAAATCACAGCGGCACTTGCTCCGTTTGCACCGAGACAATTACCGAGGCGCACACCTTCGGCGACCCCGAAAGAGTGGACGACTATCAGCACACCAAGCATTGCGACGTTTGCCAATACGACCTCCCCGAAAACCACGATTGGGGCGAGGGCGACGAAAGACACGATTGCGCTTGCGGCGAGAAAGTTTGCGCAACCGATACTATCACGTTGGACGGCAAGAAGAGTACCGCTACGGAAACTCACCTGTTCCCTTCAAGTCCGCAACAAGGTTATCACAGTGAACAAGACCGCTTGATTGGCGGAATAATGTTCGATTTCCAAGGATTCTACTACGATAACGACAATATTCAAGTCAGGTCGAATAAAGACTCCGCATTGTGGAATACGACGGCTATCAGCGGTATCAAAAATATAGTCATCACAATGAAGACCAAGCCAAGCGGTAACGCGTTTACGTTGCTACTCGGCAACGAACTCAACGACAGCGGCGAAATCGAAAGCCCCAAATCGGTAACCGTTTCGTTTTCTTCCCAAACGTATACTTGGGAGGCGGGCGATGACGACTACTACACCTATTTCCGCCTTGACTGCAAGTCAAGTTCAGCCATATACATAACAACCATTGAGATAGTACCGTTGGGCAATCACCTGTGGAACGACGGCAAGGTCACAGAAGATGGCAGTTGCGCCGACGGAACGCCCAAGATCACTCACTACGAGTGTCTGCGTTGCGGCGAGACCAAGGACGTTGAGGAAAAGGTGGAACACGTATTCGAAGGTCAACCTTTTGAGTACGACGGAGCAAACGGTCACCACCAAAAGTGCGCCAACTGCGAGACGTACAACGAGTCCGTACCTTGCACCGACACGCTCGAATGGGAGACGGACAAAGACAACCACAGGCAGTACTGCACCGCATGTCAACACGACTACGTCGCACAGACGGGACACACCTTCTCGTACGAGGAAAGCAGCGACTCTCAACACAGAAAGTACTGCGAAGAATGCGGTTGGGAAACATTGGAAGCCCACTCTCCCGCGGAAGGTCCTTGCGACCACTGTTCTCACGGGCACACCGACAACTTCTTCGTTGACGGAAAGGGCTATGCAAGTTTGAGTGACGCGGTTGCGCAACTTGCTTCCGCCTCCGACAAGACGATAAGTATCAAACAAAACGTCACCGATGACGGCGGCTTGACGATAAGCGAAGACTTCACTCTCGATCTCGGCAGCGCAACGCTCACTCTCAAAGCGGGCTTGACGTTTACGGGAACGGTGACCATCAGGAACGGCGCTATCGCGGGCGAGGGAATGGAGTACCTCATCACGCTTGCCGACGCTGCCGGATCGCTCACTCTTCAAAACGTAACTATCAACGGCGAGACCGCAACGCAAGCGGCGGTGCGCGTCACAAACGGCACGTTGACATTGGACGCCGCAACGCTCATCGGCGGCACGCGCGCGTTGGAACTTTCCTACGATAAATCTGACGAAAAGATTGTCGTCACGGTAAAAGACAGCAGCAAGTTCCACAAAGCAGTCGGCGACGGCACGAATACCGGCTTGATAGAATTTGTAATCGACGGCTCGCTCTCCGCGGGAGACCTGCATATCAAAGTGACATTCGAAGCCGCGCAAACGCAGTACCCCTCGTTGAAGATTACGAGCAGCGGCATCACCTGCGAGGACCTGAGTGAAGTGACCTTTGCCGAAAAGCAAATAAGTCATACTTATTCGGAGGGAAATTGCTCGATTTGCGGCGCGGAACAACCTGCGTCAAAGTGGACGTTAGTCACAGATGAGTCTATGCTTTCCGTTGGTGACAAAATAGTCATCGCTATCAACGACAAAAATAATGCCGTAGCGACTACAATCAACAAAGATTACCTTGGTATAGATACAACGTGCGAATTTAGCGCGGATAAAAAAACTATTACCTCGTTACCCGAGAGCGCTG
Organism: uncultured Clostridia bacterium; assembly: GCA_947628135.1. Classification (GTDB taxonomy): domain Bacteria; phylum Bacillota; class Clostridia; order Christensenellales; family CAG-314; genus Fimimonas. Next base: position 122,442 of record CANQYT010000002.1, read on the forward strand.
TAATCTTCGTTTTGGGTAAAACAGATGGTGGTTATTGGACGTTGACTTACAAGGACACCGATTCCGACAAATTGCTTGGTGCAACCGCAGTGAAAAAGGTTGCCTGGGATAAAGGAACTACTACTTGGACAATAAGCGTAACCGCAGAAGGCAAGGCATCTATTACAAATACCACTGCTTCGTACGGTACAATTTATTACAATTCGGGAAGTCCGCGTTTCACCACATACACATCTACGCAGGTGTTACCGCAAATATACGTCCTTAAATAGCAAAAGAGTAAAATATAGTCCAACAAAAAAGGGGCGGAGAAATTTCTCCGCCCCTTTTTTTGTGTGCTTATTCTACGACAATAACGATAGATGTAATTCGTGCTTGCGCACTATCGGTATTTGATAATGTTACGCTCATAACGTCTTTATCGGAAGCAGGCGTCCATTTGTGACTTGATTTGTCATAAGACCCGGAATCCGGTTCCATCGTTTTATCGTAACCAGAAGTAAATGAGAATGTAACGGATTTTATGTGTCTACTTCCCGCGTCAATAGTGACCTCGTTTCCGGAATAGAACGTCAGATAAGACGATTTATTTGCGTATGGTGTTCTAGTATATGTTCCTTTGCCAAACGTTAATGTCACCGATACGTTGTTACTCGTCAAAGTCATTTCGTCTTTATGTGAAGATTGCACATAGTTATAGGTCAAAGTGACGGGTTCTTTCTTCTTTTCACCGCAAGCGCAATCGCCGCTGTCGAAATTGTGACCTTCGTGTACGGTCGTGCCGCAAATAGCGCACACTACGCTATGTGTTGAGCCGTTGTTGTCATTTGTGGGTATCGTTCCCTCCGAATAAGTATGACCTATTGCGGGCAGGCAAAAAAACGCTCTCCCCGTCAAGGGAGAGCGGTGTATTCAGCCTCGAATTGCTTGCGCGATGGCTTGGGTAAGTCCGCCCGTTTCCATTCGGTACGCTTGTTCTATGCAGTGGAACACCGATTCGGCGTTGCTGCTGCCGTGACCTTTGACGACGGTTTTCGCCGCGCCCAGCAGTACCGCCCCGCCGTATTTGTTGTAGTCCATCAAATCTTTCACTTCGTAGAGTTTCTTTTTTACGAGCAGTGCGCCCATTTTTGAGGTAAAACTGCTCATCATAGCGCCTTTGAGCAACCGCATCAATTCCAGACACGCGCCCTCGGTGGATTTGAGCAGGACGTTGCCCGCAAAGCCGTCGCACACAACGAGGTCGAACTTGCCGCTAAGCAGGTCGCGGCTTTCCATATTGCCCACAAAGTTGATTTCCGGCTTGTCTTTCAGCAGTTGGTAAGTTTCCTTGCGCAGTGCGTCGCCCTTTTCTTCTTCCACGCCCACGTTGAGCAGAGCAACGCGCGGCCGGTTTACGCCGAACGCCTTGCTGAGGTACAAACTTCCCATCACGGCAAATTGTTGCAGCCATTGCGGGTCGCAGTCCACGTTTGCGCCGCTGTCGCAGATGGCGACTATCCTGTCCTTGACGACGGTGGGCAGTATCGGGCAGAACGCCGGGCGCTTTACCCCTTTGATACGTCCCACTCGCATAACGGTGCCCGCAAGCAACGCCCCCGTCGAGCCTACCGTCACCAGCGCGCGCGCATTTTCGTCGGCGTGGAGCAGTTCCAACGCCTTTGTCATACTGCTGTCCTTTTTGGTGCGGATAGCCTCCGTCGGCTTGTCGTTGCAGGAGATGACTTCGCTTGCGTGCAGAAGCGTAAGTCTGCTTGCGTCGTATTGAAGTTTGTCAAGTTGTTGCTTCATCTGCTCGCAGTCTCCCACGAGGGTGATTTGCAGGTCGGGCAGGGCGTTGAGCGCGCGTACCGTTCCCTCTACGTTTGCAAGGGGGCTGTTGTCGCCGCCCATTGCGTCCACTACGATGTTTATCATAAATTCACCTCTTGTAGTTTGCTTGCCGTTGTTGCGCGTAGGCGTTTCCCGCGGGGTTTTTACGCCCGTTTTTCGGGCAAAACGGCTTGTTACCTACCTATTTTACCACGATTGCCGCCGCTAAGTCAATATTTGCGGCGCAATGTGTTACGCAATTGATTGTCATTTGCAAATTACCGTTGACTTTTTGTAAACAAGATGATACAATAAAAAACGTTCAAACGGACTTTTTCCCTGTACAAATTTTTATCAGAGGCTAACAATGGTAGAGATAAAAGAGGTTTCCACGCGCAAACAGCGCAAGCAATTTGTTGAATTTCCCCTTCGGCTGTACAAAGATAACGAATGGTTCGTTCCGCCACTCTACGGCGACGAGATGAACGTTTTCAAACCCAACTACGTCTACTACGAGCAGGCGGAGGCGGTGTACTACCTCGCTTACCGCGACGGCGAAGTGGTGGGACGTATTTCCGGTATCTTGCAGCGCGCCGCCAACGCCAAGTGGAATCAGAAGCAGGTGCGCTTCACCCGATTCGACTCCATTGACGACAACGAAGTGGCTTCGGCGCTGCTCAACGCCGTTGAGGAGTGGGGCAGACAAAAGGGTATGGAGGAAATAGTCGGTCCGCTCGGCTTTTCCGATATGGAACGCGAAGGTCTGCTGATAGAGGGTTTCGACCAACTGTGCACCTTCGAAGAGCAGTACAACTACCCCTACTATCAACAACTTATAGAAAACTGCGGCTACGGCAAGGACGTGGATTGGTTGGAACATCAACTTCGCGCGCCCAAAGAGGGCTTCGACCCCAAGTACCGCAAGATAAGCGAACTTATGCTCAAAAAGTATCGTTTGAGTTTCGGCGAGGCGCGCAGTACCCGTCAGTTCATAAACAAGTACGCCGACGACATTTTCAAGATTTGGGACGAAACGTACGACCAGATATACGGCACAGTGCCCGTCACGGAAAATCTGAAAAAATCTCTCGTGGCGCAGTTCAAGTTGCTCATCAACAAAAAGTACATACGCGTCCTCTTCGACGAGAGCGGCAAAGTGGTGGCGTTCGGACTGCTGTTCCCCAACATCTCCGACGCGGTGCGCCCCAGCGGCGGCAGGCTGACTTTGCCCTGCCTCATACGTTTGCTCCGCTCCATTCGTCACCCCAAGGTGCTTGACCTCGGCGTGATAGGCGTTGCCGACGAGTACAAAAATCACGGTTTGTCCGCGGCTATGCTGGTGTCCCTCGGAGACGCTTTGCAAGGTGACGTGGAACACGCCGAAACCAACCTCAATCTGGAATACAACATTCCCATACAGAACGCGTGGAAGTACTTCGACGCCATTCAGAACAAGCGCCGCCGTTGCTTCATCAAGCGGCTCGTGCCGCCTACCACCGCAACCACCGCGGCGGAAAACGAGTAGTCGTATCACGGTTTTTGTCCCGATCCTATGCGATCGGGATTTTTTTTAGGCGCTTTTTTTCGATAATCGTTGACAAAGTATTCTTTTTATTGTATAAATAGACGGGTATTACATTTTTTTTGCTCAGGCGCAGTATTTTGCGATGTGGGGAGGGGTTTTACCTAACAATTCCATTTTGGAGGAAGTATGAAGAAGATTGCAATTTCGATTTTTATCGCGCTGTGCGTTATTTGCGTCGCGTTTGCGTTTGCGGCGTGCGACGAACAGCACGAGATGGGGCAATGGATAGAGGAAGTCGCTCCCACCTGCACGCAAAACGGCGTTGCGGGGCATTACAATTGCTCTCATTGCGGCAAGAATTTCGACCGTGACGGCAACGAGATAGCCGACGTTACGCTGCCGGCGCTGGGGCACGACCTCGACGAGGAAGTGACCAAGCCCGCCACCTGCACCGAGAAGGGCACAAAGGTGGTTTCCTGCAAACGCGGCGACATTGCCGAACACGAAGAAGAAATAGATATGATTCCCCACAGTTACGGCGAGTGGTTTGTCGCGCAAGGCGCTACCTGCACGGAAAAAGGCGTCAGCAAACGCGTCTGCGGCAGTTGCGGACTGGACGAGACGGAGGAAATAGACAAAATTGCTCACACCCCCGTGCTGTACACCGCGGGCAAAGAAGCCACCTGCACCGAAAGCGGCGTGACCGCCTGCTACAAATGCTCTATGTGCGACAAGTTCTCCGCGACGGAGGACGGCGATTTTACCGCCGACAGCAGCGAAGCGGTGCAGACGACTATCCCCGCCGCAGGACACACCTTCGGCGATTGGAGTACGTTTGAGCCCGCACAGGACGGCGTTGCCGGCAGAGACATTCGCACCTGCAAAGTGTGCTCTCACAACGAATTCAGAGACGTGGGCGCGTTGGATCACGAATACGGACCGTGGGAGGACGACGGAAACGGTTACCATCACCGCACCTGCACCAAACACCCCGACGCAACGCAGACCGAGCCTTGCGTTTACGACCCCGCGGTTTACTATCCCGCAACCTGCACGGAGGGCGACTACTACGTATCCGTGTGCGGTATATGCAACCATCGCGACGAGACCGAACACGGCTCGCCTTTGGGACACGCTTACGGCGCGTGGGAGTCGCTTATCGACCGCGATTCCGTCGACGACGATTTGACGGAGGGGCACGTTCACAAGCACACGCACGTTTGCACCCGTTGCAATGAGGAGTCCACACGCGTCACGGAAGAGTGCAATATGGGCGGCGCTCGCAGCGTTGAAGCCACCTGCACGACCCCCGCATATACGGAGACGAAATGCACCGATTGCGGCAGCATACACGAGGAAATTACCGCTCCCGCCAACGGACACGAAATTTCCTACGATCACAAGTTCTACGGCAGTCTGCTCGACTGCGGTCACATAGCCACCTGCGCCAACTGCGACTACCGTCTGGAAGAAAAATGCAGATCCACCGTTGTGGTACACGAGGCTACCTGCACGTCCGACCGCTATTCCGAGTACACCTGTACGATTTGCCACCTGGGCAAGTCTATCCCCGAAGCCAATTCCGCGTTGGGACACAATCTCACCGTCAGTTTCGTCGGCGATTTCAACAATCCTCAGCACAGAATAAAGTGTACCCGTCAGGGTTGCGACTACGACGAAACGGTCGCCTGCGACATCACCTCCACGGAAAAATTGCCTACCTGCACGCAGGCCGGTTCGATTTCCAAGGCGTGCAGCGTTTGTCTGTACTCCGCAACGGAGGAGGGCAGTCAATCGGTGGGGCACAAGTGGGGAAGTTATTTCCAAACCTCCGTCGACCACTACCGTATTTGCAGCGAATGTCACACAAGGGAGACGAACGCACACGATTTTCAAGTGACCAAGGAGACCCCCGCCGACTGCGAGAACCCTCTTACGTTGCAGGAAACTTGCAAAGACTGTCAGTACGTGCGCGAACGTCAAGACGGCGTTGCGCGGGGACATATCTGGGGACAGGTAAAGATATACGAGACAACTCACGAGGCGCAGTGCGCCACTTGCGGTGAGACCGCCTCCAAACAGCACGATTGGAGCGCGAGCAACCTCTGCTCCGTGTGCGGCTACGACGGATTGGATTACAAGTGCGACGGCGCGCACTGCACGGTAACGGGCGACAGCAGGGTTACCAAAGCCAAAAACATTGTGATAAACGAATATCACAAGGAATTGGACGGCGAAGGCGGCTATCAGACCACGCAGTACCGCGTTGAGGAAGTAAAGGATATGGTGTTCAACGGACAATCGTCTATGGAATCGCTTGTTTTGCCTACCTCCGTCAAGACGTTGGGTAAATATGCGTTCTGCGCCTGCGTCAGGTTGGAAACGGTGGAATTTGTCGGCGACGAGCCTTGTCTCACCACAATAGGCGACTCCGCCTTCCAGAACTGCGGCGCGCTTACCGCTTTCGAGATCCACGACACGGTGACGACCATAGGACAATACGCCTTTGAGAACTGTACCGCCCTGTCTTCGCTGGAAATAGGCGACGGCGTGTACGACATCGGTTTCAAAGCGTTCTTCAACACCGCGTACGTAAACAACCAAGAGCATTGGGGCGGCGAAGATATTTTGTACATCGGCAACCACTTGATAAAGGTCCATCAGAAGCAAAACGCCGACGGCAGTTACACCAACTCGCAAGTGGTGATAAAGCCCGGTACGGTGTCGATAGCGGTGGGCGCGTTTGCCGAGTGTCCCAACCTCGCTTCCGTAACAATGCCCTCCACGCTCAAAGTGGTGGACAGAGACGCATTCTACAACTGCAACGCAATAGAGACCGTCGTGTTTGAGGGAACGTTTGCGCAATGGATGGGAATAGTGTTCGAAAACGACTATTCCAGCCCGCTGCACAACAGCAACGTGTTCTTCAACATCTCCGACGCAAAGGACAACATCGTCATTCCCGATCACGTAACGCGTATACCTGCGGGTACGTTCCGCGGAACGTCGATACAAAGCGTAGTAATTCCCGCAAGCGTGACCTACATCGGCGAAGAAGCGTTTGAAAACTGCGCTCAGCTTCAAACCATCACCTTCCTCGGCGACAAGGTAAACTACATCGGCAAGGACGCGTTCAAAGGCTGCGGCTACTACGACAACGCGGGCAATTGGACGGACGGCGGCAAAACGCTGTACGTAGGCGACGGCAAGTACCTTGTGGAAGCCAAGGACGACCTCAGCGGCAGTTACAGCGTTGCAAGCGGCACTTTGCTCATCGCCAACAACGCATTCGACGGTTGCTCGCAATTGACCGCAGTGGTGATAAACGCCGACCTGCTCTACATCGGCGAATACGCCTTTGCCAATTGCGGCAGTATGACCTCTCTCACCTTCACAAACAAAGATTACACTTGGTTTGCCACAGGCACGATAGGCAGAGTTACCAAAGTGGAAGTGGATATGTGGTACAGTTACGTACACAACTATCCTCTCGCTTGGCGCAGATATATGCCCGTACAAGCGTAACGAACAAAGTAATGGGGCGGGAAAATTTTTCCCGCCCCTTTTTGTTTTCGTTGTTTTGCTGTCGTAAAGTTTTGTTTCGGCAATTTTTTCAGCCTATTGTGCCGCGAAGCAGCAAACTCACCGCAAAGCCGACGACTGCGCCCACCGCGGCGAATATCATTCGCCAAAAGAAGTTGTTTACCAACTCTCTGCGGCGTTGTATCATTTCCCGCTTAAACGCTTTTCCTTTCGGTTTCAGCGCGATAACGTTTACCGTTTCCCCCTTGCGGTCGGATTTGGTACACTCGAAGTATCCGTCGTATTCCAACTGTTTGAGTATCCCGTCCAACTTTACGTCGTCAAGTTTGAATTTCTCGGGAATGGATTGCAGTATAAAAGCGTTGGACAGTATGCACCCGTCGTTGTTGCGCTTGCAGGCGTCGTACACGCAGTGCATTACGGAAACTTCCTTTTTGTTGAGCATATATTTTGCCCTCCTACATCAATTTGCCGAGCAGAGCGGCGACAAGCGCGCCCGCAAACGCCGCGAAAAACACTCCCGCGATGAGCAGTGCCACCTGCCACGACGGTATATTGGCGCGTTGAACGACGTTTTGCTCGTTTTCTTTGTAACTTGCGGCTTTGACGGTGGCTGCAAGACAAATTTCTTCCTTGTCTTGATATTTTACGTCCAAGTAGTCGTTGTCTTTCAGAAAGGACAGTATTCCTTGAAACGTCTGCTCGTCTATGTGAAGCCGAGACGGCAGTTGAGACAACAATTGACTTTTGTTGAGTACTTTGTAGCCGTCGCCGACGTTGTCCGTCAGCAAGCGCAGTACTGCGTCCGTTTTTTTGTCCAGCATCTATTCCTCCCAAAGGTGTTTTTGCAGGTCTACCACGTCGTCGGCGACAAATTGCACGCCTTCGTTCATCAGCAGATACCGCTGTGCGTCCGCTCCGCCGAACGCAAACGCGCCCGACAGCCTGCCCTCGCGGTTTACCACCCGATGACAGGGCACAACAAAGGGTTCGGGATTGACGTGCAGAGCCCAACCGACCTGCCGCGCCGCTCTCGGTTCGCCCACGATACGCGCGATCTGTCCGTAGGTAGCCACTTTCCCGAGCGGTATTCGGCGTACTACGTCGTATACTTTTGCGAAAAATCCCCGTTTCATAAATTCCGTACTAAATGATACTATTTTTATCCCGCATTGTCAACGGTGCAAACGCTTGAAAGATTGTAAAAAATATGTTAATATATTTACAAACAAGCGTAACGGCGCGTTTGCCGAATCGTAACGGCTTGTTGGGGAGACGTAATGCGCAATTTCATCACCATAGAGGGCTGCGAGGGCGTTGGCAAGACATATCAGACGAGGTTGCTCAAACAGTACTGTCTGGACAAGGGTCTGGACGTAGTTTTCACGCGCGAGCCGGGCGGAAGCGACATCGCCGAACAGATACGCCGCATAATTCTCGACGCCGACAACAGCGATATGGACGACCTTTGCGAAGCGTTTCTGTATGCCGCAAGCCGTATCCAGCACCTCAAAGACATCGTAAAACCCGCGCTCAGTCAGGGCAAAACGGTCATTTGCGACAGATACGTGGACAGTTCCTACGTTTATCAGGGAATAGGGCGCGGTCTCGGGTTGGACAAAATTGTCCGCCTCAACGAAATTGCCGTCGGCGAATATATGCCGGAGTTTACCGTTTTTCTCGATCTGTCCCCCGACAACGCGTTCCGCCGCAAGGGCGGCGCGGATCAGAACGACCGTATGGAAGCGGTGGGTTACGCCTTTCACCGCAAAGTGTACGAGGGCTACAAACTTTTGATACAGCAAGAACCTTCCCGTTTCGAAGTGATAGACGCTTCCGGCACGAAGGAACAGACTCAGGCAAAGTTGCGTGAGGCGCTTATTCGTCGCGGAGTGCTGAAATGATGCAACTGAGCAACGTCGGTTTGTATTTGCGCGAGGCTTTTGCCAAGGGCGTTGCCGCACACGCTTACGCCGTGGCGGGAGAAAAGCAGTACGTAAAGAGCCTGCTCAAAGAGTGCGCTACCGTCGCTATGTGCCGCAGTCACGCAGGCGACGATTGCGACGCTTGCAAAAAGGTTGCTCGCGGCGAACATCTCGACGTGATAAACCTGCCCACGGATACCGTCAAGAACAAAATGACGGTGGGCGACGTGGCGTACCTCGTGGAGGAAAGTTACCGCCGTCCCGTAGACGACAGCAAACAGCGCGTGTTCTGTATCGACGCGACGGATTCCGTAAGCGGCGTGGGCTGCGAATTGTGGCAGAACAAACTGCTCAAAACGCTGGAAGAACCTATGGAGGGTATCTACATCTTTGTGGGCGTGACGGATTTCGAGGCGCTTTTGCCGACGGTGCGCAGCCGCTGTCAACTGCTCAAACAGACGATACTCACCCCCAACGAGGTGAAACAGGCGCTTTTGCGCAACAGTTTCGATATGCTGTCCTGCGAGATAGCCGCGGCAATGAGCGGCGGGATAGTGCAGCGGGGCGAGCAGATATTGGCGGATCGCGACCTTTTCGACGCGTACAAACTTGCAATGGACGTCGCGACGGAGATGACTTCCACAAAGGTAGCGTTGAAGTACGCCGCGCAGATGCTTTCTCTCAAAAGCCGCATTTACGATTGTCTTGGGTTTTTGACGGTGCTGTTGCGCGAGTCCGTCGTGTACCGTCTTGCGCCCGATCTTTGTTTGCTGCCCCATCTTCACAATACTATTGACAAAATTTGCACAGGCTACACGTTGCAGGCAGCCGAAGCCTGTATAGAAAAGATAAATTCGGCAAAAAAACAGTTGGACGACGGCGCAAACGTCACCGTTGTCACGGACAAACTGCTTAACACCCTTTTGGAGACGAGATATATATGTCGGAGATCGTAGGAATAAAATTCAGAAACACAGGCAAGACCTACTATTTTGCGCCCAACGGCGAACAGTTTTCGGTGGGCGACGGCGCGATAGTGGAAACGTCGCACGGAGTGGAGTACGGCAACGTGGTGCTTACCAACAGAGAAGTAAGCGACGATTCCATCAAGGAACTCAAACCCGTTTTGCGCAAGGCAACGGAAGCGGACGAGGCTCATCGCAAGGAACAGTTCGCAAAGCGCGGCAACGCGTTGAAAACGGCGCAGGAGTTGGCAAAGAAACGCAATCTGGATATGAAGTTTGCGGACGTCGATTTTTCTTTCGACGATTCCAAGGTGGTTTTCTACTTCACGTCCGAACATCGCATAGATTTCCGCGAACTCGTAAAGGAACTCGCGGCTAACTTCCGTATGCGCATAGAATTGCGGCAAATAGGTATCCGCGACGAATGTAAGTTGAAGGGCGGTTTAGGTCCTTGCGGCAGAGTGTGCTGCTGCAACGACTATATGGAAGATTTCGAACGGGTCTCCATCAAGATGGCGAAGCATCAGGGGCTGTCCCTCAACCCCACGAAGATATCCGGTTTGTGCGGCAGACTTATGTGCTGTCTCAAATTCGAGGACGAGTACTACGCCGACACGCTCAAATTTATGCCCAAGCCCAACAGCGAGATAGACACTCCCAAGGGGGTTGCCAAGGTGGACAGCGTGGACGTACTGCGCCAGACGGTGGTCGTCAAGCTGCCGTTAGACGAAGAGGGATATGAATTGAAAGAGTACACCCTTTCCGAATTGGGCATCACGCCCGTCTATCCCGACAGATGCGCCGCCTGTGCGGCAAATTCGGAGGAGGACGGCGACGACGGCGACAGCGACGAAATTCCATCGGAGGAATAACGATGAAATTGTTTGTTGCAACCGACGTGCACGGCTCTGCCTATTGGGCGCAGCGCATTGTGGACAATTTCGTCAAATCGGGCGCGGATATGCTCGTTTTGTTGGGAGACGTGTACAATCACGGACCGCGCAATCCCTTTCCGCGCGACTACGACCCGATGCGCGTCGCGGAGATATTCAACTCCGTCGCCGACAAAACGGTAGCGGTACAGGGCAACTGCGACAGCGAAGTGGACGCGATGATATCCCGTTTCCCCTTCGTAAAAGACTGCGTGATACCCCTCGGCGGCAGACGGCTGTATTTTACGCACGGACACGTCTACAATTCCGCTCATCTCCCCAACGTTTCCGAGGGCGACGCGGTGATATACGGACATTTCCACGTAAACGGCTACGAACGTGTAAACGGCGTGCATTGCGTTTGTTTGAGCAGCGCGGCTTTGCCCAAAGATTCGCCCGCCTATCTGACGGCTGACGACGGCGGTCTGACCGTAAACGGTTTTGACGGAGAAAAAATATTTTCGCTGATGTTCGAAGTTTGACGGAAAACACGCTTTCGCCAAAAAATTGCGCATTTCGCGCGTTTTTTGAGACGGTTATTTCATACTTTGTGTTGACAACGGCTAAAATATATTATACAATAATAAAAGAGATTTGCTGTTCGGCATTCTTTTTATTCGGTTTGAAATTCCGGTAAATATCAGATGCAATTTTATTGCAAATATTCAAATGATCGAAAGGTTTTCATTGCGAAGCCTGTCGGTGTTTTGCCGAAATATATTTTTTGTTTTATTTTTAGGGAGGAACTATGTCTACTGAGTACAAAACCTTAGAGGAACTTATGGCGGCGCTGAACAATATGACCGTGGCGAGTCTACGCGAAGTCGCCAACGAATTCGGGGTCATTCCCGGCAATCGCAAACGGGCGGAGTTGATCGAAAAGATCGTCGCCGTCTATACGGGCGAAATGTCGCGCGAACAACGTAAAAAGTTGGGCAGACCGCGCAAAGGAGCGGAACAGTTAAGCGCTGCCGAACCCGTGATAGAGGGCAAGGAAGCGGCGAAAAGCGTTGACGACGTCGATCCGTCGCTGCCGCGAACGGGTATTCTGGAAGTGCTGCCCGACGGTTACGGCTTTGTGCGCACTCACAACTATTCCACGTCGCAGGGCAAGGACTACTACGTAACGGCGAATATGATATCGCGTATGAAGTTGGTGTCAGGCGACAAACTGAAAGTCACTCTCAAACATTTCCCCGACAGACAAGCGCCGACGGCGGTGTATATAGAGGAGATCAACGACCAACCCTGTTCGGAGATCAGACGTACCCCCTTCGATTCGTTAGAACCTTGTTTCCCCAATGAGAGATTGAATATGCGTTCCGACAGAACGGACTACTCTTTGCGCGTGCTGGACCTCGTTGCGCCGATAGGCAAAGGACAGCGCGGACTTATCGTTGCTCCCCCCAAGACGGGCAAGACCATTCTCCTCAAAAAACTTGCGATGGCTATCCACAAAAACCACCCCGAGATACACCTCACCGTGTTGCTCATCGACGAGCGCCCCGAGGAAGTTACGGATTTCAAGGAAAGCGTGGACTGCGAGGTGGTGTATTCCACGTTCGATCAACAGCCCTCCAATCACTGCCGCGTGGCGGAACTTGTGTTCAGCAACGCTCGCAGACGCGTTGAACAGGGTCAGGACGTGATGATACTTCTGGACAGCATAACGCGGCTTGGACGGGCGTACAACCAGATAGCCGAACAAACGGGCAGAACGCTCACAGGCGGTTTGGACATCGCCGCGTTGCAAGAGCCGAAAAAGATGTTCGGGGCAGGCAGAAACGTCCGCGGCGGCGGCAGTCTTACGATACTTGCGACCGCGCTTATCGACACGGGCAGCCGTATGGACGACATCATCTACGAGGAATTCAAAGGCACGGGCAATATGGAAATACAACTCGACCGCCGTATGAGCGAAAAGCGCATTTTCCCCGCGGTGGACCTCAATCGCAGCGGTACGCGCCGCGAAGAGTTGCTGCTCAATCAAAGTCAGTTGGAAGGTATGTATCTCGTTCGCCGTATGCTCTCGCGCGAGGACTCGGTGCAAGCCACCGAAGAACTGTTGGAAGTGGTGATGACCACCGAAAACAACGACGAAACGATAGACACGCTCAAAAGACTTATCCGCTCCGCCGAAGCGCGCAGAGCAATGAAAAAGTAACTGTTTCGTAAATATCGCCTTCAAATGAAAACCGTGGTACTCGGAATGAGCGGCGGTGTGGACAGCGCCGTAGCCGCTTACCTGCTGCAACGGCAGGGTTACAACGTAATAGCGCTTTTTATGCACAATTGGGAGGAAACCGACGACGGCTGCTGCACGGCGGAACAGGATTTCGACGACGTAAAGCGCGTATCCGACAAATTGGGCATACCCTACTATTCCGTAAACTTTGCGCGCGAATATCGCGAGCGCGTTTTCAGTTACTTCCTTTCCGAATACAGCAAAGGGCGCACGCCCAATCCCGACGTACTTTGCAACCGCGAAATAAAGTTCGGACCTTTTTTGCAATACGCCAAGGCGTTGGGGGCGGATCACGTCGCGACGGGGCACTACTGCGGCGTGGAACACGTCGGTTCTGTAAGTTATTTGCTCAAAGCGCGCGACAAAACCAAGGATCAGACGTATTTTCTCAATCAACTTTCGCAGGAACAACTCAAAGACGTAATTTTTCCCCTCGCCGACATCACCAAGGCGGAAGTCCGTCAAATTGCCGAGCGTATCGGCTTGGTAAACGCCGCCAAGAAGGACAGCACGGGCATTTGTTTCATAGGCGAACGCAATTTCCGCCGTTTTCTGCAAAATTATCTGCCCTGTCAACCGGGCGAGATAGTGGACCTCGACGGCAAACGCGTCGGCGAACACGTCGGACTGATGTACTACACGTTGGGACAGCGCAGAGGTTTGGGTCTGGGCGGCACTAAGGACGGCGAAGGACGTTGGTTCGTAGTGGAAAAGGATATGGAGCACAACCGTCTTGTGGTATCCCACGGCGACGAAAGCGTGCTTATGTCCCGCGCTCTGACAGCTAGCGGCGCAAATTTCATTCCCGCGCCGCCTTCCGAAAGGCATTTCGATTGTTTTGCGAAGTTTCGCTACCGTCAAAGCGAACAGGCGGTTTCGGTAACGCTGTCGGACGACGGCAAGTTGCGGGTGGATTTCCGCGAAAAGCAGCGCGCCGTCACCCCTGGACAGTTTGTGGTATTCTACGATGAACGCCGTTGTTTGGGCGGCGCAACGATAGACGAAGTGTACAAATAATAGGCGAAGAAAACGGCTTCAAGCCGCGAAGGACGCAGGGAGCAGATGAAGAAACACAGCAAAAAGGCGGCGGACGTCGAAGTTGTCGAACAGCCTGCCGCAACGTCGGAGACCATTCCGAATGCCGAACAGAATATAGATTTGTCGGACGGCGCAACGCTGCCGTCGGGAGAAGTTGCCGAGCCCAAGCGCAAGCGCGTTTGGGAAGTGGACTTCGTGCGCGGTCTGATGATTTTGTTTGTGGTGTGGGATCACTTTATGTGGGACATCAACTGCGTCGGCACGCACAAGTACGAAACGGGGCTGTTCCAATGGCTGTACGATCTGTCCGTAAACTACTACGCGGGCACGTTGCGCAAAGTTACGCACGACGTGTTTGTGACGATGTTTGTGCTGACAAGCGGCGTAAGTTGCAGTTTCAGCAGGAGCAACGGACGAAGGGCTATCAAGATGTGCGCCTTCGCGATACTGTTTTCCGCAATTACGTACGCCGTTTCCGCTATGTTCAACACCAGATTGACAATTTATTTCAACGTCATTCACGTAATTGCGCTTTCCGTACTCATCTACACCGCGGTGGAGTGGATATGGAGCAAACTTACCGCCGATTGGCAAAAGAATATTTTCGGCGTGCTGTACTTTGCCGTCACGATGACGGCGCTGGTAGTGGGACATTGCGCCAAAGCGGACGGAGTAAATTGGTTGGACCTCATCTTCGGCGAGAGCGCTTGGCGCACCGAGATCCTCAAAAAATTCCGTCTCGGCGGCGACTATCTGAGTTTCCTGCCCGATTTCGGTTGGTTTCTCGTCGGCGCGTTTCTCGGAAAAGTCATCTACCGCAAAAAGGAAACGGTGTTTCCGTCGGTGGACGCGCGCTACGTTTGCCCAATAACTTTTTGCGGAAGGTATTCCATCTGGATCTATTTCGGCAGTCAGATATTGATGTACGGTTTTGTCTATCTATTGCACGTGTTGTATCCCGTTCTGTAATGTGTCGTATCGGGTATTCCACGCAAAACGGCTTCACTTCGGGCATCGCAACATAGTAAAGAACGCTCGTGCAATTGCACACAAAACGGCTTCGCTTCGCGTGCCGCACCGAACAAGGTGCGGCACGCTTGTTGCAGATTGTTTTGAGTTGCAACAGCACTCGCGCTATGGGTGATGAGGTTGTGTGCGACGCCCTCGTTGCAGATTATTTTGCGTTGGAACACCCTCACTCTCGGTGTTACAATGTCCCCGACCGCCCGCCCCTATTTGCGGATATGATGTTTACAACTGTTGAGAAAATTTTTTTCGGGCACACACGATAGACTTATTAGATATGTAATATTTACAAAACCGACTTCTTTGTCCGAAGTCGGTTTCATTTTATACAGTAAGTAACATTATCCTGTGCGCTTACGCGCCGCCGCAATCGAAGTAGGGCACACGCACAATTTGAGTTTACGAAAATTGTGTGGGAGAGGAGTGCCTATGCGTCAGCGATATCACGTACGATTGCGCGCGCTTGGTGCTTACAAACATAATGCGCGACGAAGCAGTGTAGGAAACCTGCACGGTCGGATAAAACTTTCGTTGGGGGAGTGTTCCCAACAGCCTCAGCAAGGGCGCAAAGATTCGGTACGCGCCCGAACTTTGAGGAGTTCGGTTGAAACTTGGAGGGTTTGTCTTGCCGACTTAATTGTCCCTCAAAATTTATTATAGATTTTTTTACTTCGGGTTGCGGCAAAGCATACCCAACGCCCGCCCCGTACGTTTGCTGTTGCGCTGCGGCGTTTTCGGCGGCAATAGTTGCGATTCGGTAATTTTTTTGATTTTCGCGGGACAAATCGGCAAATTGCGAAGTTGTATATATGTCGAATCGTTCAGCAGTAAATATTGCATTGCAAATCGACGAAAATCTTGTTATAATTTGATTATGACGGAAACAATGCGACGCACTATCAATACGTTGATTACGGAAATAGCCGAGGGTAAGCAATACGCCTTGGAAGACTTGTCGCACCTTGTTTCCGCCCGAATGTTATCGTTGGCGCTTTCGATAGTGCGCGACAGGGCGCTTGCCGAGGACGTGGTGCAGGACAGTTTCGTGCGCATAGTAAACAGCGCGCGCAAATATCGCCCCGGCACAAACGGCTACGGTTGGATATGCAAAATAACGCAAAACGTCGCGCTCAGCGCGCTTCGCCGTGAAAAAAGACAACTGTGCGTAAATATAGACGACTGTCTGAACGTTTCGGACGGCGGCGATCTTGCCGAAAGTTCCGCCGCTCATCTCACCGTCGGCAGCGCTTTGGGGCAACTTACTCAACAGGAGCGGCAGGTAATTTACTACAAATATTTCGCCGATTACACCTTGCGGGACATAGCCGCGCTTACGGGCATATCCAAGTCGGCGGTGCACCGAACGGAAGTAAGCGCGGAAAACAAATTGAAAATTCTGCTTGACGGCGGAAGAAACGACGGCAACGGGGAGTTGTAAATTCGATGAAACGAAACGACAAAATACAGCAAATATTCGATGACTACGCGCAAAATTTGCCCGATCGCAGCGATCTGGCAGACCGCGCGCGCAGTGTTATGTTGCAAAACGCGCAAGCGCAGCAGGATCGCGCAATGCCCTCCGCCAAACCGTCAAACAAACGCCGCGGCTGGATATGGGCGGTGTGCAGTGTGTGCGTCGTGCTTGCGGTGTGTTTGGCGCTGTTCCCCGTAATACTCAACGGCAACTTTTACGACGGCAACGAATTGCAATATTATACGTCCCGACAAATCAGCGGCAAAGCGCTCAGCGCAAGCCAAACGGCGCAGTATTTGCCCGTAGAGCGGTTGGGCGGCAACGGTTGGACGGTCGTATACGACAAATATTACGGCTACTTTGCCGACGACGGCGACTTGCGCTACATCGTTGCCGACTTGGGCGTGCGCGCGGAGGAGGGCGGTTTTGTGGAAATGACGCTCATCGCCGAAAAGAACGGTTATCTGTGCCGCAGTTTTGCCGAAAATTACAACTCGACAATTCGCAACGGCATTGTGTCCTCTTACACCCGCACCGACGACAGGCGCAAGGGCGAATACTTGACGTCGGCATTTTTCAGACTGGACGACTACCATTACTACGTCAGCGCAATGACGGGCGCGGACAGCAGTCTTGCCGAACAATTTATAGAGCAATTGACGAAAAATTTGAAATGATTGGGACAAAACGCTTGTTTTCGAGGTTGTATAAGTAAACAAGGCGGGCAACATTTGCCTGCAAAGGAGCGTTTATGAAAAAGATTCTTACGGTTATCGTTTGTGTATTGTGCGCGGTGATACTTGCGTCCTGCTCGGCAAATGGTCCTATGGGCGATTATGGCGATCTGAACATTCCGAACGCGTCCGATTGGTTCGGCGAAAATTACCAATACGGCGACGTGGTGGAAAACGACTTTGTCGACGCGTCAGCGCAACCCGACAGTTATTTTTCGATGGACCGCAACACAGCCAACTATTCTATGATGCGCCGACAACTCAATGAGGGTATGACGATCGCTCCCGCATCGGTGCGCTTGGAAGAATACGTAAATTACTTCAATTACGATTACGCGCGCCCCACGGGCGACGACGCGCTTGCGATAAGCGGTTGCGTCACCGATTGTCCTTGGAACAGCGCGCACAAACTGTTGCAAATAGGCGTTGCCGCCGAGCAAATCGATATGTCCGCGCGCAAACCCAACAATATAGTGTTTCTCATCGACACAAGCGGGTCGATGTATTCCTCCGACAGATTGCCGCTTATTCAGCAGTCGCTGGTTATGATGTTGGACAGTCTCAGCGACGACGACGTCGTTTCGGTCGTAACGTATGCGGCGGACGCAGGCGTGCGGTTGGAAGGCGCGCGCGTCAAGACCGACAAAGTTACCGTTGCGCACGTAATAGAGGATCTTATGGCGGGCGGTTCTACCAACGGCGAAGGTGGCATAAACGTTGCGTACTCCGTCGCGGAAAAATACTTTGTGGAAGGCGGCACAAACCGCGTAATTCTTGCCACCGACGGCGATTTCAACGTGGGCGCTTCAACCCAATCGGCGTTGAAAACTCTGATAAAGTCGCACGCAAACAACGCTTCCAAACCCATCACGCTGTCCGTTTTGGGCGTGGGAATGTTCAACACCAACGACAAAACTATGGAAACGCTTGCCAACAACGGCAACGGCAACCATTTTTATCTGGACGACATCAATGAGGCGCGCAAGGTGCTCACTCAGGAGTTCGGCGGCACAATGCACGTAGTTGCCAAGGACGTAAAAGCGGGCGTAACTTTCAATCCCGACGTGGTAAGCAGTTACCGCCTGCTGGGATACGACACCAAATTGCTCAGTAAAGACGAATTTAACGACGAGCAAACGGACGCCGGCGAAATCGGTTCGGGTCACACCGTGACCGCGCTGTACGAAGTGGAGTTGCACAGCGACGCTCTCACAGCGGAAACGGCGCAAATAGCCGAAGTGGAAGTGCGTTACAAAACGCCCGACGAAGCCGCAACCGGCAAATCGGTTACAAAATCGTTTACGGTAGCCGATATTGCGGCGCAACCCTCCGCACAGACGGTGTTTATCGGTTGCGTGGCGGAATTTGCACTTGTTCTGCGCCAATCCGACAAGGCTCTGCAAGCCGACATAGAGCAGGTTTTGGCTCGGTTGGATTCCATCTCCGATTACGTTCAAGCCGATCCGTTCCGCGCGGAATTTGCCGAGTTGGCGCAAACCTTGGCAACGCAGTCTGCAAAGGGAAAATAAACTATGACAAATATGCGCTTTCGTCGCAACAATTTAAGCAAACTTATACTTGCCGCGGCAATGGTAACGGCGCTTGTCGCGGCGGTATTGGGCGCAATGCCCGCCTACGCCGATATGGGTCCGCACCCCAATACCACAATAACGTTTGACGGTGTGCCCCAAGGCGGCGTAATAGTAACATTGCTGTCGGCGGACAAGTACAGCGGACCTTGGCAGTGGTACGATCCATCCGACCCCGACAGCAAGGTGGATATGTCGCAATTTTCCGACGCGCAGTATGCCGAATACTGTTGGCAACTGTTTGCCAATTACGCCGACAAGGACGGCTACTACTTTTTGCAACGGTGGTGGACGTTGGAAAGCGACGGACAGATAGAATGGGGTTACCATCCGCCGGATAATTTCAAAATACTGATTTACTTTGTCGAAACGCAAACTTTTGCCGAAAGCGACGTGTGCAAGACCTACGCGCTCAACAGTTACTTCGCCGTCGATTTGTCCGATTGGTCGCAGGCGGGCGGCGATCTGCCCGTAAAAGTGCGCATTTCGTACGACTACTTCGGCGAAATTGTCGGGCTTTTGGTGCGCCTTGCGGCAACGGTCGTCATCGAGTTGCTGTTGGCGTTGGCGTTTCGTTTCAAAAGTCGCAAATCGCTTGTGACAATAACCGTAACAAACGTCGTAACGCAACTGTTGCTCAACGTCGGTCTGAATCTGATAGATTATTTTCAGGGCATATTGTTGGTACTGTTTTTATACTTGCCGCTGGAATTGCTCGTTTTCCTCGCGGAAGCGGTAACGTACAGTATCGTCCTGCGCAAGGAGGGTGTGCCCGCGTGGAAATGCTTTGTGTACTCGCTTGCTGCAAACCTTGTATCTTTTGCGGCAGGCTTCGGGCTTGCGCTGTTGCTGCCGTGGGCATTTTGAGCCCGCCGCCCGCAACCGTGCGCGGGGTTGGTAGAAATCAACTTACGCCAACGGCAAACGGTAAAGGCGGCGCGTTTTGCATTGCGGCGACGAAATTGCGGGATTTTTTGTTTCAAGCGATTGACACTCTGCCGCGGCGGTGCTACAATAAATTTCGCTGGGGGTGCTGAGAAATCGGCTGAGAGAGTCCCTTTGAACTTGGTTCAAGTTAGTACTTGCGAAAGGAAGCGTGCGTTTTGTCCCGTATGGGGTAAGTTTTCTTTGCAGGTCTGCGTGAATTCACGGAGACTTTTTTTCTTGGCAAATACACATAAAAGGAGAAAAATATGTTACAACAACTGTTTGCGAAGTGGCTTCCTATCGCTGACGACCCGGAGGAAGTATATTTGTCCGTCAATGCGGACGCGCTGTTCGACTTGCTGGCGACCATTGCACTGTACGTAACAATCGCCGTCGCGCTTTGTCTCGTCTTGTACGCCGTGGCGGTGCGCAATAAGGACGAAGCGTATCTTGCTCGTTCACGTAGACTTATCGCCGGCGTTACCGTGGGATATGCCGTCGGAGTTATCGCTGTATTGGGCAGTTTCAAACTTATCATCACGATACTCAACGAGGACATAACTACCGGGTTTTGGCTTGTAGTCGGTTTGTTCGCACTTCTGATAGTGGGAGTTACGGTTACGCTTACACTTTCCAAATGCAAAGTCAAAGGCGCAAAATGGGCGGGACTTGCCTTTGCTTTGGCGTTTGTCGTATATTGTATTGTGATTGCGGCGGTGATACCTGCCAAGAAGGACAAATACGAACCGTTGGACGGCAATTGGCAAATGCCCCTTGTCACGGTGGTGCTGACCGTCGCTATCGCGGCGCTGGCGGTATTGGGCGGCGACAAGGAAGATTCGGGTTACGACTCGCGCGCGCTCACTTACGGAGCGATCTGCGTTGCGACGGCGTTTGCGCTCAGTTACGTCAAATTTTTCAGTTTGCCGCAGGGTGGCAGCGTAACGTTTGCGAGTATGTTCCCGATAATTTTGTACAGTTATATGTTCGGTACGCGCAAGGGACTTGTCGTGGGCGTCGTATACGGTATGTTGCAGTTCATTCAATCGCCGCAATTCTATCAGCCCGTACAGGTGCTTTTGGACTATCCTATCGCGTTCGGCGCGTTGGGCGTTGCGGGTGTCGCTCGCAAGATACCTTTCGTCAAGGGCAAACCGCTTGCGGAATTTGCCGTCGGCACGCTCATTGCGGGCATACTCAGATATTTCTCGCACGTGATCTCCGGCTACTATGTGTTCAGCAGTTGGGCTATGGACGGTTACTCCGCCGTGGGTTGGGCGTTTGCGTACAACGCTTTCGTGTTTGCGGATATAGCCATCGTCCTCGCAGTGGGACTTGCCGCTTTGTCCACCAAGGCGATGCGCCGCGCCATTGCGCAGGTACGTTTGCCGCAGCAATCGGAGGAGTAAGCGCCTTTGCGTAAAAAATTGCGCTCTCGTGTTCGCAATTGAAGTTATGATAGGCATAAAATAACACAATCCTGTTATTTGTCCGATAAATATCGTCAAAAACAATTGTCCTCTTGACAAAAGGGGACAATTGTTTCATATTTTTCGGAAATTTTGCAACTTTTTTCAAAAACTATCTATACAAAACTTTTTCGATGTGATATACTTAGTTAAAGAATTTATACGCCGAAGTTTGCGCACGGGGAAGTGCGCCGTCAGGTAAAACAAGGTAGGTAGAGTATGGAGAAAATTGCATTGATCGATCTCGGTTCAAACACGGCTCGTCTTGTGATTTACGACGTGTTGGACAACAATTATTTCATCGTGTGCGAAGAGCGCCGCGAGCCCGTTCGTCTCGGAGAGACGGAAGCGGACGGCAGTCTCAAACAGACGCGGATAATGCAAGCCATCGCCACACTCAAAATGTTCAAAGAGATATGCGCCATCAAGAAGGTGGACCGTATCCTTGCCGTTGCTACTGCGGCGGTGAGGCGCGCAAGCAATCAAAAAACCTTTTTGAGCGACGTCTACAACGCCACGGGCATACGCATCACCACGGTGTCGGAGGAGGAAGAGGCAAACTACGTGTATCAGGGCGTAGTCAACTCTATGGACATTCCGCGCGGGTTGATTATGGAAATAGGCGGCGGAAGCACCAAATTGGTGTACTACAACCGCCGTACGATACTGCACACAAAGATATTCGAATTCGGTGCGGTGACGCTGTACAACAAATTCGTCGCGGAGGGCAAATCTCCGGAACAGATATCCGACGAAATGGTCGCTTACGTCAAGGAACAGATGGAGGACGTGGAGTGGTTTTCCGAGTTAGACCCCGACACGCAACTCATCGGTGTGGGCGGCAGTTGCCGCAACCTTGCGCGTATCATTCGCAAAGTGAAGAAGTATCCCCTCGATATGGTCCACAATTACGTTATGGACGTTGCGGACTTCAATTACGTATACAATATGATACGCACGTTGGATCTGGACAAAAAACGTCGTATAAAGGGTTTGAGTTCCGCCCGCGCCGACGTATTTCCTTCCGCGCTTGCCGTTATCAAGGCGATAGTGGATCACCTCGGTTTCGAAAAGATAGTCACAAGCGGCTCGGGGTTGCGCGAGGGCGTAATGTTCAACTACATAGTTCCGCAAACTCTGGAAAAGCCCATTTCCGATTCGCTCGGGTACAGTATGCAATGTTTTGCCCGCCATATGGGCGTAAACGTGTCGCACGCCGAGCAGGTGTTCAATCTGTGCGTGCAACTGTTCAAGCAACTGAGAGTACTGCACAAGTTCCCGCGCGCTTATGTCAGGGTGTTGCGCGTGTGCGCAATGCTGCACGACACAGGTAAGTCGTTCAAGTTCTACAACAGCGCCAAACACACGAGTTATATGATACTCAACAGCAATTTGTGGGGCGTTTCTCACAAAGATATCGTTATGGCGGCGATGGTCACGGACGTGTACAACAGGGAGGAGTTCAACACTTCCGATTGGGTAAAGTACAATTGTCTGCTCACCGAGGAGGACGTGGAGGCGGTGCGCAAACTCGCCGTTATCCTGCGCCTTGCGGTCGCGCTTGATTTCGGTATGCGCAACGCCGTAACCGAAGTTACCTGCGATGTGTTGGGGGACAGCGTGATTATGAAAACGGAACTCAACGGCGATGCCGGTCTGGAAATAAACGCCGCCAACAATATGGCGATGGATTTCAAAAAGATTTTCAAAAAGAATTTGGAAATATTGTAAGATAACTTTACGTCGCAAACGGCTTTCTGCGGAAAGCCGTTTTTTTTGTTGCGAACGACCCGCGCGCAAGCGGAATTGCTCGGACAGTCCCGTCGGGCGGTACGTTTTGTAAATACGTAAAGCGTTTCCGAATCGCCGAACAACGGCAAAAGTTCAGTCGGATACATTCGCACAACCGAAAGGGCGTATTTTGTGCGGCGCAATTGCGGCTGCATTTCGGCGGTTACCGCTTTGCTGTCGTAAACGCGCCCTTGCGGCGGTAAAATTCTTTGCCGCCGTTTTTTTCGTTGCGCGGCGTGCGGCAGCGCGTATATTTCGCCGCGCTATGCTCATACTACGGTTACAACTAACAAGGAGGAAAGGCACATTGAAAAAGACTTTCAACGTTTTTTCGGTTATCGCGCTTATACTGACTATCGTCGGTGCGCTTAACTGGCTTGCGATCGGTATTTTCGGCTTCAACGTAGTAAGTTGGATTACCTTCGGCGTGACTTGGCTTGAAAGACTCTTGTATATCTTGGTCGGCATAGCGGGCATTTATATGATAGTGTGGCTGTGCGTCTCCCGTTTCCGTATGGTGGAAGACTCCGATTACAGAAATTACAAGTACGGCGAACCTCGTCGCAACACGACCGTAAGCAACAACGATTAGTTGTGCGTGACGGAGAAGTCTCCGTCGGCAGCCGCCTTCAAACCGCACGTGAGTTTGAAGGCGGTTGTTTTTTTATGCCAATCCGCCGGGGTAGAACAGCGCAAGGTCCAACGGAGCGTTTTGCCCGGGGAAAAACTCTCCGTCCCAAAAGAGATTTCCGTTTCGCCCCACAAGCGCGTCCATCCACTGTACGTCCGCCGTGGGGGCAAAAGCCGAAACAGGCGTAAACATACCTTTTACCTCCCCACGCTCGTGTTGTCGTGTTTGCGGTCGCGCAGTTCTTCTATGGGGTGTTCCGCCGTTTCGAAGCGGTAGTCTTTGCGATTGTCGGCGATATATTTGCTTATTACGTTGTGGCTTGCCACTTCGCCGTCCTTTACGTTTACTTGGTGTTGGTAGTCGAAGAATCTCGCGTCGGCGGGCAGTTGGTCCACTTCCGCGTAGTCCTCGCCCCGCGCCGTGATGTTGACCGTCGCCCCGAGTACGCCGCGCACGTATTCGATGTTGGAGTGGAAAGAGAGCAATTCGGGAAATTCCCCCTTGGGAATGACCTGCTGCCAGGTCTTGTTTTCGTATTTTTGCAGCAGTTCCGCCGCTTTGTGCAGATGCGCAAGTTCATCGTTGAAGTGCTGTTCCCAAATTTGCTTGATGTTTTCGTCCGTTTCGTCGTTGAGCAGAGAGTAGTAGAGGTAACACTCGGTGTACTCGTGCATAAGCAATTCTTCGCACCAACTGCAAGTGGTGTCTTTCAGTCCGCCGTAGAGAGAAACGTGCTGTTCCTCTATCATACCTATCTCCGTGTACAACTCGCGCCCCATTTTGTTTTGGTAAAACGCAGCTTGATTCATATAGTAATTCATCGTCTGCTGTTCGGCGGCGGTTAGTATGTTTATGTCCAACTTGGTCAGGGAGTTGGCTTGTTTGAAATTGACGTAACGCTTTATGTCGTCGGCGGGGAAACGGTGTTCGGATATGGTGGGACGTCCCGGCATCAGTTCGGTGTAGCCGCCGACAAGTTTTTCGGCGTAAATGCCCTTGTCCATCTCCAACAGATCGGCGTATCTGTACAGGTGGTCGAAGTCCTCCAACAGAGCAAAGTCCATCGCCTGCTTGACGTACTTGTTGCTTTCGCGTTCGGCAAATATTGCGGTGAGGTCCACGGCAAGTTGCTCGTAGGCGATGGTGTGTTCCAATATGCCCTCGCCGATGGGTTTCAGCGCGGCAATTCTCTTTTGCTGTTGCTGTTCTTTGCGGCGTGCGATTGCCAACTCGCGCCGCAGATCGTTGTCGGGGCAGTGGCGGTGGAAGTGGTGGCTGAACCCGACCGCTTCGTACTCCGCGCCGTTGGCAAGTATCACGCGCACTTTGGTGTAGGGGTCTACGTCGAATTTGTTGTAGGGCTTGGGCGAAAGTTCTTTCCAACTGTAAAATTCCTCATTGGAAACGATGGGTTTTTCGTTGAATGGATTGATACTCATAGATTTGCGCTCCTGTCGGTTTTTTCTACCATTGTTTCCAATCGCGGCGCGGAATATACTTTTGCGCGCGATGTTATTATTTGTGAAATAGTCCCCGCGTACTATTTGTAAAATAGTTGGGCAATAGAAGATTTTTATTGTCGGGTTTTCATTTTTGGCGGTGATTTTGCGCCGCCTCGGCACATAAAATAACCTTGTGGAAAGGGCTTGTCCGTTTCATACGATTTGTGAAACAGGTTGTCCACAGCGCGGGTGCGGATTGTGGATAACTTTGTGGATAAGTGCATAACTTCGCCCATTTTGCCGCAAAAAAGGGCAAATTTTGGCGAAAAAGTAAGATTTTCGCGTTGTCGGATGCTGTTTTGCGCCGAAACGCAAGCAATTGCTCGGGAGTGATTTTGTATGTTTGCAGTGTGGAAAAGCAAGTATGTGATTGCCGTGTTGGCGGCGCTTATTGTTGCGGAGGCGGCGTTGTCGGTGTTTTTGGTTGCGCAGCATTCCGCGCAAAAAACCACCTTGATAGATTTCACCGTGGTGATAGACGCGGGGCACGGCGGAATTGACGGCGGAGTCGTGGGCGCAAACGGCGTAAAGGAATCTTCTCTCAATCTTGCCTATTCCAAAACGCTCGGCGGCATTTTCGAACGGGCTGGGTTCAACGTGGTGTACACGCGAACGGGCGAGGGCGGCTTGTACGGTTTGCCCACAAACGGCTTTAAACTGCGCGATATGAAGGAGCGCAAGCGAATAATAGACGAAGCGCAGCCCGATTTGATGATAAGCGTCCATATGAACAAATTCAGCGCAAGTTACCGAAGCGGTCCGCAGGTTTTCTTTCAGGAGGGCAAGGAGCGCGGCAAACTTCTCGCGGACAATCTGCAACGCGTTTTCAACGATTTCACGGGCAAGGAGCGCGAAGCCATCGCCGGCGATTACTACGTGTGCAGGGAAACGAATTGTCCCGCGGTGATAGTGGAATGCGGCTTTCTGTCCAATCCCGACGAATGCGCCGCCTTGCAGACTGCGCCCTACCGCGAACAAATTTGCAATCTCATCTTCAACGGAGCAATGCTGTATTTGTACGCGGGGTGAGCCTTCTGCCGCAAAATTGTTTCCGCAAGCGTAAAAAAATTGTTGCGGCAAACGCAATTTAGCAGTATAATCTTGTTATCATACAAAGGAGCAAACACAATGTTCAATCACAACAATTCCGAATCGGACGGCAACGGCGGCGGATTTTTGGGTTTTGTCGCCTTTTTGGTCACAATATTTGCGGCGGTGCTGTATCTTGTGGCGTTGGTGTTGCAGTTCATCAAAGTAAACGTTCCCGCCATCGAAACTATGCGTTCCGTTGCGTCTATGCTCACCGTTTGCGTTGCGGGCGTGATGGGCTGGCGATTTGTCAAACGTCGCCGCGGCTGGCTCAAAGCGTTTTACATATTGTTGATACTTGTCGTCGTGGCGTGCGTTGTAGTGCCGATAGTGCTGCAATACGTAGGCAAATGATTTCGAAAGTCTGCGATTATCTGGCGCAAATAGGCGTTGAGTTCCAACTGCTCAGACATCGCGCCGTGGTAACGACCGAGGAGTCGCGGCAGGTGATAAAAGTCGACGGCTGTATGTCCTGCAAGAGCCTGTACGTAAAGGACAAGAGAAGCGACGATTGCTTCCTTGTGGTGCTTCCGTTCGACAAGCGCGCCGATATGCGCGGTCTGGCAAGTTACGTCGGCGTTGCAAAGTTCGAATTTGCAACGGAAGAACGTCTTTTTCGCGATCTGCAAGTACACCGCGGCAGCGTAAGCCCTTTCGCTTTCCTCAACGAAAGTAGCGGCAACGCTCCGTTGCTTATCGACGCGGAAGTCTGGAACGCCCCCAAGGTCAAATTTCACCCCTGCGACAACACAGCGACGGTGGTTTTGTCGGGCGATGGCTTGCGTACTTTTCTGCAAAGTATAGGTAAACGTGTGGTAGTGGTAAACGGCTGAGAAATAAACTATGGGGTGCATATTTTTCGCACTTTTAAATAAAGCGGCGCAGTGTTACCGTCGGGCGGAAAATTTTGATTATTATTTTTCGCTGAAACTATTGACAACATTTTTTTGCGGTAATATAATATAATTAATCAAAAAAAGGAGATTTTTAAGATGAAAGCATTTATCAAAACCGTAAACAGTTGGCCTCTTATCGTAAAGTTGTTGCTTTGCATACCTCTGGTCGAAATCTTCTACGGAATTTGCAGAATTATCAACCAAGCCGCCAAGGGCAACATCCTTATGCTTGTTCTTGCCATTTTGACGGTTGTACCCGGCGCTGCGTTTATGTGGCTGCTCGACCTCATTTGGGTCATCGTCACCGGACACGCTTGCTTGTTGGGCTGATACTGTAAAACACAGGGAAACTCCGCGCGTTGTGCGCGGAGTTTTTTTTTGCTCTACGTCAAACGTGGTGCAACGGCAAAGATTCGGTACGCGCCCGAACTTTGCGGGGGTTTGGCTCTTTGTCTGCTTGTTTGCGCTGTAACGTTTAGTACGGAGCACAAATTGTTGTACGGATAGCGGCGTTTGGCAAAACTCGTCGCGCCCGTTGCGACAGAGTGGCTTGCGCCTTTGCCCGAAGCGCTCATTGCGGGCAGGGGCATATTCGGCGATTTTTGTTGTCCGCCGTGGTGTGGCGCGGCGGCGCGTTGTTTTTCGGTGTATTTTTTTACAATGTTTTTTATTATATTTTACAATATATCGATTACGTAATAGCAGCCGTGCAAGGTATGGGTAAAATCTCACTTCGGCGGTGCAAAACTTTGTTCCGTCTTTTTTTTTCCGAATAAATATGGGTGTATCAGGCGCAAGGAAAAAAGCGCTCAACGCAACTTTGTTTCGGAAAATTTCTTCCAAAAACTTTGCAACCCCCGCTAAACGGCGGCAAAATGCCCCTCGTCGGTGCAAAAATGCGCGAAAAAACCGCAAAAAAAGCGGTAAAAATTAAATTTTTCTCAAATTGGGTATTGACAACACCAGAAGGGGGGGGGTATAATGGATTTTACCGAGCGGATGTGCATAACTTCCTCT
>CANQYT010000003.1 GCA_947628135.1 uncultured Clostridia bacterium
GATTCTCCCACGCAGCCTCGGCTGACGTGTGACGTGATCGACGCTTGCGCGTAGCGATCACTATTCCGTCGTTCAATTGAGCAGAATTAGTGCAACGAACTTGCGAACTCCTTACGAATCGCGTCTCCCCTGCCAAAAGCACGTTGAGATTATTCGACGTGCTTTTTGTTTGGAATGAACGGTTTTTCAAAGTGGAGCGATTCTCCCACGCAGCCTCGGCTGACGTGTGACGTGATCGACGCTTGCGCGTAGCGATCACTATTCCGTCGTTCAATAGAGCGGAATTACTGCAACGAACTTGCGAACTCCTTACGAATCGCGTCTCCCCTGCCAAAGGCACGTTGAGATTATTCGACGTCTTTTTGTGGAAAAAATCACGATTATTGTAGTGGCGGCATAGGTTTCTTATTGAACAACGGATATAAATAATAAGATAAAAATTGAAATAAGTGTTAATCGATTTGCGTGGCTTTTAAAAGGTAATGAAGTGTAATAGTATATCCAAAATTCGATAATCTCAAATTTAAGAATTGAAAAATTTTGTGCAGGAGTATACCTATACAGTCGGTAAGAATATGAGACAAATAAAAATTACAAGCGAATCAACTTGATGAAGATAAACTGTGTAAATGACAGGATATAAGATAAAAGACTTTCCGAAGG
This sequence comes from uncultured Clostridia bacterium, assembly GCA_947628135.1. Classification (GTDB taxonomy): domain Bacteria; phylum Bacillota; class Clostridia; order Christensenellales; family CAG-314; genus Fimimonas. The sequence goes on from CANQYT010000003.1 coordinate 664, forward strand.
CGCGTTGTGATATGCGGCAAGTTTTTTACGCAGTGCGGTCGAAAATAAAATCCGAAGTTTTTAATATAAGCAAAGTTACTTATTAAACACGATTTTCCGAAAAAACAACTTAAACATATCGCGCTCTCCCGCTGTCAACATTGCAGCGGGTTATGAACTAAAAATTTTACAGCAATGCCGTTGCCGAACAAATTTCCTGCCTTTCGAAAAATCGACTCGCAATAATCGCGGGTATGTGTCCTGTATTTAACTAAAATTAAAATATTTTTTCGATACAGTGTCGAAGTTCATTTCTTTAACTGCGGCGTACCGTCGTTCTGTATGCGCAGTTTGCCGTTTGTCGACAAACGCAACCACTTCGCAGAATTGGTTTACAAAGCAAAAGGCGTTTGAAATTGTTTCAAACGCCTTTTTTCTTCCCGCTTTATCCCCAATACCAAAAGTCCGTCAAGTCAGGAAACTCTCTTTCCGAGTGTTGGGGCGTTTCTTTTTCGTCGTCGCAGGCGGCAGTAACGGCAATTTTCGGAGTGGTGTATTCGAGTCTGCCGTCGACATACAGTTCGGCGTAAAAAGTCGCTTTCCCCGTGTTTTTGCCGCGGTACGTACACTGCGTAGAAATCAATTGCGTTTCGTTGTTTTGCACCTTGTAAATACGCCAGTCTCCCTTTGTCTGCGGCAACGTAATGAAAATTTCATCGTCCTCCGTTTTTACGTCGAGACGGTAATCGTAGTGCGGTTTGTTTGCGTTCTCTTTGGGGAGATTTGCCTTGTCGAACCAAAAAACTTCGCCGTCGTCGCTTTTTGTGACGAGTTGATTGTCGTACAGATCGTTTTTGTCAATGCCCACGCGCACAACGGTTTGAGGCGGCTCAAAGGACGACGGAACTTTGTTTGCGTACAGTTTCGAAAGCAGTTTGTTTCCCAATTTGCACGGAGCGGTCGAGCCGTTTACCTCGTTGGGCAGATCGCCGCTGTACCACAGCACAAACGTGTTCTCGGTGGTGTAGCCTGCCACAAGCGCGTCCGAATTTCCGTTGGAGTTTCCCACCGTTCCCGTCTTTGCCGCCACTTGAAATTTGCCGTTTTTAAGCAATTTTGCCGTGCCGCAATCCACCGTGTTTACGAGCATATCCGTCATTAGGTAATTTGCGCCCGATCTGAACACTCTTTCGTTTTTTTGTTCGCGACTGTAAATCAGCCCGTTCGAACTGTAAATATTTTTTACAAACCCCACCTCGTTGGTTTGTCCGTCGTTTGCGAGAGTCGCGTAGCATTTTGCAAGGTCGAATACGTTCAGTCCTCCGTCCGCATTGCCGAGGGCAAGCGACAGATTTTGTTCGCCGCGTATCCCCAATTTGTCGAGATACTTTTCGGCGGTGGGCAGAGTGAGCGCGTTGAGAGTTTTTACGGCGGGGACGTTCAGACTTTTGGCTACGGCGTACTTGACGGTCGTCCACCCGTTGTACCCTCCTGCGTTTGCGGGTTTGTACCCGTTGAAGTCCGTTTCCTCGTCCAGTATCGGCGAGGCTTGCGTGATAAGCCTTTCGTTAAGCGCGGGTGCGTAAACGGCTATCGGTTTGAGCGCGCTTCCGACCTGCCGCTTTGTTCCCGCGCCGTCGCCGCGCAGCATACACGCTTTAATTCCGCCCGAGTTGTTCAGAAGCACTGCCGCAACGTCGGCGGGCGTACCGTTTTTGTTGAGCGTGTCGTCCTCGTCGATAATGTCGCATAGTTGTTTTTGCTGCCGCTGATTGCAATAAGTTTCTATTATAAAGTCGGATTTCGCAAGTTGCACGGGCGTCATATTGAGGATTTTACACGCTTCCCGCATTGCAAGACACACGTACCCGCGTTCGTTGCGGACCGTTTGCGGGCGGTAGTAAATTTGTTCGGCAAGGGCATTGCGGTAAGTCTCCGCGTCGATAAGCCCTTGCTCCGACATCAGTTTGAGCACCGTATTGCGCCGTGCGCGGCATTTTTCGGCGTTTTTGTCGGGTGCGTACACGTTGGGCGCTTTTATCATACCCGCAAGCACCGCGCTTTCCGACACGGTAAGGTCTGTCGCACTCTTGTTGAAATAGACGTTTGCCGCCGTTTCTATGCCGTAAGCGTTTCTGCCGAAGTAAATGGTGTTTACGTACATTTCCAAAATTTCTTTTTTGCCGTAGGTTCTTTCCAACTGTTTGGCAAGCATCATCTCGTTCAGTTTGCGTTTGATACTTTTGGAATTGTCGAGGTGCGTATTTTTTATCAATTGCTGACTGATGGTGGAAGCGCCCTCTTTGTAGCCTCCGCTTTGCAGATTGTGCAGCAACGCTCCCCCAACGCGGCGGAAGTCTATTCCTTTGTGTTCGAAGAAACGCTTGTCCTCCACGGCGACAAACGCCATATAGGTGTAGTCGTGCAACGCCGACAACGGAATTTGTTTGCAGTTGTTGAGCGAAAGCGACTCGTTCATCGTCTTACCCTCGTCGTCCAGCAGGGTGACGGCGGTGTATACCTCGTTTAATTTGTTTTTGTCGAAGCGGACAAATTCTTCGCTGTGAGTGAAATTTTCCACATAGATAACAGTTCCGAGTACCGCCGCAACGATCAGACAAGCCGTTACGATACCGAAAATTTTCCAAAAACGCTTTTTCATACATTGATATTTTTTGTGATTTACACTTTTATATTTATTTCTCTTGAAAAAATATTGAAATAATAGTAAAATGTATTTATATGTGAAAGTTTGTCAAATCGAAACTTTCGGAGGCTCATTTGAAGTACTTTATCCACACCTACGGCTGTCAGATGAACATACATGATTCGGAGAAGATAGCCGGCATATTGGAAAATATGGGTTATGTAAACTGCGACGACGTAAGCCAAGCCGACGTGGCAGTCTTCAACACCTGCTGTATACGCGAAACGGCGGAGAAGAAAATTTACGGACATCTCGGCGCTTTGAAAAAAATCAAACGCGACAGACCCGATATGACGGTGGTCGTGTGCGGTTGTATGTCGCAACAAGACGGCGTAGCGGAAAAGATACGGGAAAGTTACCCCTTTGTTGACGTCGTATTGGGTACTGGCAATTTGAATTTGCTGCAACAGGCAATTGAAACGGCGCAAAACAGAAAGAAGTTCAGCAACATCGAATTTCTTCAATACCGGGAAGAGGATTTTCCGCAGTCCCGTACAAGTTACCCCAACGCTTGGGTAAACATCAATTACGGCTGCAACAATTTCTGCACCTACTGCATTGTGCCTTACGTTCGCGGCCGCGAGCGCAGCAGACCTTTCGGCGACGTCATTGCGGAAGTGAACAAACTGCTTGCCGAAGGTTACAAAGAAATTACGCTGTTGGGGCAAAACGTCAACTCCTACGGTCACGATCTGGACGGTAACGTCTCTTTTGCCTCGCTTCTTCGCGAGATAGGCAAATCGGAGGGCAAGTTCCGTTTGCGCTTTATGACGTCGCACCCCAAGGATCTTTCCGACGATGTGATCGACGCGATTTCCGAATACCCCAATATTTGCAACAACATTCATCTGCCCGTACAAAGCGGCAGTACGGAAATTCTGCGTCGAATGAACCGCCGTTACACGCGCGACGACTATCTTGCGCTCATCGACAAGATCTACGCAAAACTTCCCGACGCGGGGATCACCACGGACATAATGGTGGGTTTCCCCGGAGAAACGGAGCGCGACTTCGAGGACACGCTGGATCTGGTACGCCGCGTAAAATACAGTTCGGCGTTTTGCTTCGTTTATTCGCGCCGAAAGGGCACTCCCGCCTACTCTATGGAAGATCAGATACCCTATTCCGTCAAGAAAGAGCGTATAACACGCCTTATTTCCTGTCAGAACGAAGTTACCAAGCAAATCAGCGCAACAATGGTGGGCAAGCGGTACGAGGTATTGGCGGAGGGTGCTAATCCGAGTTATCCCGACACGATGTGCGGACGCACCGAAAGCGGACGCCTTGTCAATTTCAAATACGACGCGTCTCTTACGGGGCGTTTCGTAACGGTATATATAGAACGCGCAAGTTCCGCAACGTTGTGGGGCAGCGTGGTGGAGGAAGAATAATGGACGTTTCACCGATGATGAAAAATTACCTGCAAACAAAAGAGCAGTACAAGGATTGTATTTTGCTGTACCGTCTCGGAGACTTCTACGAGATGTTTTTCGATGACGCGGAAAAGGCAAGTAAAATACTCGACCTCACTCTCACGGGTAAAAATTGCGGATTGCCCGAACGCGCGCCTATGTGCGGAGTTCCCTATCACGCGGTTGATACCTACATAGCGAAACTCATCGCCGCGGGAGAAAAGGTGGCGATATGCGAGCAGTTGAGCGAGCCAAGCGGCAGACAGTTGGTAGAACGCGACGTGGTGAGGGTAATTACCGCAGGCACTGTTATGGAAAGCGATATCCTCGAAGGCGGCAAAAGCAACTTTATCGCCGCCGTCTGCGCGGAAAACAAAGTGGGCGTGGCGCTTTGCGACCTGAGCACGGGCGATATGTTCGTGTCGGAGTTCGACGGAGCGGGCTACATCAAAGATTTGCAGGAATTTTTGGTAAGTTACAAACCAGCCGAGGTGCTTGCCGACAGCGCGGGCAAAAAGTTATCCGCAATGCTGGAATGCGTCCACGCAGGCTACGTGCCCGAATTTTCCCTCTATTCGGACGAGTACTTCGACAAACGCTTTGCCAAGGAAAAGGTTTTGCAGCACTACAAGGTAAACACGTTGGACGGCTTCGGTTTGCAGGGCAAATCGGCTGCGGTGTGCGCTTGCGGCGCGCTTTTGCAGTATCTCGGCGAAACGCAGAAACGCGATCTGCCCCATCTCAAACCCGTGCGCTACGTTGAAAAAAGCAAATATATGTCCATCGACGTGAAAACCCGAAAAAATCTCGAATTGACCGTTTCCTACCGCGAGGGCAAGCGCAAGGGCAGTTTGCTGTGGCTGCTGGACAAAACGCAAACGAGTATGGGCGCGCGTTTGCTGTGCGATTGGATAGACCGTCCGCTGCAAAAGTCGTCGCAAATAAACGCGCGGCTGGACGGCGTGGACGAACTGTTCAAGGGATATGTGCTTCGTTCGGAACTGAACAAGCAACTGCACCGTATAGGCGACGTGGAACGACTTGTCGGCAAGATCGCCTACAACAATGTGACGCCAAAAGATTGCGTTGCGCTTCGGGATTCACTGGAAGCGCTGCCCGACGTAAAAAATCTTATTTCCCGTTGCCAAAGCAAAATTCTGCGCGACGTAAACGATTCGATTTCCGCTTTGCCGGAAGTTGCCGATTTGTTGCGCAGAGCAATCGTCAAAGACGCCCCCGCGATAATAAAAGAAAACACCGACTTTATATGTAAGGGGTACAACGCCGAATTGGACGAATTGTACGATCTTGCGGAAAACGGCAGTTCGCGCATAGCCCAATTGGAAGCGTACGAGCGCAACAGGACGGGCATAAAAAACCTAAAACTCGGATACAACAAAGTTTTCGGTTACTATTTCGAGATAACAAGTTCTATGCTGGATCTCGCCCCCGCCAACTTCATTCGCAAGCAGACGCTCACAAACGGCGAACGTTTTGTCAGCCCCGAATTGAAAGAATTGGAAGAAAAAATGTTGACGGCGGTGGAGCGCAAGGGCAGACTGCAAAAGAAACTCTTCGAGGAACTTCGCAATCTGTTGCTTCCCTACATACCCGTTATGCAGCAGACGGCGCAGGCTGTCGCCGCGCTGGACTGTCTCAACTCTCTTGCCAACGTGGCGCAGACCAACGGCTACTGCAAACCGAAGATAAACACTTCGACCTCGCAGTTGAGCATAGTCGATGGCAGACACCCCATCGTCGAGTGCTACATCAAGAGGGAGAATTTCATCGCAAACGACGTTCGTCTTGACACGGACGAAAACCGCACGATGATTATCACCGGACCGAATATGGCGGGCAAAAGCACCTATATGCGGCAAGTTGCCCTCATTACGCTGATGGCGCATATAGGATCGTTTGTGCCTGCAAAAAGCGCGGAGATACCGATTGTGGACAAAATCTTCACCCGAGTGGGGGCAAGCGACGACATCGCGTTCAACCAAAGCACCTTTATGGTGGAAATGGTGGAAGTCGCCAACATACTCAACAACGCCACAAAAAACAGTCTTGTCATTCTGGACGAAATAGGGCGCGGAACTTCCACGTTCGACGGTCTGTCCATAGCGTGGGCGGTAATGGAGTACGTTTCGCAAAAAATTTGCGCAAAAACGCTTTTCTCCACACATTACCACGAATTGACGGATCTGGAAGGGCGCGTTGACGGCGTGAAGAATTACCGCATAACGGTAAAAGAATTGAACGGTTCGGTGGTATTTTTGCACAAGATCGCGCGCGGCGGGACAAACAAAAGTTTCGGCATAGAGGTGGCTTCGCTTGCGGGAGTACCCGACGAGGTGTGCAAACGCGCCAAGGAAATAGTCACTTTGCTGGAAAACAGCAACGTCAGCCTCAACCTTGACAAGGTGGAACAACTCAGTTCCTCCAAACAGGTCACAAAAACCTCTCAGGAAGTAGGTTCTATCCTGCGCGACCTCGATATGAACAGAATATCCCCCATTGAGGCGTTCGACATTTTGAATACTTTGGTAAAAAAGGTAAAAGAAAATGGGTAACATAAAACTGCTTACTCCGCAGGTCTACAACAAAATTGCCGCGGGCGAAGTGATAGAAAGACCTTGCGGCGCGGTAAAAGAATTGGTAGAAAACAGTATCGACGCAGGAGCAACTCGTATCGCCATAGAGGCGGTAGGGGGCGGTTTTCAACTGATTTCCGTCACCGACAACGGCTGCGGTATCAGAGAGGACGACATAGACCTCGCCTTTGTAAAACACGCCACAAGCAAATTGAGCAGCGAACAGCAACTTAACGCCATAGATACGCTCGGTTTCCGCGGCGAGGCGCTTTCCAGCATAGCGGCGGTGGCGCGAGTAACGCTTACCACCCGTACGAGGACGTCGGACGCAGGGCTTTGCGTTACGTTGGAAGAGGGCAAGATAGCAGACAAAAAATACGTTTCGGCAAACGTCGGTACGAAAATCGAAGTTCGCGACTTGTTTTACAATATGCCCGCCCGTAAAAAGTTTTTCAAATCGGACGCGCACGAGAGCGCGGAAATAAGTAAATTCGTATCCAAGTTGATACTCACCAATCCTACGCTCGACATTACCTATTCTTTGGATGGGACAACGGTTTACGCCAACAAAGGGGAGGGCTTGCAGGAGGCTGTGTTCAATATTCTCGGCAACGAATGTCTGCGCAACTGCATAAAGATAGATTTTGCGCGGGACGGAATGCGTATCTTGGGGTATATTTGCAGTCCCGAATACACAAAGGCAAACAGAAACTATCAAACGCTTTCGGTAAACAACAGATACGTGCAGGATGCGGGCGTATCCGCGGCGATTATGCAAGCGTACAAACCCTATCTTATGACGAGGAAATTTCCCGTGTACGTGTTGGATCTGTACGTTGACTGCGACCGCGTAGATGTAAACGTCCACCCGAAAAAGAGCGAAGTGCGTTTTGCCGACTCGCGCGCCGTATGCGCTGCCTTTTACACTTGCGTAAAGGACGCTTTGCAAAAGTTTACGAAGGAACGGGTGGAACGAACGTTTCTCGGCGAACCGGACGAAACGGAAACGCAAACCGAAAAGCGCTTCACTCAGCAGGATTTTTTGGACTACTTCAACAAAAAGGCGCAAGAGGGAACGCTTGACGTGATGAACAGCGGACAGGCGGAAGCGGTGCGCGCAATGGAGAAGTCCACCGATGAAGCGGACGAGGAAAGGAATATCCGCGAACTCGGCAGTTATCTGGAAAAGGAACTAAGCGTCAAAAAGGCTCGGCAGAATCTTGGATTGGACAGCGAGCCGACGCTGCGCAGCGCGTCGGTGGTGTTGGAAGCGCAACCTGCGCCTTTCGTTGCTCCGCCGCCGACCGTGTATCCCCAAGCCAAATTGCTCGGAGTCGCTTTCGACACCTATCTGATAGTGCAGATCGAGGACAGAATTATTTTTATTGACCAACATGCGGCGCACGAAAGAATACTCTTCGACAAATTTATGGCGGAGAAAACGCACGATATGCAGACTGTGATACCGTACGTGTTCCACGTCACCGACGAGGAAGCGCTGTTTCTCGAAGAAAACAAGGAAAACATATTGGCTGCGGGCATAGAATTGGGCAATTTCGGTCCTAATTCCTACCGCATAAACGCCGTTTCAACTTTGCTCACCGACCTCAAAATGGAAGAATTCGTGCGTTATATGCTGTCGTCGATAGATGAATTTAAGTTGGACGATAGAAATCTGTTTGCGGAAAGACTTGCAAAAAAAGCGTGCAAGGCGGCGGTAAAGGCGGGTTATTCGCTGAACAAATACGAAATCGACTACATCGTAACAGAAGTGTTGGAAAACCGCGTTTTGCAATGTCCGCACGGCAGACCGGTAACAGTGGTGTTTACAAAAACGCAGATAGAAAAAATGTTCAAGAGGATCGTTTAAATGCGTACGGTTATCGGTATCGCAGGGACTACCTCTGTGGGGAAAAGTGCGGTTGCAGTGAATTTGGCGCAACTGCTCAAAACGGAAGTGATTTCCGCCGATTCTATGCAGGTATACAAAGGTATGGACGTCGGCACTGCAAAACTCACGCAAGAGGAAATGCAGGGCGTAAAACACCGTATGCTGGACGTTGCAGAGCCGAACGAGCAGTTTTCTTCATTCTTGTATCAGCAGATGGCTTCGCAAATAATAGACGAAATGACGACCGTCCCCGTAATAGTGGGTGGAACGGGATTTTATTTCGAAAGTTTGCTTTATCCTCCCGAATACGGAGACGCTCCGTCGGAAAGACGGGAAAGTCTGCGCAAAATTTACAAAGAGCAAGGTTTGGATGCGCTTCGCCGTATGTTGGCGGAGGAGGACGAAAAGGCGTACCGAACCGTCGATCTCAACAACTACAAACGGGTAGTTCGCGCGATAGAGATTGCCGAAAGCGGTTTCAGCAGGGCGGAAGGAACGCACAAAAACGTTCAACCGCGATACGATATGAAATTTTTTGTTCTGCAACTTGACAGACAGCGGCTGTACGAAAGGATAAACGACCGCGTGGATACAATGGTGCAGCGCGGGCTGGTGGAGGAAGTTCGCGGCTTGATCGAGCGGTACGGCGTTTGCAAAACGCCCGCATTCGAGGCAATAGGCTACAAGGAAATAGTGCGCTATCTGCAAGGGGACTGTACATTGCAACAGGCAATTGAGGAAATAAAGATAAACACCCGTCACTATGCCAAGCGGCAAATCGCGTTTTTCAAGCGGTTGAACGTTGCCGAATATATAGACGTTGATGGTAAAGACTCGTCCGAAATTGCTTTTCACATCTACAATACCGTGCGAGAATGTATCGATATATGAGATTTTGATGTAATTTTCGGTCAAATTACTCTCTAAAACGTCAAAATACAGAATACTATTACAGACATAATAGTAAAAAGAGGAAAAATATGAACAAAGAAATAGCGGAAGCATTAGACAATACTCGGCAAATTTTTGCGGAATTGGATGAAATCTCTCTCTACAACGAAAAAAAGGTTATCGACGCGTTTTGCAAAAACAACGTGGCTTTGAGGCATTTCAACGGGACGACCGGATACGGTTCGGACGACGTAGGCAGAGAAACGCTTGGCAAGGTGCTTGCCGATATTTTCGAGGCGGACAAAGCGATAGTAAGTCCGTTGATTGCGTCGGGAACTGCGGCAATCAGTCTGGCGCTGTTCGGAGTGCTTCGTCCCAAAGATCGCGTTCTTTCCGTTACGGGGTCGCCTTACGATACGCTTTCCGACGTTGTTTTCGGAGAGGGAATAGGCAGTCTGAAAGATTTCGGAATTGATTTCGACGCGATAGACTTGGTGGACGGAGGGTTCGATTACCCTAAAATTGAACGTTATCTCAAAACCAACACCGTCAAAATGATTTACGTACAGCGTTCCAAGGGGTATGCGCTACGTCCCGCGCTTTCCGTAAAGCAAATAGGGCAACTGTGCGCATTCGTAAAGGAATATGCTCCCAACGCAGTTATTTTCTGCGACAATTGCTACGGCGAATTTGTCGAGAAAACCGAACCCACGTCGGTTGGAGCAGATTTATGCGCAGGCTCGTTTATCAAAAATATCGGCGGCGGGATCGCTCCTACGGGCGGATACGTAGTCGGGCGTGCCGATTTGGTGGATCTGGTCGCCGGAAGGCTTACCGCGCCATCCGTCGGAATGGAAATCGGAAGTTATCAGGCGGGTTACCGTTTGTTTTATCAGGGACTTTTCCTCGCGCCGCACACTGTCAATCAGGCACTGAAAACCGCAACGCTGTTTTCCTACGTTCTGTCTGAAAGAGGTTACGACGTAATTCCGAAAAGGGGCGATCATCTCGGGGATATCGTTTGTTCCATTCGCCTCGGGTCCCCGGATTCGATGATAAAATTCTGCCGCGCAATTCAATCCGTGTCGCCCGTTGACGGGTTTGTAAAGCCCGAACCTTGGCGTCAGGCGGGTTATGCGGACAAAGTCATTATGGCGGCGGGGTGTTTTGTTGAGGGCGCGTCCATCGAATTAAGTTGCGACGGTCCGATACGACCGCCCTATACGGTGTATTTGCAAGGCGGTTTGACGCTGGAACACGGCATTTTGGCATTGGAAAAGGTGTTGGAAGAACTATGACAACAAGCTAATTTTTTCCGCTAAACTTCGATTTGTAAAACTAATTTTGCGCAATTGACAAAAAGATTAGGTGAATTTTGTTCAATTACAATAAAATTTTATTGTCGCACAAGGTAAGGCAAGATAGATTTTGCAACAAACGCAATTTTTGTCCGTAATCGAACGGTGCGAAATTATGTAACGAAGAAGTCGGCTGCGCGCGGCAAATTTGCGGTTTGCGCATAGGAAGGTTGCCTTGCGCAAAAGGAGAGGGCAATGAAATTCGGAAACAGACTTGTCGAATTACGCGAAAAGCGCAACTTGTCGCAGGAGGAACTTGCCGACAAACTGCACGTATCGCGGCAAACCGTATCCAATTGGGAGAATGACAAAGTAAGTATCGATGTTGACAAGGCGGCGGAAATATGCCGATTTTTCGGCGTGGATATGAATTATCTTTTTATGGAAAGCGGAAACGAGAGTTTGCGTGAAGATACCGTTTTCAATACAAGTCAACTCGACGCGCAAAACAGAGCAACCGGGTATACACGTTCGCAGTCACCTACCAAAATCTGGCTTACGGCAATCATAATCAGCGTCGTAATGTGCGTCGTATTTACCGTGTTCGAAACGGTCGTTTTATTGCGGGGCGATATTGGAAATGCGGCAACGGTATTGACTTCGACGTTGTTGCTCTGCGCGGTCATATTCGGCGGTTTGGCGCTGTTGATGTCCCTTTTTATGCTTGTTTTGTCCGCTGTGATGTACCGCAGATCCAAACAAAAAGACAGCGCAGAGACCAATTGTGACGGCACAAAACAATAAGGTCGACGAATTTTCGACTGATTTTTATAGTTGACTATCGCAAACGAAAAAAAACTTAAAGCCGTGATTAGATTTTTGATTGCAATCAACAAGTCTGCGCGCATTGCCTCCTCCAACACAGTAGATTTTTTTGCGTAAATAAAATACGGGAGATTACAACGAAATTGATTGTCGGAAAAATACAAAAAAGTGGTGAGTTCGGTACGTGAAAATAGGGAAAGACCTACGAACATTCAACACAGGGGATTACAACGAAAAAGAATCGCTCATAAAATATAAATTCAAAAGGATTCAACGGACATTTTTTTTACAGCGCAAAGACAATTTTTTCGGTTTCAAAATGCGGTTTGTCGCTCAGTTACTACAATATGAAAAAACTTTGGAAGCTATTACCGACAGTTTTTCTCGTATGGTTAATAGCCAGGAAAACCTGTATTTCAAGACTATCTGCTGAATAATAAGAGATGTAAACTTTCCGAAAATATTTTTGTAATCGAGTCAAAATTGATTGATTTAACAAATCAACTTAAAAAATCGTAAAATAAAGTGTAACCAACTAACGAAATCTCTGCCCAAAATTTATATTATAAAAAAATGCAAACTTTTAATTTCCATTTTTTAGTAATAATTAATTGGCGGAAGAATACGAAAATGGGGTGAGTTCGGTGCGTGAAAATTGGAGAATTACGACGAATATTCAACTTTGATTACGTCCGTTTCAGAAGTATCTTAGCATAGCGAGACATAAAAAATCAGTCGCAAACTACACAGCGACTTGTCAATTTTATTTATCACTTCGACAATTGAATAGTGCGTTACAGCGGAAATATTCTTCATACAAATTATGCTTTCAAACTAAGAAAAAAGAATTAGAGATTTTCAAACTATCTCCCCAATATGATTCTGATTACTGTTTTGTTCTATGCTTTTAATACGATTAAAAAAGCGCCGAATTCGTAATTAAAAAAAATTGAAGTTTTTCTTATGTCTCTAAAAGAGGTTTAGCGGAACTTTTAACAAAATTTTTAAGTTATAAAGAAAGTCGTATTTACATTTTTATGAAAACCGTCGATAAAGACCGTTACAAGTTTTTTTGATTTCGTCGAATCGTTGTTTCACTCGGAGTCGCGACAAAAATTTATCAAAAATATCTTAGCATTCAATTTACTCAAAAAAAGTGATGTAATTAATTTCGTAAATGCTTTACGTCCTTTTTAGCATTAAAAAAACAACGTTGTGATTTTATAAGATTATTTGGCTAAGCAAAAGCGCGAGAAGAATCAAGATTTTAAAAGAAGTTTTCAGCTTTCCAAACTGTCTCACAAAGACGTTTTAACAGAATTTTGTACTAAGTGCGAGAAGAAGTTGATGATTTTTCGAAGCGTCGCTTTAACGGCAGCGAATAAATTTTTTGTTACGGATATTTTTATTAAACATAAAATTCAAACGGATTAAAATGATAACAAAGCAGCACAAAATAAAATCAGATAAGTCGTTAGAGCGCAGTAAATCGACAATAAAGATTTGAACACGAAATAATTGTTTTGTTTAAGAGTAATAAAGTGAATTACATAGAATTATCAAAATTTGAAGGCGAGGCAGTTCATAGTCCGTTGTAAAGGAATATTTGATAATTTATTTTATAAAGAATAATTTCGGACGTTTCAGAAGCAAAACCACTCTCAAAAATCGCTTTTTTACCCATATCTATTCGCAAAAGCTGCCTTTTGCGAATAGATATGTATTAGTGTGCTTATGCCTCATACATCAAAAAACTATTCGCGCCGCATCTTTTGCCGTTGAAATTCTTGTCAATACAGAGCCGTGCTGTAACCATTAAGAGAGATAAATTTTGGCAACGACATTGCCGTCAAAGAGCAATCAGCTGAGATTCTCGCCCCACCAAATGTGAAACTCTTTGTAACAACAGCAACCGAATTGCACCGCCCCTAACAGAATTTTCAGTCAGACCGAGCAAAAAAGTTCAAACTCGAATTTTCAGCGTGACACATCAGCGCTTCCGGAGGAGATAATATTCGGTAGCGCCTTTTTGCACTACATTTACGGCGATCGGTTCTTAGCCGGTGTTAATATAAGTTAATAGTCATTCTATAAAAGGTGTACGACTGCTCGCCTTCAAATTTTGATAATTATAGTAATTTCACGTACTACTTAACAAAATAATTAGTACGCAATCTCATTTGAAGATTACGCTCTACTAAGACGTCTCTGATTTTATTTTCAATCAGCGAAGAAATAGAGAGTACGTTTTGGAACGTGTACTTGCATTTACAAACTAACTCGTAATAGTTCCTCGCGGGAAGTTGCTCAAAGCATATTCAATACTAAACTTTATTTTAAGTTTTATTCTCGGCAAAAACTTTTACCTTGTAAAAAACTCTTTTCAAAGAGAACAGTAGCACCCCGGAAAACAAAAAATTGACTTCTATTAGCACAGACTTTGAAAAAAAAGCAGCAAATAAAGACTTGTTTAAGATTCGTTGACTTTATTGTTTTGTACCGTTCAATTGCTCTTTATGCAGTCTCATTGCTTGGATATGCTTTGTACACCACAACGGGCAAAACACACATAACAAGGGATATCAAAGCGCCAAACCTCCGAATATTTTGCGCGAGCAATGCGGTTATGCTCAATCGCTATCTGTAAACTGGCGACATATTTGTTTTGAAACTTCCAAAAGCCATATTGCACTATTCCTTTTGACAATTTCAAACGTGATTGTTTTGCAAACAGTGTGACAAAATGATGTTTCAATGTCAACCCTGCTACACCACCCTTTGATACCGTCAAATTTTATGTAAAAATTATTCGCAAAATATTTGCTTTACGAATAGATTAGCGTTATAATATAGTTGACAACAAACAAAATATATAAAATTAGACGAAAATACGGGCGAAAAGGCAGAATTTCAATCAATTTCTCACCTGCAAACCGCATTTCAAACAGAAAATTTTTTGCGACGTAGAAAAAACGGGCATTCGCGTTTCGTTGAATCCCCTGTTACACCGCCGCTCGCCGTCAGAACATATAAAAAGGAGAACAACACCGTGAGTCAAACCTATTTCAACAACAGAGACGCCGAAAATCTCGAAAAATTGGACAAAATACTCGATGAGGATCTGCCCGACTTCTGTCGTGAATACTTCGTCGGTATATCCGCTAACACAACAACGCTTACGAGGTTGAACTACGGCTACGACATACGCACGTTTTTCAACTATCTCGTGACGAAAATTTCCCGTTTCAAGGGCAAATCGTCCAAGGAAATCACTCCTCACGACATCGAATCGCTGTCCCCCTTTGAAATCGAGGCGTATCTTAGTTACGTCGAGATATACCGCAAGGACGGCAACATTGTCAAAAACGGCGCGCGCGGAAAAAGCAGAAAACTTGCCGCTATACGCTCTATGGTGAAATATTTCGAAAAGAAGCAAATAATTCGCTACAACCCCACCGCATCCGTAGACACTCCCAAATTGCGCGAGAAAGAAATTATCCGACTTGACGGCAACGAAATAGAAACTATGCTCGACGTCGTGGACACAGGCGAAGGGCTCACCGAACGCCAGCAAAAATACCAGGAAAACACCCGTATTCGCGATCTGGCAATGGTAAGTCTGCTCCTCGGGACGGGCATACGCGTAAGCGAACTTGTCGGAATAGATATAGACGACGTCAATTTCGACGATCTGAGTTTTGTCGTTACGCGCAAAGGCGGCGCGAGGGTTATTTTGTATTTTTCGGAAGAAATTGCCGGATACTTGTACGATTACTACTGCCGCCGCGTTGCCGACAGCACTGTAAAAGACGAGCCCGCGCTTTTCCTTTCCCTGCAAAAAAGGCGCATAACCACTCGCGCGGTAGAAAACATTGTAAAAAAATACAGCCTTGTCGCTACGCCGCTGAAACATATCACGCCTCACAAACTGCGCTCCACTTTCGGTACGCAACTCTACCGCAACACGGGGGACATTTACGTAGTTGCCGACGTTCTCGGACACAAGGACGTCAACACTACCAAACGCCACTATGCGGCGATCACCGAGGACATTCGGCGCAATGCAAGTACGAAAATCAGTCTCAGGCGCACGCCGACGGACGACGACGGAGAATAAATATGGATATAAAGATAGAAAACGTTGCGTTGATGTACGTGGAATTACCGGACAGCAATGCCGAACAGGATATTTACGAACTTACCGAACTTATCCGTACCGCGCAAGGTGAAGTAAAACTGCAATGTACGCAAAAGCGCAGCAGCGTCGACCCCGAAACAGTAGTTGGCAAAGGCAAACTCGAAGAGTTGAAAAGCGCGTTGGATTGCCGTGACGATATCGACGTGGTGATTTTTTCCTGTCGGTTGAGCGCAACGCAGCGCACCGTCCTCAAAAAGGAATTGAACTGCGACGTAATAGACAAAATCGACTTGATATTGGACATCTTCGCGCTGCGCGCCACCTCCGCAGAAGGAAAAAAACAGGTGGAATTGGCTCAACTCACCTACAACCTCGCCACCAAGCCGAGCGGCGACTTTTCACGGCAGGGCGCAGGAATAGGCACGCGAGGTCCGGGCGAAACCAAGTTGGAAACAAACAAGCGCGTCGCCCGCGAACGAATTTACCGATTGCGCAGAGAATTGAACGAGATAGAAAAACGGCGCGAGTTAACTCGTAAACGCCGCGAGGAAAACGGAGTGTTTACAGTGGCTCTCGTCGGCTACACCAATGCGGGGAAATCTACCCTTTTCAACCGTCTGACACAGGCGCAAGTTTATGCGGACGACAAACTTTTTGCAACGCTCGACACCACCGTCAGACGTATAAAAATGGATAATGGGGTGGAAATTTTGCTTTGCGACACGGTCGGGTTTATCAACGATTTACCGCACGCATTGCTCAATGCTTTCAAGTCAACGTTGGAGGAGGCAACGCGCGCAGATTTGTTGCTGAACGTATGCGACGCCTCCGACGAAAACGTTGCGCAGCACATAGAGGTCACCGAGCGCACCCTCGCCGAGATCGGCGCTTTTGCACCGCTTGTGCGCGTTTACAACAAGTGTGACAAACTGACATCCGAAGCGATGGGCAGGGCAGCCTTCGGCGATTCGGTAACGTCCGTATTCGTGTCCGCGCTCACGGGGAAAAACGTTGACGTGCTTTCGGAAATTATCGCTCGGTACGTTTCGGAAAAATATGCCGTCGTGTCGCTTCGTGCCGCTCACACGGAAAGCGCAAAACTGCTGTCGGAACTGAACAAATACGGTGCGAACTGCCTTGACGTGTCGTACGATGACGCAGGCGTAAGGATAAAAGCCGTTCTGTCGAAAAAATACGTCGGAGCGATAGCAAAATACGTCTCTTTGTAAGCGGAAACATTTTTAGAACAATTGTTTGTTTTTGTATTGCGCAAAAAGAAAAAACGTGCTACAATAAACGTATGAAAAAAGGGGAGATCCGAGTAGAGAAAATATACAAATTCATCAGAAGATTCGTCGATGACAACGGTTTTCCGCCCTCCGTGCGTGAGATTGGACAGAAATTCGGAATTAAATCCACCTCCACGGTACACTACTATCTGGAAAAATTGCGTAATCGCGGTCTCATTTCGCAGGACGCCAACAAGAAACGCGCCTTTTCCGTCACGCAATCGCGGGTACAATCCAACTATGTGCCGCTTGTCGGCAACGTAAGCGCAGGCACAGGCATACTTGCCGTGGAAAATATCGAGGGCGAATTTCCATTGCCTCAGGATATTTTTTCCGGCAAAGACCTGTTTATGTTGCGCGTGGAAGGGGACAGTATGATCGACGTCGGTATCTCCGACGGTGATTTTGTGGTCGTACAATCGCAGAGTTCTGCCGACGTAGGCGACTTAGTCGTGGCGTTGTGGCAGGAGAAAGCCACCGTAAAACGCCTCGCCGCACTATCGCCCAATCTTGTGTTGCACCCGGAAAACAGTCGGCTGGACGACATAGTGATTCCTCCCGACGAAGATCCCGCCATTATCGGTAAGGTAGTCGGTTGCATAAAACGTTTCTGATATTGTTTACGTAAACGCAGTCCCGTTTGTTTTCGGGACTGTTTTTTCAAAGTCTGCGAGAACAAAAGTCAAATTTTTGTTTTCGGGTGTTCTACTGCCGCTCTTTTGAAACGAGTTCTTGCAGAGTGAAGTTTTTGCCGAGAATAAAACGCAAAATAAAGTTTAGTATTGGAATTATGTTTTTAACAACTTCCCGCAAGGAACTAACACAAGCAGAGTTTGTAAATGCAAATACACGTATTCCAAAACGTACTCTTTTTTTTTGACTCGAAGTATGTGCTAAAAGTTTAGTATTGTAATTTAGCTTTGAACAATGTCCCGAATAGCAATTACGCGCGAAATTTGTTAATATAAACATACGTTTCTCAAAACGCACCCTATTTCTTCACTCGAAGTACGTGCTATACGTTGAAATTTGTGCGAATTTTAGTGATTTTTCAAAACCAAATTTAGTATTGGAATTATGCTTTTAACAACTTTCCGCAAGGAACTAACACAAGCAGAGTTTGTAAATGCAGATAGACGTATTTCAAGACATACTCGGTTTCTTCGCTCTAAGTCACGGGCTATGTTGGAATTTGTACGTATTTTACAGATTTTTTAATATGCTGTATTTTTCCAAAAGACGGTCGCACTCGCGATAGTCTGGAACTGCATTCGAAACAAACTCCCAAAAACCTTCGTCGTGCAGCGTATGTTCGAAATGTGCAAATCCGTGCGCAATCACGTATCGCCGCAAATCGGGCGGAAGTTGCGCCAGACGAAAGTCAAAGCAAAGGGATCTGCTCGCCGCAAGCGAGCACTTCACCCAAAAGTCGGCGTTGTCTCTGAATTCTATTTTTACGGGACAAAGGGAAACGGCGCTTCCAAATGCCGCAACTTCCTCAGCCACACGCTCCTCTGCAACTCTTTTCAAAAAATTTTTGACGGCTTTTAGGCGCGCGTCCCTGTCGGAAAAATGCTTTTCGGAAATGAACAACACGTCTTTTTCCAGGTAACTTTTGTTTCCAATCGCCGAACGCACGTTTACGACGTTGCCGTTCAAAATGGTCTTGTATCCGTTTATTATGTCTTTTTTGTCGTCGCGTACGGGCAGATTCCTTTCCTCGGCAATAGGTTTTACGTAGCGACCCGCTTGCGCGTAATTTACTTCGGGTTTGTTGTTTTGCGTCAATACGGGCGGATTCTCCTTTTTTTGCGACTTTATCCAGCCCATATTGTCGGCGATAACTTGTTTTATGCGCTTGTCTGACATAAAGGCGTACGCCGTCACTTTCAGCACGCCCGCCTCTACTTTCAGTTTTACCACGCGCCTGAGCGTCCTTGTCAACTCCACTTTCATAGTCAAAAGTGTAACGTCCTTTTGCTGAAAATATTTGATTTCTTTTACAAATTCTGCAATTTTATTGTCAAAAAGCACCTTTCGGCTGTTTATTTTTAATACTATGTCACAAATAGTATTTTAAAATATTGACATTTTTGTACATATATTCTACAATATTCGCAAGGAGGTCAATATGAGCGGTGATTTTACCTTTTTGAAAGGCAACATCGAAACCATAATTTTGTGTTCGCTGTACAACGGCAACAAATACGGTTACGAAATTGCAAAAGAAATCAAGGAACGCACAAGCAACCGTTACGAAATAAAACAACCCACGCTCTACTCCTACCTCAAAAGGTTGGAGGAAGATGACCTGATCGTATCCTATTGGGGCGAAAATTCCAACGGCGGCCGCCGCCGCTACTACGCTCTCACCAAGACGGGCAAAGCCAACTGCGAACAGTTTATTTCCGAATGGCAGTATCAACGCAGCGTGCTGAGCGATCTTGTGGACGGCACGGCGGAAGGTTCGGAAATATCGCAGGAAGAAGCCACACCGCTGTTCGGGCGCAGAAGTCCGAAGCGCGCAAAGAACGATCGCTATCGCGAGGAGATGGAAGAACAGGACGAGATATCTCGCCGTCTCAAAGAACTTTCGGGAATAAGCGAAGAGACTTCGGAAGAAGCCGCCCCCGCGCCTCAACAAACGGTTCAGCAGACCGTCTCCGACAGCGTTGCCGAGGAAGAGGACGAGGACGTTCTCGAACAACTCGACGAAGAGGAAGAGCCGCCCGTTCAAACCGAAACGGAAACTCAAACGGTATCGCAAACGCAGGACGATCTTTCTCGTTTCGAAGTCAATCAGGACAACGCGGATGTTTTCATTCAGGATTTCGACGAGCGTGCGCGCGAAGTATCCGAGAGACAATCGGCAAACGACGGCGAAAACTATCAGCACGTTCTCAACAACATAATCGGCGATCAACTCGACGGTATGCAGCAGGAAACGACCGAAACCGTCGTCACCACCGCTTACTACGAGGACAGACACGCCGCATTGGAGGACGTAGCCGACAGCCTTGCCAAAGAGGGAATACGGCTTCGCATTTACAACCACGCAACGGCAACTTACAAGTCAAAGATGCTTATACCTATGACGAAAGTACTCTGCGAGACTTCTTGGCTTACTTACGCGGTAGCCTTCGTCTACTTCGGGATATTTGCGCTTTGTTCTATGTCGGGCGGGCTTTGGATACCTTTTGTGGTGACGCTTGCCGTGTTGGCGCTCGTACCCATTGGGTTCACAATTTACGCAATTGTCGATCCCACCCGCAAAAACAAACCCGCATTCAACTTTAAGTTGTCAATGATCATCGCCTGCACCGTCTGCGCGATAATCATTCTCGGTTCGGTCGGTATAAGCGCGCTTTGCAACGTCGAATTTATTGACTTCGCTCAAACTTCGCGCAGCATATTCATTCCGATGGGTATCGCTATACTTGTTCCGTTGTTCGTGGGCTTTTACGACGTTTTGTACAGACAGTATTAAGAGATTGCAATTAGCAAATTTGACGAGTCGCCGTTTTCGGCGGCTCTCTTTTTTTGAATAGTTATCGGCGTGCTTGCCGTAAAAATTTTGCTACGGACAGGAAAATAATTAAATCGTCGATTTTGCTTCCGCTTAACGTAATGGAGACATTTTATTGAAAATTATAATGCGCGCGCCGTTGATCGGCAGAAAACTGATTTTTCTTGGAAACGGCGCAATATTTTCGTCGTTTGTGCCAAATTGGGCGCAACGTACGGACTTCGCATCACTATCTATAAAAATATTGGCGATGTATCATACTTCAATCCACTTTGCATATAGAGAAATACCGCTGTAATCTATCTTTACATAATGCTCGATAAACGCTTCGTAATTAAAGGCTTCACTTCGGTCAACTAAAATTTCCTTTCCCGTAATATCCGTATCAAAATTCCAGATATCGGTACATTCCGAATCCTTATACCATCCGCCAAACGTATAACCGTCTCTTGTCGGTTCGGGCGGTATAAATGTTATTAGGCTTTCATCATAACTATCCACCCAATAATATCCGTCATTCGGTGCATTGTCATAATTGTACATATAAGACACATTGGCAATCGAAAATTTCAGATTGATTTGTATAAGAAATTCGTATTTTTCAACATACAAATTATATCCGTAAATAGGATTGGAGGCATCTAATAAGCTACTATTTCCAAAACTATTACCCCAATAAACAATTCTTATATCATCTTCTATGCTACCGACTGTTCCGAGTACACGCCCCATTTCTATCGGTTCAGTCGGCATAAAAAATTTTTGCAAATTATCGCTATAAATTTCGCCGACGGAAATTTGAAAAAACCCCGTATCGAACTCATATCCAATGCCGTAAACCGCGTAACCATCTATCGTGTCGGGATAAATAAGTTCGGTTTGCTGCATTCCGCTTTCCGTAAGCCCAATCAAATATGCTTTTTGTTTGCCGCTCGGCCATGTATCCACGGCATATCTGAAATACCCGCTTTCATATTCCGGTAATCTTTTGCGTGGAAGATCGTCTTCTGTTCTTTGACAACCCGCAAAAACTACCACACCTAAACAAAATATTATTAAGAGAATTATTGCCGAAATTATTTTTTTCATTATTTATCTGCTAACTCCTTAATCACTTAGTAACTCTATTATACCCCCCCCCCTCTGTAATTTTGTCAATAATTTTTGTTTTTTTCGGTATCTTTTTTATTGCCGCCGGCATAACCGTTTACGCATTGGCGCAAATCAAAGAAAATCGCACAAAACCCTCTACACGGTAATTGTTTCGACGTTTGCAAGCGCCTCGTCAATAAGTGCCGACACGTTCAAGGCGCTTTCCACCTTCAATACGTTTTCGATTCGCGGCTTTGTCACCGGACGTTTGGGCAAAAATATCGTACAACAGTCCTCGTAGGGCAATATGGACGTTTCAAACGTGCCGATTTTTTGCGCGATTTCGATTATCTCGTCTTTGTCGAAGCCGATAAGCGGACGAAAAACGGGTATAGTTGCTACGGAATTGGTGCTGGTGATGCTTTCCAACGTCTGACTTGCCACCTGTCCGAGGCTTTCTCCCGTGATAACTGCGCCCGCACCGTGCATTCTTGCAATACGCTCCGCTATGCGCATCATAAAACGGCGCATAATGGTTATCATATATTCCTCAGGACATTTTTCGTGTATGGCTGTTTGTATTTCGGTAAAACGTACCACGTCCACCGTCAAATGCAAGGCGTACTTTTTGACTATGCGCGCAAGATCCAGCACTTTTTGCTTTGCTTGCATACTCGTATACGGAAAACTGTGAAAGTGTATCGCGCGCAACGTCATTCCGCGTTTTGCCATCATATACGCGGCTACGGGGCTGTCGATACCTCCGGAAAGCATCACCACTCCTTTGCCGCCAGTGCCCACGGGCATACCGTTTACCGCTTTTATTGTGTCCGCGTACACGAAAGTTTTGCCGTTTTCGCGAATATCCACGGAGACAACGTTGTCGGGTTCGTACAAATCCACTTTCAAATCGGGGTGCGCCTGCAAAATGTCTCCGCCCACCTCCGCCGAAACCTGCATAGAGGTCATCGGAAAACGTTTGTCGGCGCGGTTGGTGTTCACTTTGAAAGTGCCGCTTACCGGCGCGATATTTACCGCCGCGGCGGAAATAAATTTCAGGTCGGACGGAACTTCTTCCGCAACGCTAAGCGAATGTACGCCGAAAACGTTTTTTATTGCGTCTATCATATCTTCCAAACGCGTTTCGTCGAAATTGCGTATTACGTAACGCGCGTTACTGCGAGAAAATTCGTATTGGAAATCTCGCAAAACCGTCTTGATATTGGATACAAGCGCGCTTTCGAAAAATTCTCTGTTGTTGCCTTTGAGATGTATCTCTGAGTATCTGATGATGATAACTTTCATTTTGCCCTCTTTTTTTGTCCGTTTTGCTAACCGAGCATAGTGCTGCGCAGTTCTACAACGTATTTAGCCAACTTTTCGGCGAGCAAGCGCACTTCTTCCTCGGTGTTGTATTTGGAAAAACTGATACGCACTATTCCTTCCGCATAATTGTCGTCGAGACCTATTGCTTTTGCGATTCGGCTTTGTTTTTTCTTGGAACTGCAAGCCGAACCCGTGCCTATCACAATGCCGTCGCTTTCGAGCATACGCAATAGCACTTCGCCTCTTATGTCGGCAAACGCCAACGACATAATCGCAGGCGACGCGTCGCGCTGGCAGTTTTCCCTCCAAGAAGTTATACCGCTCAGTCCGTCGCGTATTATTTGCTTGTACCGCGTAAAAGTTTCGGCGTTTCGCTCAACGTTTGCCACCGCTCTCTCAACGGCAACGGACAACGCCGCAATGCCGCCCACGTATTCCGTGCCCGAGCGAATGCCTTTTTCCTGTCCGCCTCCGAAAACAGTCGGCGCAAGTCTGAATCCGTCGCGCACATACAATGCGCCTATACCTTTGGAACAATGAATTTTGTGTCCCGCAAATGAATACAGATCCACGCCCAGATGCCGCAAATTGACGGGAATTTTTCCTACCGCTTGCACTCCGTCGGAAAATGTCACGGTTTTCGGATTGCGCGCTTTTACAAGAGTGTTTAGGAGTCGCACGTCGTTGATCGCACCCGTCTCATTGTTTACGTGCATAAAACACGCAAGCAACGTTTCGCCGTCCACTTTGGAAACAAAGTCGTCTTTATCAATATGTCCGTCCGACAAAACGCGCGCATATCTGACTTCGTATCCGCGATTGGAAAGTTCGGATACCGCATTGTACACCGCCGCGTGTTCGGAAGCGGTCACAACAACGTTGCCGCGCTTGGCACGCAACGACCCGAAGATAGCAAGATTGTCCGCCTCCGTGCCGCCCGAAGTGAAGAATATCTCGCCGCCGCCTGCGTTGAGCGACTTGGCAATTTTTTTGCGTGCCGCCGTTATCTCGTTTGCAATTTGCAAACTGTACGTACTACGTGCCGACGGATTGAAGTAGTCCGTCGTATGAAACCGAACGATAAGTTCCGCTATGTCGTCGTCAACTCTCGTCGTTGCGCAGTTGTCGAAGTAATGTACTGCCGTCAATTTCTTTTCCCCTCTATTTGCCGCAATAATGCCCATTTCAAAGGCATTTTCGACTTATGTTGTGTCTGAAACTATACTATGTTTGAAATAGTACTCTCTATTTTGCCGATTTTTGTAGTAATTCCGTTATTTCAACGTAATAACGGTCACGCCGCTTTCACCCTCGCCGTATACCCCAAGACGAAATTCAGCAACGTTTGGATGATGACGGAAGTGTTCGTGTAATCCCGTGCGCAGTCTGCCCGTTCCGTTGCCGTGTATCACGGTGATTTGTTTCAGTCCCGAAGTCACCGCCGCGTCGATAAATTCGTCTACTTCCGCTACCGCTTCGCCCACCGTTTTGCCTATCAGGTTGATTTCCGTCCCGATCGTGCGTGTATTCAGTTGCGTTTTCGAGTTGGTCCAGCCGTAAACGCGATTCTTTTTTGCGGGTTCGGCAACGCAGTAGTACAGATCGTCGCATTTGACTTCCGTCGTTATTCCCCCGCAACGGATCTTTATTCGATTTTTGTCGCGTATTTCTTCAACGCGCGCCTGTACGCCCAATCGGCGGGAATACACCGCGTCGCCCGTTTTCAGTTTGTCGAAGTCGATTTTATCTCCCGTAAAAATTACGTTTTCCTCTGCCTGTTCTTTCGTGACTACGTTGTCAAGTTGTTTTGCGGCGTTGCGCGCGGCAAACAAGTCTCTGTCGGAAATATTCTCTTTCGTTAGCAGCGATTTGATTTCGTCCACTATTTCCGCCGCGTCCGCTTTTGCCTTGGCGACGATTTTTTTCGCTTCCTCGCGAGAGCCTGCAAGCAGTTTTTCTCGTTCGTCCCGCAAACTGCCGTTGAGTTTTGTCGTTTTTTCCTTCTCCGCTTGCAACTCTTTATATTCTTCGGCGACTGCGGCAGACTTGGCTTCGTATTCTTTACGTATTTCGTCCGCGTTTTGCAAAACGCGCTCAAACGCAAGTTTTTCCTCCGATACGTTTGCCCGCGCAAATTCTATCACGTCTTGACGCAGTCCCAGTTTGGAGGCTATCGCTATCGCGTTGGAACTACCGGGAACGCCCATTATCAGGCGGTAGGTGGGAGCAAGCGTTTGCAGATCGAACTCCATAGAGGCATTTTCCACGCGAGGCGTAGAAAGCGAATATTCTTTGAGCGCGCCGTAGTGAGTGGTTATCACGCATTTTGCGCCGCTCTTCCTCAAACAGTCCGTGATAGCAAGCGCCAAAGCCGAGCCTTCGTTAGGTTCTGTTCCCGCGCCTACTTCGTCTATCAGCACGAGGTCTCCCTTGCCGCAGGTGTTGAGAATATCCCTCAGATTGGATATATGCCCCGAAAACGTGGACAGATTTTGCTCAATGCTTTGCTCGTCGCCTATGTCGCAAAGAACGTCCTCGAAAAAGGACGCGACGCTTTCTTCGCGGCAGGGCAGAAAAAGTCCGCTCATTGCCATAAGGCACAACAGCCCCACTGTTTTGAGCGTAACGGTTTTGCCGCCCGTATTCGGACCTGTCACCACTATCACGTCGTAGTCGTCGCCTAATTTCACGGAGATAGGCACAACGCGGCGTTTGTCCAAAAGCGGGTGTCTCGCGTCCTTGAAGTCCACAACGCCCCTGTCGTTAAGTATCGGCAAAGCGCATTTGTTTTCCAATGCGTATTTTACCTTGGAAAAAATCACGTCAACGTCCGTTACCGTGTCCACAGAAGCCGCGATACGGTCGGCAACGGGAGAAATTCTGTCCGTAAAAGCCTGCAAAATGCGTTGAATTTCCGCCCGCTCGTCCAACATCGCTTCTCTGAGCGAATTGTTCAACTGAACGATAGCCAACGGCTCTATGAACACCGTCGCGCCCGTGGCGGATTGGTCGTGTACGATTCCCGCAACAAAACTTTTGAATTCCTGTTTGACGGGAATGACGTACCTGTCGCCGCGCATTGTCACAATGGCGTCCTGCAAGTACTTGGACATTTCGCCGTTTTTCGTGTAACTTTGAAGTTTTTGCTTTATGTCGGCGTTTATGCCTTTGATACGCTTACGTATTGCAAACAGTTCGTCGGAGGCCTTGTCGTTCATTTCCTCATCGGATAGTATCGCAAAGTCGATGTCCTCTTCCAACTGCTTGTCGGTATACAGCGCGTAAGCCTTTGCTTGCAGCAGAGAAACGTCTATTCCGTAGTCTTTCAACAGCGACGCTTGCAAGTACCGCGCCGTACGCAGCACACGCATAACTTGCAGTAACTGTTTCATAGACAGGCAAGCGCCCACGCGTGCAAGCGCGCAGGTTTCCGAAACGTCGTCTACCGACAGATCGAAGGACGTTTCGAAACGAAACAGATCGTACGCCTGCTTAGTCTCTTCCATCAATTGTTGCGCCGTTGCAAAATCGTTTGCGGGCAACAGTTTTCGCGTTTTCTCCTTGGCAAGACTGCTTATGCAAAACGCAGAGATGTCCTGCAAGATGTCGAAATATTGAAGTTTGTAAAGCGTTTTTTCGTTTATCATAGTTTTTTACGGCAACAGTAATTTCAGTTTACTTTGTCAAAAAGTCTGCCTTTTGTGTATGGCGCGCGTTCAACGTAACCGTCGTCTGTGCCCGCATTGATATTGGCATAATGACGGGCAACCGCCTCGTCGCAATCTATCAGATACCTGCCCGGGCGTTTCAGCCTGCCCGCCGCGGATAACTTTTTCCCGTTCGTCAACTCGAAAGTACACGTTTGACCTTTGCGCCGCACTATCGCAAATTCGTTGCCCTGCTCGTCGCGGTAGCGTATGGGCGGAACTTTCTCGCAATCCCCGCAGCGGAACGCTCTCCCGCTCGTTTCGCCGTACAGCAATTTGTACGGACAGTGGACCAATTTCATCAAAGTAATACTTCCGTCCACGAAAATCAGCCCGTCTCTTCTTGCGAAACGCGACGTTTCCGCAACAGTCAGTTCCTGCGAATATACAAACGTTTCCGCGTCGGAGAATTGTTCCGCTATCCAATCGTTGTAGATGTTGAGTCCGCTTCCCGCGACGTACTTCGAACCGAATACTCTTGCAAGTTCCACCTGCCCCACGTTGTGACACACGACCGACGGACGAAACTTTTCAAACAGATCTCGCACGTATTGCGAACGGTAAAAACTCGGCAGATCCACGTACGCTTTGTAGCGCGCCGCCGTGCGAAATTCCTTTTCCGACAATTCGGACGGTTTGTATATAAGCAATTGAGCAAACTCTTTCGCCTTTTCAAGTTCTTGTTCCGTCTTGCAGATGACGGCAACCATCGGCTCGCCGCCTTTTGACGCGGGCGCGCTCGGCTCGACGACGGACAAATTTGCATTGCGGCGACAAGTAAATCGTTCGTTGTAGCGTCTTACCACAGCCCGTTTCAATTCGTTCAACACCTGCCTGCGCAGAGCGTTTATTTGCGACTTTGCAAGGAAAATCTTGCCGATTTTTATATCTATGTCACAAATAGTAAAACACGAATCGCCGCTTTTTCGTAGTTGTTCGGCTATTTCCGATTGCGTTGACGGGCTGTTCACAGCGGACGGTATTTTGTAATCGGAGAATATTTCCGCTTGCGCACCGCCGCATTCGGCAAACACTCGCGCGTATTCGTTCGGTTGCGCCTCGAAAACAACCTTTGCAGACAACGTTCTGCGCCGAGAAAGTATTTCCGCGTTTAGTTTGACGGAAGTCGTCCTACGCGCTTCCAAGCCGTCCCGCACCGCTTTGCCGAACTCCGCCGTCACGTATTCCGTTCCGCTTGACGTTGCCACTGCGCCGCACACTTCCGAGCCGTTGTCGAAAATTTTGAAACAGTCGCCCTTGCACACGGGGACTCTGCACCGCAGTCCTTTGCCCTGCACCGTTGCCGCGGCAACTCCCGCGTGACTCTGACAGAGGGGCGAAATTATTTCCGTGTTGCCCCCTGCAAGGTAACTCAATCGGGACATATCTCTGTTGTAAATTTCCGCAAGGTCGCGCTCGTTGGTTTCGTCGCACCGAAAACCGTTGTCAAACAGTTCTCTGTAAACCTTGGAAGTCACTCCCGCATATTCCGCACGGCGGTTTCGTCCCTCTATTTTGTAAACGGACACGCCCGCTTTGTCCAACAGAGGGGCTACGGTCGCGCCGCACAGATCACGCGCGGACAGAAAATATCCCTTTTTCCCGTCGGCAAAATACAATTTGCGGCAGGGTTGCGCGCACAAACCTCTGTTGCCGCTGTTGCCGCCCACCATTGCGGAAAACAGGCACTGCCCCGATTGGCAAACGCACGTTGCGCCGTGAATGAAAAATTCGGTGTTTATACCCGTTGCGACTACCTGCTCTATGTCGTCCAGCGAACTCTCCCTTGCGCACACGACTGTCGTCGCGCCGCACTTTTTCACAAACTCCGCGCCGTATCCGTCGTGAACGTTCAGTTGGGTGCTTGCGACAACGTCGAAAGGTTTCGGCAAACGCGCGGCAAGCGCCATCAGCGCAAGATCCGTCACAATGACCCCGTCGGCGTTGCTTACGTAAATTTTTTTAAGCAAATCGACTGCGCTTGAAAATTCGTCGTTTTTTACGGACGTATTGAGCGCGACGTACACTTTTACGCCGTACAAATGGCAATAGTCGACCCATTCCGCAAGATTTTCCTGCGTAAAATTGGGCGCTTTCATTCGGGCGTTGAAACTTTCCAGCCCCAAGTATACCGAGTCACAGCCGTTGTTGACGGCGGCAACCAACTGTCCCGCATCCCCTGCGGGAGCAAGTATTTCTCTGTGTTTTTCCGGCATTGACATATCGGGAAATCACTGTTCGCGCAGTGTAACGCCGTATTTCTCTTTGAGGGAACGCAGCGCTCTGCCGCACTGCTTTTCTATGTCGGAGTCCTGCAAGGTCTTGTTTTTGTCGCGAAGCACCACCGTTACGGCGAGACTTTTCTTGTTTGCGCCGAGTTTTTCTCCGCGGTACACGTCAAACAACCGCGCGCTTTCCACAGAGGGCAGTGCGAGAAATTCGTTCAAAACGTCCTGCGCCGCGATATCCTCATCGCACAGCAACGCGAAATCTCTGCTGACGGAGGGATATTTTGCTATCGGTTGATATTTTATCTCATTCCGCGCCAACTCAAACAGTTTGTCCAAATTCAATTCGGCGTACATACATTCCGCAGCGATGTCGAAATTTTCGGCGATCTGCGGGTGCAATTTTCCGAAATGACCGATTTCCTGCCCGTCTACAAATACGTCCGCGCTCACACCGGGGTGAAGCAACTCGCATTGAGAGCGGACGAGGCGAATTTCGCCGTCCGTGACGGAACGCACCGCTTGCAAAATATCCTCGCGGAACGCGTCAAAGCCGCGCTCGGTGGCGCACACCGAAAGACGTTTTTGCTCAACGGGCAACTCCGTAAGGGGCAACTGTTTCGCCAGATACGCTTTGCCCACTTCGAACAATCTCAACTCGGCATTGTTGCGCGCGAGATTCATCGCCGCGCATTGAAGCATATTCGGCGCAAGCGATATGTTCATAAGGGACAGTTCTTCGCCTATCGGATTCAACAATCTGATATATTTCGTTTCGTCCACGGGCGAAAGGCTTGCCTTGTCGAACAGCGCTTTGCCCGCAAAGGGGTAAAACACACATTCGTTGTAACGCAGACCGCGCATAACTTCTTTCAGCGCGTCGATACGCTTGCTTTCCGCCGTTTTGCCTCCGCAAGTTATCCGCGCCTTGTCCATAAGCGTCCCCGAAATGTTGTCGTAGCCGTAGACGCGTATCAGTTCCTCAACTACGTCGCAGTCGCGCGAAACGTCGTCGCGATAGGGAGGAATGACGCAATTTACGAGGTTGCCCTCAATTGAGGTTTCGATGTTGAGCAGGCGCAATATGGAAAGAATACGTTCGTCGGGTATCTTTATGCCCAACAATTTGGCTATGCGGCGTTTGTCAAAAGAAACCGAGCGGCTTTGCGCCACCTCTCCGACAGAGATACGACCGCGCGTAATTTTGCCGCAGCCGAGCGCTTGCACAAGGTGCAGCGCGCGGGACAAACCGAGATCATTCGTGTAGGTCTCTATACCCTTTTCGAAACGCGCCGACGAATCGGAACGCAACCCGAGACGGTGTCCCGTACGGCGTACGTTCATACGCGCAAACGTAGCGGATTCGAACAAAACGCAATTGGTGTCCCATTTGATTTCGGAATTTTCTCCGCCCATAATTCCCGCAAGACCCACCGCGCGCTCTTTGTCGGCAATTACAAGATCGTCGTTGCAAAGTGCGTACTCTTTGCCGTCCAGCAAAACGATTTTCTCCCCGTCAAATGCTCTGCGCACCGCTATTTGTCCGCCGTTTATATCTTTGCGGTCGAACGCGTGCATAGGCTGTCCTATTTCAAACAACACGTAGTTGGTGATGTCTACGATGTTGTTGATTCCGTGCAAGCCCACTTTCGCAAGCCGCGACGTAAGCCAAACGGGAGATTTGCCGATAACCACGTCCGTTACGCCTTGCATAAAGTAGCCCTTGCAGATATCCGTTGCTTCAACGCTTACGGACACGAGGTCGGACGTGCAAACGCTCTCTTCCGTGTAGTCGGTTTGCGGTTCGCGGCAGGTTTTTCCGAGGGCGACGGCAACTTCGCGGGCAAGTCCCAGCACGCTGTTGCAATCCTGCCTGTTGGCGGTGACGCTTACGTCCAGCACGTAGTCGTCGATACCCACTTCGCCGCGTATATCCGCTCCAACGACTGCGTTTTCGCTGAGGACAAGCACTCCGTCGCGTTCGGCGTTGGGATACATATCGCCGTTTATGCCCAATTCTTCCGCTCCGCAAAACATTCCCCACGATTCTTCGCCGCGCATTTTGTCCTTTGTGATGTGCAAGCCGTTGGCAAGGTTTGCGCCGTGCAAAGCGACGGGCACTTTGTCGCCGACCTTTACGTGGTGATCGTTGGTAACTATGGGAATGATTTCGCCGCCGACGTCTACTTTGCAGCAAAGCAATCTTTCCGCGTTGGGGTGCTGAACGATTTGCTCGATTCTGCACACTTTTACGTTGGTAACGTGTTCGCCGAGATAGGTAACGCTCTCGATTTCCAAACCGATATTTACCATTTTGTCGCACAACGTCTGCACGTCTACGTCAACGTCCACGAAATCTTTTATCCAAGAAAGAGGTATTTTCATCTTTGCGCTCTCCTATTTTCCGAATTGTTTGAGAAAACGCTGGTCGTTTTCAAAAAACAGTCTGATGTCGGGTATTCCGTACTTGATCATAGCCACGCGGTCCATACCGATACCGAAAGCGTATCCGCTGTATTTGCCGCTGTCGATACCGCAGTTTTCCAACACGTTGGGGTGCACCATTCCCGCGCCGAGCAGTTCTATCCAGCCCGTACCCTTGCAGAGGGAACAGCCTTTTCCGCCGCAGTTACTGCAAGTTACGTCCACCTCTACACTCGGTTCGGTAAAGGGGAAGAACGAGGGACGGAAACGCACCTTCGTTTGCGGTCCGAAAAGATTTTCGGCGATGTAACTCAACGTCCCTTTCAAGTCGCACAGCGTGATGTTTTTGTCCACAGCCAAGCCCTCTATCTGATGAAACACGGGCGAGTGAGAAGCGTCGTTGTCCGAGCGAAACACCTTGCCGGGGCAAACGATCTTCAACGGGGGTTTGCGGCGTTCCATCACTCTCGCCTGCATTGCCGAAGTCTGCGTGCGCAGCAAAATGTTTTCCGTCACGTAGAAAGTGTCCTGCATATCCCGCGCGGGGTGATCTTCGGGAATGTTCAGCGCGCGGAAATTGTAGTAGTCCGTTTCTATTTCAGGACCGCTCAGCACTTCGAAGCCCATCGCTTCCATCAGGTCGCATATCTGCTTTTCCACAAGGGTAACGGGGTGCAGCGCGCCGCGCGACGGGCAGGACGTGAGACTTATATCCACGCGCTCCCTTTGCAAACTCAGGCGCATTTCTTCCGCCTTGCTTTCCTCGGCTAACGCGGCAAACCTGTCTTCCAGATATTTGCGCAGTTCGTTCACCTTTGCGCCGAACGCGGGGCGTTCTTCGGGCGGCAGGTCCTTGATTTTTTTCAACAAATCAGTAACCTCTCCCGACTTGCCGAGGTATTTTGCTCTCATTTGCTGCAATTCCGCTCCGCCGAGACTGCTCTTCGACGCAAGATCGAATTTCAGTTTGATCGCTTCAATCAAATCTTCCATATTTATCTCCTAAAAAAAGCCCCAAGCGAAATGCTTAGGGCGATAAAATTTGTCGCGGTACCACCTAATTCAAGAGACAGAGTCTCTCCTTTGATGTTTGCTAACGGAAACAACCCGCAAGCGGCTACTTTGCTTTCACCGTTTGAACTCGGAAGGGAATATCTTTTTGCGCGCATACGGGGCTTGCACCATCCCCCGTTCGCTGAAAATGCGTTGATCGCAAACTCTTGTGCTTCGTCAACGTTTGTATTTAGTATAGCAAAAAATATTGCGTTTGACAACAGTTTTTGAGTTAAATATAGCGCAAAACAATTGTATCCGCAGCAAATTTTTGCGCGGCAGCGTCAATACCGAAAGCGACGGCTGCTTCGGCGCAACGTGGGCGCTCGCAAGCCGTCGCTTTGACAAGTTCTGTTACTATTACAATTACTTGTTTTCTTTTGCGTACAGTTCCCTGTATACTCCTGCCCATACGTTGTCGGAACTAAACCTGTAACCGCCGCTGATGGTATACTTTTTTATGCTTCCTGCGGACATATTCCCCTCAAAATAGTGAGTCAACGGCGCTATGTATTGATTGTCCAATTTGCAGAAATCTGAAAATTGTGATATAAATTTATTGTGGCCTATCAATAATACAATCATACACAAAATCAAAGCAAAGAGTGCATACAGCATAATGCTATCATATTGCTGTTGCTCTATGATTTCCTGCCCCAGCAAATAATCCATCGTAGTGAGGAAAACAATTGCCAAAATCAACATAATAATACCGAAGATGAATCCAACTATGTTATATTTCACGTATTTTTTGTATACAGGCAAAAAATTGTTGTACTTTTCGGCTAACGGAGCAAAATATTCTCTCGCGGTTAAGGACGTGCCGTCCTCTTTTTGAACGAGGACCACGTCCGGATTGGCGACAATTCTTCGTCCCACAAGCAGGCAGTCGTGATTCGTGTTACGTTTGGAAGTAAATTCGTTTTCTCCCACTATTTCCACGCCAAACGGTGCGAAATTAAATTTGGCGATTTTCAACAGTTGAGACGCCAAAGGTATACCTATTATTGTTATCCCGCAAACAAGGCTCAACAAAATGTACAAAATGCTTGTTGCCAGCCCTCCGAACAACAACCAAAAAGTATTCATAACGGGGTGCGAGCCGTAATGATTTATTACCGTTTTTCCCGCGGGCGCAAATACAAGCGGAATAAACTTGAAGTGCTGCAAACCGAAAGGTATGCCGACGATAGTCACCAGGCAAGCGACTCCCGTAAGCGCGCTGGATATAGCGGAGGATATCCCCACTATCAGCACCCAGAAGAAATTGAAAACAAATTGCAGAAATTTTTTCATAATTTTTCCCTCTTTTTAATCGCTTTTGTTGTCGTAAAATTTCTTATAGATTCCCGCCCAGACGTTATCCGTCTTGTAAACGGTAAATTTTTGTACCCTTCCTTTGGACATATCGCCCTCGAAATAATTCATCAACGAAGGCAGATAAAGACTGTCAAATTGTTTGTATTCTTTTAACGGTGGCATATATTTTTTATTTAACACATAAGTGGGTATTAAAATTGCCACTGCAAAAAGAATCGGCAATGCGTAGATAAAAAGGAAATTAGCATAATATAACGTACCGGCGACCATAAACACCACAAAATCCAACACAGGCAGAATGACAGTATGAAGTTTGAAGTATTTACTCCATTTGGCGGAAAAATCACCGTATTGATTTGCAAATTGAGCAAAATATTCTTTTATCGTGAGGGGTGTTCCGTCCTCTTTTTGACCGACTGCGACGTCGGGATTGGCGACGATTTTTTTACCCAACAGGAGATAATCGTAATAAGTGTTTCTGTTGGAAGAAAATTGATTTTCTTTCACTATTTCCACGCCAAACGGCGCAAAATTGAAACCTGCAATTTTGAACAACTGCAATCCCAAAGGTATACCTATCACGGTGATTATGCAAACACAGCCCAGCAATCCGTACAAAAGGGTCATCGCCAAGCCTCCGAACAACAACCAAAGGGTATTCATAACGGGGTGCGAGCCGTAATGATCTATTACCGTTTTCCCCGCGGGCGCAAATACAAGCGGAATAAACTTGAAATGCTGCAAACCGAAAGGTATGCCGACAATCGTCACCAGGCAAGCGACTCCCGTAAGCGCGCTGGATATTGCGGAGGATATCCCCACTATCAACACCCAGAAGAAATTGAAAACAAATTGCAAAAATTTTTTCATAAGTTTTTCCAACCGTACATACAGTATTATATCCCACGTTTTGTGGGAAGTCAACAAAATGTGGGAAAATTGAGGTAATTTTCTTTTTATGAAAAACAATGAACTCGGAACAAAAATCAAAGAACTTAGGTTGGAGCAAAGAATATCCCAACGCCGTCTCGGAGAGATATTGGGATTCAGCAATCAGGCGATAAGCGCTTGGGAATCGGGCTTACGCGAGCCGGACTGCGATTCGATAGTAAAGATAGCGAAATATTTCAACGTTACGGCAGACTACCTGTTGGGGCTGAGTCAGATTTGATTTCAACGTTTTCAGCACAAATTTCAACGCTCTGCAACTCAAAACAGTTGCCGAGCTTTTTTTTACGACGAGCCGAGTAGCAACCCTCCCTGCAAAAAAGTATTGGGGACTTTTCCGAGAATCAGACTTTCGCAAAGCAATATGGGCGTATTCGTTTCCACCTCGGCGTGCATCGTCGGCATAATGAGGTCCACTTTGCACACCACGTTTATGTAAATTCGGTGCAGAGTCTGATTTATCCCCGCCGTTTCGAATGCGGAAGTAAACGTGCAGTTTACGTTTCCGATTGGAGAAACCGTTACGCATACGGAGTCGCCCAATTCCGACAAAAGAGGTATCCCCGACAGCGTACCGATGGGAATATCGACTACAAACGATTTCAGTTGCTCGATTTTCTTTTGGGTGAGTATCGCGGTACTGCGCGCAAGCGTATTTACGAGGGCGCTGTTTGCGGAAAGCATCACAACGTCGTTTTGGTCGTTTTTTTCCACAGTGACGAAGCGCGAGTAGTCCGTTTCATCGGCAAGCACGGCGCATACCGCCTCGTTTACCGCGAGCGTCGTCTCCGCTTTGAGCCTTGTTTGCGCAATGTCGAGAATGATTGGATTCATCGATCGACGGTAAAAGTACAAGGCAAAGAGTATCGCGCACAACGCGAGCAAAGTCAGCGCAATTGCGAATTTGCGCCGTTTGCTACCCTTTTTGTATTTTGTTTTTGCGCCGACAACGGAATACTTTGCCATATTCTGCCTTTTTTAGCATTATATTCCCGTCGGCAGACAAAAGTTACTATTTCTTTTTCGTTCGCGGGCGGAACAGCACCGCCACAAGATACCCCGAAACAATGGCTATGCTAACCCCCGTTGCGCACGCGGCAAGACCTCCCGTAAGCGCGCCGTAAACGCCGTCCTGTTTTGCCGCCTGCACCGCGCCTCTCACAAGCGCATACCCGAACCCGGAAATGGGAACGCTCGCGCCCGCCCCTGCAAATTCCACAAGTTTGCCGTACAGACCGAAGCCTTCGAGTACCGCCCCCGCGATAAGGAACA
Source organism: uncultured Clostridia bacterium (assembly GCA_947628135.1). GTDB lineage: Bacteria > Bacillota > Clostridia > Christensenellales > CAG-314 > Fimimonas. The sequence continues at coordinate 36,584 of CANQYT010000003.1, forward strand.
ACACGAGAATTTTCCCGTTTGTAAGGTGAGTAAAATTGATGATTATCTGCCCTATCAGGCATATCGCGCCGCCGACAACGAACGCTTTTACAAACATCAGAAACATTTCCATCAGGCTGTTACCTCCACAAGATGCGTTATGGCGGGGATACTGTCCCCTTGGAAAGCGGTAGTCGGGCTCATCAGCGCGCCCGTCCCCGCAAGCAGAATTTTTTTATACTCTCCGCGCCGAAGTCTGCCCAACAGCACCGCGTTGAACACCAACGCCGAGCAAGCCGCGCCGCTGCCGCCTTGGTAAGTTTGCTGTTCGTCCCAATAGAGCGACGCGCCGCAGTCGTGAAGTTGCTCGGATACGTCGTAGCCCTCCTGCGCGGTCAAGTCCATCAGAATGTCGCTGCCCAACTTGCCGAGGTCGCCCGTGTAAATTACGTCGTAATCGGACGGTTGAGTCTGCGTATCTTTGAAAAACGTAACCAGCGTATCGCACGCCGAAGGCGCCATTGCCGCGCCCATATTGTTTACGTCCATAACGCCGTAGTCTATCACGCGCCCGATCGTGCCGCGCGTCACTCGCGGAACACGCCTGTCCGAACGGTTTGAAAGCACCGTCGCGCCCACACCCGTAGCCGTCCACTGCGTCACGGGGGAACGCAGCACGCCCAACTCCAACGGGTAACGGTACTGCCTTTCCGCCGTGGAAAAGTGACTGCCCGCGGCGCACAACACGTTTTCCAATCCGTTGTTGAGCATAGCCGAGCCGACAAGCAAACTTTCGGCGAACGTCGCGCAGGCGTTGTATATCCCCAAAAATCCCGTGTGGCATTTCTTTGCGGCAAAGGACGCGGATACGATTTGATTGAGCAGGTCTCCCGCGATCAACGCGTCTATGTCCCTCTCGTTGAGGTTGGCTTTGGCTATTGCGCCCTCTATCGCGTGTTCGAACATTTTGCGCTCCGCCCGCTCAAACGTGTTTTGCGCAAACATATCGTCCTCCAACGCGAAGTCGAAAAAGCCCTTGTATCGACCGTCGTTTTCTTTCGGACCTGCTACCGTGTAGCCCTCCGTCACAAAGGAATTGGCAAAAACAAGCGTTCGTTTTTTGTAGTATTCCATTTTATCCTCCAAACAGCAGCGTAAGCAACGCCACGATCACGGAAATAGTAACGCCGTTTACGATGACAGGACCTGCAACAAGAAACATCTTTGCACCCACGCCGTAAACGTACCCCTCCGCGCGAAATTCCAACGCGGGCGACACCACCGCATTGGAAAACCCCGTAATAGGTATCGTAGAACCCGCGCCCGCAAATCTTCCGATAACGTCGTAAACGCCGAATCCCGTAAGCATTGCGGCGATAAACACCAACGTCGCCGACGCCAACACCGACGCGTCCTGCAAGTTGAACCACAGCGAGTAAAGGTAAATAAACGCCTGTCCTATCGTGCATATCGTTCCGCCCACCACAAACGCCCACAGCATATTTTTCCAATGGGAACTTTTGGGCATTTTTTCGAAAACGTACGCTTTGTAGTTTTCTCTGGTAATTTCTTTGTTCGCTTCCATATTTCTCCTATTTCTTGGCAATTTCGCCGTTTTTGTTTTCCAAATCGAACGCCGACGGAAAAAGCGTCTCCTTTTCGTCGCTGTTGCTTCCGAATTTTCTTTCCTTTGGATATTTCATACAGTCATTGTTGACAACAAAAGGAACGTTTATTCACGACGCGGGGCAATGGAAAACACGCCGTTGCAAAAACCTTTCAGTTTCATTACAGCCTGTAAACTGAGTTGGAAAAACAGCCCAATCACGTAGCATATCGGTAAACGTCCCGAACTATGTAATAAATTTTAATTTCATCGCCTCGTGCATTTTGATTGGTGTTGAGATTTTTATTATGGTGAATTTATTTGAGAATTGTCGATGTATTTCAATGTGTGACTTCTTTTATCGGGAAAAGATATCGCTGTCACGCTGCTCATTTTTTGTCCAATTTCTTTTGATTAAACAATAGTGATTTCATTATCTTGAAAGAAATTTTTCGGTTTTCGAAAGCAAATAAATTGCCTTTTTGGATACTATGTGTGTAATAGTATTTTATAAATTGCCGAAAAACGGTATAGTTTAACTGAAAATAAGCGCAAATTCTTATAGAAAAAAAGTAGGATTTCTTTAATCAGACTATACAATATAAGAATGTTTTTATTGACCACAATTTTATTGTATCAAAATATTTATAATATAACTCAATGGAGAAAACGTTCACAATGCAAAACCCTTGATTGTGATTTGAACACAAAGTTATATTCAAAATTATTTATATGATTTTTAACCAGAGGTTAACTGCGATGCAAAATCGTTAATTGCAGGTTACCAAAAATTTTGCGCAATCACTTCATTATGCTTTTAATGAAATATCGTCATTTCACAAATATATAAAATTTCTTTAATTAGAGATTACACACAAAGAAAACTAGTTTAATTATGCCTTGAACGATATTTTACGTATTATAAAATTCGTTTAACCAAAGATTCTATGCAATGTAAAATCGTTATTTCAGATTACCCACAATGCGACGTGAAAGTGTTTGATTATGCTTTGACGAAAATCATCGTAGTATAAATAATTTATTTTTTGCTACAAGCAAAATTATTTTATCTGTCGATAACAAAATAAAAACCCGCCGAATATCGGCAGGTCGAATAAAACTTTTTACGTAATTCACTCCATCGCCTCGTCGTACAATTTGTCGTACTTTTCGGCGGAGACTTTCCAAGTGAAGTCGGTGCGCATCGCTTTGCTTACAAGCGCTTTCCATCGAGTTCGATCGCGGTACACCTCCATTGCCTGACGCAGTACGTACAGCATATCGTGCGCGTTGTAGTCGGCAAAAGTAAATCCGTTGCCGCCGTTGCCGTAGGGGGTGATGCTGTCTTTAAGTCCGCCCGTTTCCCGCACTATCGCCACCGTGCCGTAGCGGGAAGCAATCATTTGCGAAAGTCCGCAAGGCTCGCTGCGCGACGGCATAAGAAACATATCCGCCCCGGAGTAAATTTGCCGCGACAAAGCCGAATTGAATGCAATCACCGCCGCTACTTGCTGAGGGTGACGCAACGCCAATTCCGTAAAGAAATGTTCGTAGTAACCGTCGCCCGTTCCGAGGATAACAAACTGCACGTCGTCCTGCAACGCCTCGTCGATAACAGCCGTCACCAGATCCAACCCTTTGTGCGCCACCAAGCGCGAGATCATCGCGACAACGGGCGTGTTCGGGCGGACGGGAAGATTGAACATACGTTGCAACTGTTCCTTGCACACCGCCTTGTTTTGCGGCTTTTTCGCGTCGTATTTGGCGTAAAGAGCGTTGTCAGTCGCAGGGTCGTAGTAGTCGGGATCTATGCCGTTCAGTATTCCGCGCAATTTGGATTCGTTTCGACGTATAATAGAATCCAACCCGTGCGAAAAATAGGGAGTTTTTATCTCCTCGGCGTAACTTGGCGACACGGTGGAAAGACGGTCGCAGCACTCTATCGCGCCCTTCATCAGATTTATACAGCCGTTGTATTCCACCAAGCCCTGATAGTAAGCGTCAATTCCGAAAAGCCATTGCAGATTGTCCAACGAATATTTTCCCTGATATTCTATGTTGTGAATGGTAAACACCGTGCGAACGTTGCAAAAACGCGAATCTCTGCAATAAATCGTTTTCAGATAAATTGCGGCAAGCGCGGCTTGCCAATCGTGACAATGTATTACGTCGGGCGTAAAATCTACAAGGGGCAGAATTTCCAACGCGCTCCGACAGAAGAAAGCGAACCTTTCCCCGTCGTCGAAATGTCCGTAACACCCTTTGCGCTTGAAATAGTACTCGTTGTCCGTAAAGTAGAACGTTACGCCGTCTTTTTCGTAGCAAAAAACGCCGCAGTATTGATTTCTCCACGCAACGGGAACGTTCACACTGCCGATAAACCGAAATTTTTCGCGCCACTTTCCCTCTATATCCGAGTACAGCGGCAGCACCACACGCACGTCGCAGCCGCGTTCCGCCAACGCTTTGGACAGCGAGCCGACAACTTCCGCCAAACCGCCCGTTGCTACAAAGGGCGCGGCTTCCGAAGCTACAAACAATATCTTTTTCATCATCTCACCTTTATCAAAGCATTTTTCCCTTGGAAACGAAGTAGGGAAGTTCCTCACAGCCGCAAAGTTGTCTGCCGTCGCGTATCACGGCGTTTTTGTCCGTTATGACGCAATCGAGTTTGACAAGCGCACCTATCACCGTGTCCTGCATAAGCACGGAATTGCGCACCACGCTGCCTCTGCCCACTTTTACCCCGCGGAACAATATGCTGTTTTCCACCGTACCCTCGATTATGCACCCGTCGGAAATGAGCGAATTTTTCACCACCGCGCCCTCGATGTACTTGGACGGGGCGGAGTCGCGCACCTTTGTGTAGATGTCACGTGCGCCGAACAGTTCGTCGCGGACATTCTTGTCCAGCATTTCCATATTTGCTTTGAAATACGCCGCAAGAGACGCCATTCCCGCATAATAGCCGTCGAATCTGTATCCGAAAATACGCATCGTATCCACGTTTTTTGACAGAATGTCCCTGCCGAAACTTGAAAAACCACTTTGTACCGCGTTTTGAATGATGTTCAGCAGATATTCGCGATGGACCACCATTACGTTTATGTAAAGTTTTTCCTTGCCCGCACCCAATTTCGGATTTATCTTGACTGCGGTCACGCGAGAGTCGCCGTCCGTTTCCACCGTCATATAGTAGCGAGAGGGCGTGCAGTGACACTCGTGGTACACCAATGTGATGTCCGCTTGCGATTCCTCGTGGAAGCGCACAATGTCCGACACGTCCAGCCGCGCCACCGTTTCGCCGTCGCACAGCACGACATACTCTTCGTTTCTGTGCCGCAAAAAATCGGTAATTCCTTTCAACGCCTCCAACCTGTTGGTATAGGGAGCGTCCGTTTCGTTGCTGTACGGCGGAAGCAAAATGATACCGCCGTCCTTGCGCGCCAGATCCCAATCCTTACCGCTGCCCAAGTGGTCGATAAGCGATTGATAATTGTTTTTCGTCACAATTCCCACCGCCGTTATGCCTGCGTTTACAAGGTTGGACAGCGCAAAGTCTATCAAACGGTAACGTCCCGCAAAAGGTACGGACGCGATGGCTCTGCGCGCGGATAGTTCGGGAATATTTTTGTCTTGAATATTTGAAAAGATAACGCCTACTGCCGAGTTTGCCATCGTTTATTCCCCCTTGTAATCCTTGTCAACTATTTCTCCGCTCGGCACTGACGCGCCCTTTGCAACGGTTATGTTCCGTCCGAGAACAGTAATTCCGACGGCGTTTTCCTTCGGTGCGCCGACGGTTGCATTTTCCTCCACCGTGACGTTTTCGTCGATTACGGAGTAGTATATCTTTGCGCCTTTTTTGATTACAGCCGAGGACATAATCACGCTGTCCGAAACTATCGCGCCCTCTTCTACGGTGACGTTGCTCGACAAAACCGACCGCCGCACACTGCCGCTTATTTCACAGCCGAGCGCCACCATCGAATCATCTACCTTGCCCGTCTCGCTGATATATTCCGGCGGAGCAAGGGGGTTGCGCGAGTGAATCTTCCAAGAGGCGTCCCCCACGTCGAACGCGGGCTCTGCGCCCAACAAATCCATATTGGACTGCCACAGCGCGGGTATCGTCCCCACGTCTTTCCAATATCCTTCGAACCGATATGAGAACATCTTTTCCCCCGCGCCGAGCATTGCGGGCAAGACGTTCTTTCCGAAATCTTTTTCCGAATTGGGATCTCGGTCGTCCTCTTCCAGATATTTGTACAACTTGTCGGCGGAAAAGACGTATATGCCCATTGAGGCGAGGTTGCTTTTCGGACGCTTGGGCTTTTCTTCGAATTGATAGATAGAGCCGTCCTCATTGACGTTGAGTATTCCGAATCGGGAAGCTTCTTCCGGCAGCACCTCGATTGCGGCAACGGTACACGCCGCGCCCGTTTCGATGTGCGCGCGCAGCATTTTCGCATAGTTCATCTTGTAGATGTGATCCCCGGAAAGTATAAGCACGTAATCGGGGTTGTATTTTTTCATAAACCCCATATTCTGAAAAATAGCGTTTGCAGTGCCTTCGTACCAGGACGATTTCTTTTTGGCTTGGTAGGGCGAAAGAATATGCACTCCGCCGAAACTGCGGTCAAGATCCCAAGGCTGTCCGTTGCCTATGTACTCGTTGAGTTCCAACGGCTCGTATTGCGTAAGCACTCCAACGGTATCTATACCGGAGTTTACGCAATTGCTCAGCGGAAAATCTATTATGCGGTATTTTGCGCCGAACGCTACCGCAGGTTTCGCGATATTGTTGGTGAGAGCGTACAATCTGCTTCCTTGTCCGCCCGCAAGCAACATTGCCACGCATTCTTTTTTTCTTTGCATAAGTTCCTCCCGTCAGACGGTTTTTGTTCACTGCGTCCGCCTTTCAATGGAATTATATCATAGAAAATTTCACTTTTCCATATTTATACGCAAATTTTTCGGGCAAAAACGGTTTTTTTTACAAAAAAAAAGCGGCGGATTGCTCCGCCGCAAAGTATACCTCAGTCTACTTTTTTTACGTCCTCTCCTTGAAGAAAATCGGGAACTTCCTCCACCTTGTCGAACATCGGTTTCTCCACCGTTTCGACATTTGTCCCGGAGTCTATCTGCTGCAACTTGTCCAGCAGCGATTCGTAGTCGGGCAGATCCTTTATGTCGCTTATGGAAAAACGTTTGAGAAATTCGTCCGTGGTGGCAAAGAGCAAAGGTTTGCCTATCGTTTCCTTTCTGCCTACGCACTCCACCAAGCCCAAACGTACAAGGTTCTGCACGGAATACGTGCAGTCTACGCTGCGAATTTCCTCCACTTCTATACGCGTTACGGGTTGCTTGTACGCGATGATAGCCAACGTTTCCAACATAGCGTTGGTCAGTTCCTTTTCCTTTATCGGGTTGAGGACCGCCTCCACCTCTTTGGCATAATTGGGGTTTGTGGCAAATTGCAATTTTTTGTTGAATCGCAGCAGATGTATACCGCTTTCGCCGCTGTACTTGGCAAGCAGTTCGGATACCGCCTCGGTAAAATCTTTGTCGCTTGCGGCAAGTTTTTCTTTGATGAATTTTTCTTCGACAGCCTTGCCCGAAACAAACAGTACGGACTCTATCTGATTACTCAAAAGACTCATATTCGTCTCCTATCACCGCCTCGATACCGTCGCTGTCGGGGCGTTTTTCAATGATTATTTCTTCAAACAGACCGTTTTGGACAACGCGTATGATTTGCAATTTCATCAATTCCAACACAGCCAAAAAGGTCGTAACTATCTCGTTTTTATCGGCGTCGGCGTCAAACAGTTCGCTCATCTTGAAGCGGTCTTCCACCAGCAGGATTTCGCGGATATAGGCAATTTTCTGCGGCACTGAAAAACTTTCCCTCACGATGGCGCGGGATACGTTTTCGGCGGCGTTTTTCACCTGCATTCGCATCAAAAATTTGCCGAACGCTTCGATAAAACCTTCTATACTTAGGTTTTCTTTGACAACCGTCACTTCCTTGCCGACGGTTTTGTCCGGTTCGCGGTAGAAACGGTCCACGTTTTCCTGCTCTTTGAGTTCGGGAATAACTTCCTTTATCAGGCGGTATTCCTCCAACTGCCGTATAAGCATTTTTTCGGGAGTTTCATCGTTGGAATCGGTTTCTATCAGTATCGGCAACAGCGCGCGGGATTTTATTTCCAGCAACATCGCCGCCATAGCCATATATTCGCTTGCCTGCTCCACGTCCAACTCCGACACTTGGTTCATAAACTGCAAAAATTGCTCGGTGACCTGCGAAACGAAGATATCCTTTATCTCTATCTTATTTTCTTTCACCAGCGCCAAAAGTAGATCCAACGGTCCGTCGAAATTGCTCAGTTTGAGTTCCAACACCGATTTTTGCTCGTCGAATATGTACTGTTGTTGCAATTCCTCAGACACGGAAAATCAACCTCCAAAAACTTTCAAAGCCGTAACATATACGACCGCCGACCCAGCCGATGTACAAATTGAACGGAGAGTAAACTCTTACGATCGGAATGTAATCGAGTACGATCAGCCCCAGCATAATGTACAGACTGTACTTACGCATAAATCTCATAAACCCGTTCCGTTCGTCGACAAAACAACTCAACAAACGGTAGCCGTCCAGCGGAAACAGCGGCAGAATGTTGAACAGCGCAAAGTTTACGTTCAGTTGCATCGTCAACGCGCACAATTCGTAGCAAAAGAATACGAAATAGTACATCGACGACCCCGCCGTCTGTTGAAAGTACAAATTGTAAAACAGCGTCGAGCCCATCGCAAACAGAAACGCCAACAGCAAATTCGTAACGACGCCCGCAACGGACACAGTTATGCAGCCGAGTTTGCGCTTTTTGAAGTTGTTCGGATTTATCGGGACGGGTTTTGCCCAACCGAAGCCCACCAACACCATCATCACAAGTCCGACAATGTCGAAATGTTTCAGCGGGTTGAGACTCAGCCTGCCGTATACTTTGGCGGTGCTGTCGCCGTTCCACAACGCCACAAGACCGTGAGCGATTTCGTGCAGGATAAGCGCCGTAAACAAAGCGGGTATAAAGGCGACCACGGTAAGCAAGCCCTCGCGGGTCACGCCTCGTCCGCCGTTTGTGAGCAAGCGGTAAATCAGCATAAAATTATTTTAACAAAATATTTCAGTAATGTCAATATAATATGTTATATTTATGTAATTTATCCGACGGTGCATTTGACTGTGGGACGTCAAAAGGCGGCGACCCTGTTGAGGTCGCCGCCCGTAAAATGCGGACGTTCAGCCGACGATGTCTTTGACGTAGTCCCAATAAGTTTTGGCGGCGACGTCCGTCTTTGCCACAAGTTGCACTTCGCCCACCACTTTGCCGTCGCGAATAAGTTGAGCGCTGCCCAATGCGTCCCCCGCTTTTACAGGCGCTTTGACGTACTCGGGGAGAGTAACGGACAGTTCGCACTCCGTTTCGCCCTTTTTGCCGAACAAAGCAAGTTTGCCGTTTGCACGTACTTCCACCGTGTCGTTTCTTCCGCCCGACACCGTTACGCCGTCAATAGGAGAATTTTCGTCCAGAAACACCTTGCTCTCGAAGTTTGCGAAAGCGTAATTGAACATTTCGCTCACCTCTCTGAAACGCGTTTTACTGTCCGGCGCGCCTACCACCACGGCTATCACACGCGTGCCGTTGCGTTTGGCTGTTGCCGCAAGGCAATGCATTGCCTCCGATGTGTATCCCGTTTTTCCGCCATCGCACCCGTCGTAGAAGCGTATCAGTTTGTTGGTGTTGGTCATACCCGTCACACGTCCTGACGGGTGAACGAAATCTTCCGTCCACACCTTTGCACACTCAAAGTAATGAGGATGCCGAATAAGTTTCGACAGCATCACGCCCACGTCGCGGGCGCAGGAAAACTGACTTACCGCGGGCAGACCCGTGCAGTTTTCGAAATGAGTAGCGACAAGCCCCAATTCTTTCGCTTTGTCGTTCATTTTGTCCACGAACCCCTCAACGCTACCGCTTACGTGTTCAGCGACGGCAACGCAACTGTCGTTTGCGGAACACACCACGATGGATTTTATCAGATCGTTGAGTTTATAGGTCGCGTTTGCGTCCAGAAACACCTGCGAACCGCCCATAGAAGCCGCGCGTGCGCTTGCCACCACGTCGTCCGACAAGGAAATTTTTCCGTTGTCGATTGCGTCGTAGGTACAAAGCAAAGTCATAATTTTCGTCATACTCGCAATGGGACGTTTTTCCGTTGCGTTATGCTCGAACAAAACTTGTCCGTCCTCCGACATCAGCACCGCCTCTTTGGCGGAAATTTGCAATCCCGATTGTTCGGCGCAAGCCGCCACCGGCACAGTCGCCGCTATCAGAAGAAATGCGGCAAATACAAACAAAAAGATTTTTTTCATATTTCACCCCTGTCCTTTGCCGTTAGTATTTGCAGAAAAGGGGCAATTATACCGCGGAACATCTTCGCAAACAAAATAAACCGTCTCGATGTTGCGTAAGTGAAATTTATCTTATTTGCGAGAACAAGTTTTCAGTCCAAAAAAATAAACGCCGAATCACACTCACACTAAACGGAATGAGCCCGGTACAATACCGAACTCATTCACAAACAACTTAGTAATTTTAATGTCTAACTTTTGGGGTTCATAGCAAAATCGCAGAGGCGTTTTCTTGTAAAAAAGTTATCTTGTAATTTTTTCCCAAACGGATTTCGGTCCGCCGCCGATACCGAGTTGGTCGCGTATCGTGTCGCAAATAACGTCGAAACCTTTGATAGTGCCGAGATTGGTGGGAACAACGTCGCACCCGTAGATAAGCAGCGGCGTATATTCGCGAGTATGGTCGGTGTGCGCCTTGTGAGTGGGGTCGCAGCCGTGGTCGCCCGTGATGTACACCACGTCGTCGTGCCGCATAGTTGCGATAAGTTCCGCGACCTTGCCGTCTATCTCCTCCAACGCTTCCGCGTAACCGAACACGTCCCGTCTGTGACCGTACTTCATATCCGTGTCCACAAGGTTTACGAACACAAGTCCGTCGAAACGTTCCTTGGCGATCTGTATCGTCTGATTCAGTCCGTCGAGGTTGCTGACGGTGTGCGTACTGCGCGTGATACCCTGACCGTTGAAAATGTACTCTATCTTGCCGACGGCTACGCTTTCCATACCTGCGTCCTTGACGTAGTCGAGAATAGTCTTTGCGGGCGGATTGAGCGAGAAGTCCTTTCTGTCCGCGGTGCGCGTAAAGGGATATGCTCCCGTAAAGGGACGGGCTATCACTCTGCCGACGGCATATTTGCCGCTGCAAAGTTTGCGCGCTTTCTCGCACATATCGTAAAGTTGCTCTATCGTGTATCTGTCGGTGTGCGTTGCGATTTGCAAAACGCTGTCTGCGGAGGTGTAAACTATCGGGTAGCCCGTTTTGAGATGTTCTTCTCCGTAGTCCTTGATAACTTCCGTGCCGCTGTACGGTTTGTTGCAAAGTATCTTCGTGCCCAATTCTTTTTCCAATCGAGCGATGAAACTTTGCGGGAAGCCGTTGGGGAATGTGGGCATAGGTTCGTTGGTGATTACTCCCGCCATCTCCCAATGTCCTACGGTCGTGTCCTTACCCTTGGACAGTTCTTCCAACCGTCCGTATGCGCCTATGGGCTGTCTGTCGTCGTTGTAAGTTCCGTCTATGTTGTACAATCCCAAATCGGACAGTACGGGCAGATTGAGGTCGTATGCGGCGCGCACGTTTTTGAGAGTGTTCGCACCGAAATCGTTGAATTTTTTGCAATCGGGCATTGCTCCGATACCGAATCCGTCAATAACGAGAATAAATGCTCTCATAGTTTTTCTCCTTGTATATCAAGTATAACAAAAAAAAATTTTTTAAGCAATCAAATGACGGCAGTTAGTAGCCGCAATATGACGAAAAAAGCGATTATTTTGACTGCAAATGCAACTGCAAGCAGGGCAAACGAGAGTTTTGTATCGCAAATTGCCTCCCTGAACGTGCGTCGGCAGCAAACAGTACCGCAAGCGGTTATACAGGCAAGCAGCAGCCCCGCCACTTCCGCTACGGAAACGAGCAAAGCGAAAAGTATCCCCCACACCGATATGCACACGATGACAGCCGCGGCGGTAGCACCGCAATAGAAACAGGCGACGAACAGCGCAAGACAACTCAGATACTTGATTTGCGGCAGAGTCTGACAAAACGCTATGCACACATAGTAAACCGACGTCCACAGCAGAAAAGAGAAAAACAGTCCTAACCCGCCCTCAAACAGCCGATAAGCGTAGTTGCATCTGTTTTCGTACCACCAACTGTATTCGAAAACGTTTACAAGAATAACGCCGAGAACAACTCCCGCCACCGCCACCGCCGTGCAAACCAACGACAGCCACTTGTGATCGCACACCGTTTGCCACAGGTCCTCCGCGGCGAAACGCACCTTCCGAAACAGTCTCATATCAATTGTTATGAAACGAAAGGGCGAATTATGTCAAAAAAAGTTGCAACGGGGCAAATGCTCCGTCGCTTTTATCAGTTTGTCAACATCCACTTGGCGTACATTCCGTAGCCGCGCGTCGGGTCGTTGACAAATACGTGAGTAACTGCGCCCACAAGTTTGCCATTTTGCACAATGGGACTGCCGCTCATTCCCTGCACTATTCCGCCCGTTTTGTCCAACAGCGTTTTGTCCGTGACGTGCAGTACCAAGCCTTTGTCGTCGCGCGAGGTCTGCGGAACGGCTTTAACAATCTCCACTTCGTAACAACGGCGTTCATTGTCGTCAAGCGTGCAGTATATATGCGCTTTGCCGGGACGAACTTCGTTTATATCGGCGACGGACACCGTTTCGGTGCAATATTGCGGAATGGTATTGAAACTGCCGAACGCGCCGAATTTGTTGTTGGCATAGATGTTGCCGATGCGTTTGTCGAAGCAAAAACCGCCTTTCAGTTCGCCAGCCGCGCCTTTTTGTCCCTTTTCCACTCCGTCGATCGTGCAATCGAACACGCCGCCGTTTTTGCAGGAGATTATTCCGCCTTTGGCGTCGCATATCGGGTGACCGAGACTTCCGAAATTGAGATTTTTGCGCACGTAAGTCAACGTGCCGATACCGCTGGACGAATCTCTCGTCCACAAACCGAGCCTGTACTGTTTGGTAGCAAGGTCTCTGCACGGCGTGATAGTCGTTTCTTTCAAAACGCCGTTACGCAAATATTTTACGTCGAGAGTTTTCCCCTCCGACGCGCCTGCGATTTCAGCAAGTTTTGACGAGCCGTAAATTTTTCTGCCGTCAAGTTCCACTATCACGTCGTTTATCTCTATTCCTGCGTTGAGCGCGGGGCAGCAAAGTTTGCCGCTTTCTCCAATAAATTCGTTCAAGCCTATCACCGTTACGCCGTCGCCGTCAATCGTGATACCCAGCGGATAGCCCCCGAGATACACTTCCTCGTCTATTTTAGCCGAGGTCTGCCCGCAGAAAAGATCTCCTATATCGTCAAAAAAATCCCCAACGTCATCGCCGCTGAATTGGAAATTGCCCGCAGTCTGCGCAAAAGTGCGAATGGGGCAGGCGAAAATTACCTGCAAAATTATTATCAGCGCCAACAAAAAAAGAGATTTTTTCATATCCACCTCTGAATAACTAAGCGTAGTTTGTGAATTTGAACGGGTATTATACGCGATGAAAATCACAAAAAAAACGCTCCGCCCGACAGGGTGAAGCAAGAAATTCATTTGCAAGATGAAGCAAGAAACTCATTTACGAGAGGATTTGTATCTGTCCGACCAATCCAACAGTTCTTTCGCGTTTACAATAGCGTGTTCTCCTACGCTGCCCATCAGCCGCGCCACTTCCGCCGCGCGCTGTTCGCGATCGGAAAGGACGTGCGTAGCCGTGTAGGTCTTTCCGCCTTTCTCGTATTTTTCTATGTACAAATTTACATCCGCCATAGCGGCAATTTGCGGCAGGTGCGTTATCACGATACATTGGTAACCGTTTTGCGCGTTTGACGACACGTTTGCCAATTTGTTAGCCACCATTTGCGCCATCACTCCGGAAATACCCGCGTCTATCTCGTCGAAAACCATCGTGGGAATTTTTTCCGCGAGCGCGGTGATATTCTTCACGGCAAGCATAAAGCGCGACATTTCGCCACCGGAAATAACCTTTGCAAGGGGTTTAAGCGGTTCGCCCGCGTTTGCCGACATCAAAAATTCCACTTTGTCGAAACCGTCTGCGGAGGGTGAGGCGCAATATTCTTCAAAGGAAGGACGATTGTTGAACTGCACGCAAAAACTCGTTCCGCGCATTCCGAGGTCGTCCAACTCGTTCATTATTTTTTGCGCAAGACGTTCCGCTGTGCGTTTGCGTTCGGCGGATTTTTCCTCGCAAAGCGCGTACATTTCTTTCAGAACGGTTTGCTTTTGCCCGTTGAGAATTTCTATACGTTCCGCGGCGTTGCTCAACGTTTCGTATTTCTGTTGAGCCTCCCGCAAAAATTTCAGCACTTCCGCTATGCTTCCGCCGTATTTGCGTTTGAGTTGACGTATTTTTTCCAGACGTTCCTCAATCCTGTCCACTTCCGCAGGGCTGAACTCCACCTCGGCGAGCGTCTCACGCAGCAGAGAACAAACGTCGTCCGCTTCCAGCCGCGCCGAAACAAGTCTGTCGCAGAGAGTTTGCGCGCTCTGTTCGAGACTGGAAATACCGCGCAATTGACTTGCCGCGTGCGACAACTCGGAGATAGCCCCCTGTTCGCCGTCAAGACATTGCAACGCTTGACCTATTGCGGCGGACAACTTTTCGGAATTGACGGCACGCTTGTGCGCCAAAAGCAACTGTTCTTCCTCGTTTTCGTCAAGTTGGGCGGAGGAAATTTCCTCTATCTGAAATTGCAGTATGTCCGTCAGACGAGCGCGCTCTGCGTCGTCTCCGCCGAGCGATCTCAATTCTTTGTTGACAGCGGTCAATTTCGGATAGAGTTCGCCGCGCAATTTGCTGTCCACGTTGCGATGATCGCAAAACGCGTCCAACACCTGCAACTGATTTTTTTCGTTGAGCAATGCGAGATGCTGTCCCTGCCCGAAAATATCCGCAAGTTCCGCGCAAACGTCTTTGAGTATGGCAAGGGTCGCGGTCTTGCCCTGAATACGTATCTCGTTTTTGCCCGTTACGGACATTTTACGATACAGCAATATCTCCGTTTCGTCGCCGTAGCCGTATTCGGCAAGCCTTTTCAGCACGGGACTGTCCTGCTGCACTTCGAAAAGCGCCGTCACTTCCGCCGCCTCTTCGCCGTATTTGATGAGCGTTTTGTCCGCACGTTCGCCCAATACGAAAGCAAGCGAATCGATTATTATCGACTTGCCGCTGCCCGTTTCGCCGCTGAGGACCGTCAGTCCCTCGCTGAAATCGATGTCCAGACTGTCTATCAAGGCTATGTTGTTTATCGTAAGTTTCCGTAACATAATTTCTCGCGTATCACAATAGTTCGTTTATCTTCTTCTGCACGAAACTTGCGTCGCGCGCGTCGGCGCAAACTATAAGTATCGTACTCTTGTCCGCAACCACGCCCAACGTTTCCGAAAGCGCCATCTGTTCCACCGCCGCCGAAACTACGGACGCACCGTCGCCGATTGTCTTTACCACTACAAGATTGTTTGCCGTAACAACGGAAATGACCGACTCGCGCACAACGTTTTTCAATTTGACGGAAATGTTGGAGTCCATCGTTTCCTTGGTGACGTACTTGTATTTGTTGCCGACGGTCAACGTCTTGATAAGCCCCAATTCCTTTATGTCTCGGGAAATAGTTGCTTGCGTTATGTCGTGTCCCTGCCGACGAAGTTCCGAAACCAATTCGTCCTGTGTTTCAATGTCTTTGGCGGCGATTATTGCCATTATTGCCGATTGTCTTGCTTTGCGCGAAGTCATCTGTTCCTCACCGTGATTAGTTCGATTTTTTCAATAATTCAGAATACTATGTCACAAATAGTATTTGTTTTTCACACAAAATCGTGTCTTTTTCGACTATTTGTTCTAATAGACGAAATAATTATACACCATTGCTAAAAGTTTTTCAACCCTTTGAAAGCATTTCGGAAACGGCGGCGTCGATACCCTCCTCGTCCAAGCCGAATTGAGTAAGTTGTTCGGATACGGAGGCGTGCTTGACAAACGCGTCGTCAACGCCGAGACAGCGTATACGCGCATTGGTTGCCGACAGGTATGCCGTCACACTTTGCCCGAAGCCGCCCGAAAGTACGTTTTCTTCCAAAGTAAGCAGGGCAGCGCCGTTGCTGGCGATCTCGTCCAACAAAGCGTGATCGAGCGGTTTCACGGTGGTCACTTCCACCGCTGCAACGCCGTCGTTACGCGCGGCGACCGCTTCGGCAAAGCGGGAAAGCCTCGCCCCCACCGCGAGAATATACAACTTCGGCTCGGCGCAGGTTTTCAGCACGTTCCATCTGCCGTCGAAACCGCGTTCGTCGTGCGAGAGTAATTTGGAATATCGTATTGCGACGGGCGATTCCGTCCTGTACGCTTTTTCTATCATCATTGACAACTGTTTGTAGGTTGCGGGCGTCCATACGGCAACGTTGGGAATTTGCGAAAGGTAGGACAGGTCAAACAGACCCTGATGCGTTTTTCCGTCCTCGCCGACAAACCCCGCTCTGTCCAGCAGAAAGGTCACGGGCAGATTTTGCAACGCCACGTCGTGCAGTATCTGATCGTAACTGCGCTGCAAAAAGGAGGAATAGATCGCAACAAACGGGTGTAAGCCGCCTTTCGCCATTCCCGCGGCGAAAGTGACGGCGTGTTCTTCGGCTATCCCCACATCGAAAAAGCGATCGGGAAACTGTTTTTGAAAAGTTGACAACCCCGTTGCTTTTGCCATAGCGGCGCACACGGCTACAACGTTTTCGTGCGATTCCGCCAACGTGCAAAGCGTATCGCCCGCCACCGCGGAACTTTCCAACACGTCCGACGGCGCGTCTGCGGGAAGCACGGAATGGTAACTTTCCGGGTCGTCCTCGGCAGGTTTGTAACCTTTGCCCTTTTTTGTCACTATCTGCATAACCGTAGGCTTCTTTACGTTGTTTTTTATCTTGGTAAAGTAGTACACCAGGTCTTTGATTTCGTTGCCGTCGATTATGCCTATGTATTTGAGGTCGAAATTGTCGAAGTACCCGTTGCGAACGTAGCCGAGTTTGGCGCGGCGTTTGCACCACCGCAAAAATTTATAAGTAGGTTTGCCCAAAAGAGGAATTTTGAGCAGAAACTTTTTGAGACGTTCCTTGTTGCGGTCGTATTTTCCGACGCGCAGTTTGGACATATTGAGCGTTGCCGAACCGACGTTTTTGCCGATGGACATATTGTTGTCGTTGAGCACAACGAGCAATTCGGTATTCTTGACGTTGTTCAGCGCCTCGTAAGTCATTCCGCACGTCATCGACCCGTCGCCCACAACGGCGATCACCTTGTAATCGTCGCCCAAGGCGTCGCGCGCGTGAGCCAAGCCCAACGCCGCGGAAATAGCCGTTCCCGCGTGTCCCGTATTGAAGCAATCGCGTTCGTCCTCTTCGCAATCGGGAAAACCGCTTACGCCCCCTTTGCGGCGCAACGAAGAAAAATTCTCACCCCGCGAGGTAAGAATTTTGTGAACGTAACTCTGATGCCCGACGTCCCACACTATCTTGTCGCGCTCGTCGAAAACGTAATGCAATGCGACGGTAAGTTCCACAACTCCGAGATTGCTCGCCAAATGTCCGCCGTTTCTGCCGACGTCGGCAATCAATTTCTCCCGAATTTCCGCACAAAGCTGCGGAAGTTGTTTTACGTCGAGTTTTTTTAGGTCTGCAATCGATTTTATCTGTTCCAGCACGTTATCCTTCTTTGCGGAAAATACTCAGCACTTTTGCAACGCCGAGGATAATACCGTTGGCATTTTTTACGGCGAGATTTTTTCCTATCGCCTTGAAAGTGATGGTAAGGGTGGAAATTACCGAATAGATAACCACCTTTATCACAACGTTCCACACCGTGCCGAGGTCGAGTCCGCTTATCGCTTCTACGGCAAGCGCCGCTCCGCAAACGCCGGAAACGATACCGCAAATGTCGCCCACTATGTCGCAGCAAATCGAAGAAACGATATCCCTCTTCATCGCAAGACGGACGGCTGTTTTTCCTCCGCGCACGCGTCTGCTCGCCATAGAGTGGAACGGTCCTACGTCGCAAGCCGTCGCGGCAGTTCCGATAACGTCGAACACCACGCCCAGCAGCAGTATCACCACCGTAAGAATTGTCGCCAGCCACCACTGCGAATCGGTAAGCACCAATTCCGAACCGGTGTTTACCGCCGCCGCCAACAGCAAAGTGATAAAAAACGCTTTCACCGGCCAAAGGTTGCGCTTTTTCTTCTTTTTTTCCGACTTGTCTTTGTCCTTTTTCTTTGCAGCCGCTTCCGCAGACGTTTCTTCGGACATTGCGCCGTCGCATAAAACCGTTTCGTCGTCGCTACTTCGCGGCACGGTATCAGTATTTTTCATATCTCTCCGTAATATATTTTTAGCAGAAAATGTTTGATAGGTTTTCTGCTCGAAGTAACAAAAAAAGGTGGTGACTCGTCGGATAAACCTTACGGCATAGGTTCAGTAGGGTTTCCCAAGCAAAAACTTCCCGTCGCCGAAGAAGCAGTTTCCTCTTAGTTTCGCCTGTGCGGCATCACTGCTCGCACAACTGAATCGCCACTTAGTCCGTACTATAATCTCCGACAAGCCTGAATTGCAGTCTAGAAGATTTCCTTTGCAGATGCCGACGTATTTTAGTTTCTTTTGCAGAATTCATTTCGTAAAGCATTCGAGCGCGCGCCGTAGGCCAACGGATACGCGTCGTTCAGTACTCCCAAAATTCCACTCAAAACAAGCTACACTGTACACAGCTTCGTATTCACCGCATAGCAGGTTTAACCTCAGAGAGTAATTGCTTATCTATTAGGCAACCACCCCGTAGAGTCTCCGCGACTGATGGGGATAGAGCGTATGCCGTTACGCCTTACCCACCAATCTTAACTTCCAGCACCAGCCCCCGTTTGGGCAACGAAAGCAAGCACAAGAAACTTCATCGTTGTGCCCGTCGACGGTCTTTTAGGCCCGCCTTCAATACGTCGATTTCTGACTAGAATACTGCACCACCGATTTTATTTAGTTGTATCGGGTTCTCACCCGTATTTTATTGTAGCACAAATTTTGCAAAAATGCAAACGGTTTAGTATATGCGCGATTTTTAACGACCGTTCGTAAAGGATTACTTCTTCCGAGCGGCGTTGCGGTCGCAAAATTCCTTGATGTAATTCAAGTCGTAAGGCAGCGAATCGCATATCGCCTTGACCTCGCCGTTGAGCGTTTCGACGTGTTCCAGCAAGTCGCTTTCGGTGTAGACGTCGAGGAAAGACCTTTCGCACTTTTGCGAGTCGAGAATATCGTCGATTATCTGATAGCACACTCCGAGTTTGCACGCTATCTCGTCGAAAAGAGCGATTTCTTCCTCCGTCGCGCCACCTACTGTCGCGCCGCACACCAAAGCCGCGCGGATAAGCGTGCCCGTTTTCGCAACGGCAAGTTCGGTGGCGTCCTCAACGTTTTCCGTCGCGGAAAACAGATCCAACGACTGTCCGTGTACCAAACCGCGTATTCCGCTCATTTCAAACAGAAACGCGCACGCGTTGCGGTACGCCTTGTTGGACATCGGTCCGCGAAGCGCCGTTTCGAAGGACAGGTTGAGCAATGCGTCGCCCGCAAGCACCGCGGAAGCCTCGCCGAATTGCATATGGCAGGAACGCTTTCCCCTACGCATATCGTCGTTATCCATACAAGGCAGATCGTCGTGAATGAGCGAATAGGTATGCACAAACTCCAACGCCGCCGCCAAGGTCCTCGCGCCCTCGGAAATATGTTTGCCCACCGCCTTTGCCGTGTTCAGCAACAGCATAGGACGGAAACGCTTTCCGCCGCTGAACAAACTGTACTCCATTGCTTGCAGTACCTTGTCGTGACTTTTCGGCAAAAATTCTTTAAGTATGCCGTCGATGTACTCCGTCGTGATTTCAGTTTTCATCCGTCAATTTCCTCACTTTTTCCTGCAAGACGGTAAGTTTACCCTTGCAATCTTTGAGCGCGACCATACATTCGTCCGCAAGACGCACGCCTTCCTCAAACATTTTGAGGGATTCTTCCAACGACGCGCCGTCGATCGCGTCCGCGATCTCGTTCAATTTGGCGATTTTTTCCTCCAAAGTCATTTATTTTGCCTCCTTTCGCGTAACTTTCGCTTCCACCTTGCCGTCTGAAAGATTTACCGTGATCTCGCCGCCCACGTCCAACTGCGCGACAGAGTTGACGACCTTTCCCTCCGACGTAACGTAGCCGAAACCGCGTTTGAGAATATTTGCCGGGTTGAGACTTGCCAATCTGTCCGTCAGTTTGTCCAGCGCGGCGGCGTATTTTTCCGTCTTGTCGGAAAAGGCGCGCTCCGCTTCTCTGAGCGAATATTTCAAGTCCGCTTGCAGTTTGTCCAGCCTGCGTCCCACAACGCCGTGAAGAATACGGCAATCGTTTTGAACGTCCTGATAGTTTTGCGTGATGAGCGAGAGTACTGCGTTGCCTATCTTGTCGAGGTGAGCGGTTATGCGCACGCGTTCGCGCGCTACGTCCAACGTGACGAATTCCGCCGCTTCGCTGGGCGTAACCGCCCTCTTGTCCGCCGCAAAGTCGGACAGCGTAAAATCAACTCCGTGCCCAACGGCAGACACCGTAGGCTTGGGGCATCTCGCAAGCGCGCGCACCACGATCTCGGAATTGAATGCGGACAGATCTTCGTTTGAGCCGCCGCCTCTGCCCACTATCACCGCTTCCACGTCGCTGCCGGCAAAGTAATCGATTCCTTGCGCTATCTCTATGTCGGCGTGTTCGCCCTGCACCTTTACGGGATACAGGAAAATTTCTGTGAAAGGCTGTCTGCGCAGCGCAACGTTTTCTATGTCGTGTATCACCGCGCCCGTTTCGCTTGTGACGACGCCCAATTTGCGCACGCTGTGCGGAACGGTTTTTTTACGCGCCTCGTCAAACAGTCCCTCTTTGACAAGTTTGTCCCGCAATTCCACGAACTTTCGGTAAGCCTCTCCCTTGTCGGACGTGGAAGTGAGTTTGCGCACGAAAAAGGACAAACTGCCCGTTCTCGCGAAATAGTTCAACTGTCCTTCCGCAACCGCCATTGCACCCGTAACGGGTTCTGTCGCGTTTGCGTAGCAAAAACAATTGACCGCCGATTCCTCGTCTTTCAGCGAAAAATACCAACCGTTGTAGGAACGTTTTACGTTGGTAACTTCGCCGCAGACGGACAAATCGTTGAGTACACCGTCCATTTCGATAAGTCCGCGTATGTAGTTGTTGAGTTGCGTAACGCTGATAGTCATTTACTTTTCACTGCTTTTAGCATATTTTCCAACAAAACGGCGCGCGTAACAGGACCGACTCCTTTCGGAACGGGCGTAACGGCGCGGCATTTGCCGTATACGGACGTATCGACGTCGCCGCACGCCTTGCCGTTTACGAAACTGAGTCCCACGTCTATTACCGTAGCGCCGTCGGCGACAAAGTCGCTCTTTATCAGCGCGGGTACGCCGCAAGCGGAAACGAGAATATCCGCTGTACTGCAAATCTGCGCCAGATCAACCGTCTTGGTGTGGCATACGGTGACCGTCGCGTCCCGACTCAGCATCATCAACGCGAGCGGTTTGCCCACAGCGTTGCCCCTGCCCACTATCACAGCGCGTTTGCCGCGAATCGGGATACGGTAGAAGTCCAACAACCTGATGACTGCGCTTGGCGTAGCGGGACGAAATCCGTTTTCTCCGCGGTACAAAGCCGCAACGGACAAGGGGGAAAGGCAATCGACGTCCAACGACTTGTCTATATCGTTGACGACGTCGGCAAACCGAGCGGGCAGAGGCTGTTCAACAAGCACTCCCGCCGCGTCCTTTGCCGCGCACGCTTTGCGCACTTTTTCCCTCATAGCCTCAACTTCCGCGTCGGAGTCGAGGTAAACATTGTTCATCGCGAAACCGCACTGCGCTGCGCTCTTTGCGAGAGCCTGCGTGTACTGTTTCCATTGCGGATCACCGAAACCCACCGTATACAGCGTTGCGCTTTTTCCCCGCATTTCCTTTTCCGTTTCGCGAAGAATTTCTTCGGCGCAAGGCGTTCCGTACAACAGTTCCGCACTCATTTTTCGCTCCTGACGTATGCGGCGAGTATACCGTTGACGTAGCCGACGCTCTTTTCGGTGGAATACTTTTTGACGATAGTGACCGCTTCGTTTATCACCACGGGCTGCGGAGTATCGCTGAATTGCAACTCCCACAACGCCATTTCCAACGCCGCAAGGTCGGGTCTGTAAATACGCGAAAGTTTGAAATCTTTGGAAAAACGGCTTACGGCGGCGTCCAATTCGGACTTTCTTTCCGCAACTCCGCGCACGAGTTTATCCACAAACGACTTGTCCTCGTCGGTAAGTTTGTCCGTTTCGAATTGGGAAAAATCGTCATCGATATTGCCGCTGACGATAAAGGCATATATTTTGCAAAAGGCAACTTCTCTTGCGTAACTTCTCATAACTGTGCACCTGTCGCAAACAAACGCGGAAAACCCTTTGAAAAACAAAGGGTCAGCGCGCTAATTTTCTTCGAATTCCACTTCGATCACGTGGACGTTGACGTCTTTGACTTTGAACTCCGTCATACTTTCCACGGTATTCTTGACAGTGCTTTGTATCGTGCTTGCGACGTCGCTCACTTCCACGTTGTAAGCCAACTTTACGTATACGTCCACATACACTTCGTCGTCTACGTATTCCGTTTTGATGGACTCGCGCGACTGCTTGGAATTGGCGGGATATCTCACCACGCCCTCCACTTCGCTCAACGCGCAGTCCACAATGTCGCGCAGAATTTCACTGCTGTACACAAGCCTTCCCGTTTCATCGAATCTGTTTACTACCTTCATAGGGTCGCTCCTGACGTATCTTTTGTATGATTGTACCACATTTTTCGGAAAATTACAAGACTATACGGATACTATTCTTACGTAATCGGGCTCTATCGACGCTTCGGTGGCGACAATGTTGTAGATACGGACGGTATCTTCGTGCGTAAGTTCGTCTTTATCCACTATTACGCTGACGTTGTCCAGCCCGGCGTTGACGGTAACAAGCACTTCGTCGAAGCCCTGCGCTTTGAGCAAGGTTTCCAACAGCAATTCCGTTTCCATAGCGTTGACTATCTGCTGTTTCTGAATAAGCGCGTTCTGTCTGGCTTCGGCGTATTCGTCGCCCTCCATTTCGAGTATAGCGTTCAACTCGGCAATTTCGTAGTCGCGCGTAGTCTGTCTGTCCAGACGGGACGTTGCGAAAAAACTCGTTTGCACGCTCTCGCCCTCTTGATCACCCTGCTTGTTGGTAAGCAGCGTAACGTTGAGCACGGCAGCAACCACCAACACCGCCACCATCGAGACGATAAGAGCAATTTTCTTTCCTTTTGACATTCTTAGTCCTCCCTAACTTTTATATGTTAACACCTGAACGTCTTTTTCGGGGACGTCGAGCAGTGTCACAACCACCTTTACTATCCGAAACCTGACGATGGGGTCGTCTGCGCCTTCCGCAACCACCACAACGCCGAGAATCTTCGGCGGAAGCGTCGTTGACACAAGCGGTTCGCCCTTGACAGAGACAAGACTTTGCGTTTGTTTGGTTACGCCGCCGGAAGTAGTCGTTTCCGTTTCGTAGGCGTACACCTTTTCCTCGTCGCTTGCATAAGATACTGCAACCGAAACTTTGCCGCAACCCTCTATCTTTTCTACTACGCTACAAATCTTATGCTCCATAGCGTCGATATATGAGTCGTCCGCAACGGAATTTTCCGTTTTTTCACGGGCGTTGCCCGCAAACACGGCGACAAGCACTATCACAGCCAGCACAAGCGCCGCGTAAAGTTCTATGTTTTTTACCGATTTTATTTTTTCAAAAAATTTCCTTACGCCTTTCATTTTTCACTCCCGCCGCAACCTACTGAATTTATCGCGTATTTACACCCACACGGTATTTATCGGACTATTCGGAAAAAATACTCCCGCTATCGCCGCTATGCGCGCTTCCGTTTCCGCAGAGGGCACGCCCTCCGCCCGTACTGTCACCTCGCCGTCGGATACGGTCACGTCCCGCACGCATATGCCGTTTGCCCTGAGAGACAGCGCCGCTTTATCGGCAATTTCCGCCTGCGCCCTGTTCTCCGCATTGTCCAGATACTGCTGTTGCAGTGCGGGCGTTGTAAAAGAATCCGAAATTGTTATATCTCCGCCTAAAAATCCGAACAAGGGTTGGACTATCGCAAACGTTATCACGACGCCCATCACCGTTTTTACGTATTTTCGCGTTTGTCCTTGCGGCAAAACAATGTCGCACAGCACGGATAAAACGGCTATCCCCGCCACGGTCAAAACCCATTGTCCCATATTACGCTCCGTTTGTGGTACATATTGCAATCAGTATCAATATGCAAAACATAAAAGCGACCGCAATCGTCAGCACTGACAAAAAGGTCAACGTTTTGCTTATACCGCTGAGCAGACTCACGAACTTACTTTCCGCGATAGGCTCGCATATCGCCGCAACTGCTTGCAAGCCGATATTGAGGCACAACGTACCGACGAGAGGTTTCATAACGGCGAACAGAAGCACGAGCAGTACTACTACGCCGAACGCGTTTTTTATCAGCGAAGTGCTTGCCGCAACCATATCGAAACCGTCCGCGAGGTAACCGCCGAGTATGGGAATGTAACTTTTCGTAGCGAATTTTGCCGCGCGGTAAGATACGCCGTCAATAGAAGCGGCGGAAATTCCCTGCACCGTCGTCACCGCCGAAAAAAGCATAAACAGCACGCCCAACACCCAACCCGACGCATTTGTGAAAAACGACGACGCTTTACCAACCCGAACGTTGGACGAGATGTTACCCACCGCCGAGAAAACCAGCGCAAAGACGGACAGCGGCAGAACCACCGACCTGATGAGTTCGATGACCGCTGTCGAGAACATCACCATAGAGGGCTGACAGACCGACGCGGTAACGTTGCCGCCGTTTGCGATCATAAGCGTAAGCAATATGGGCGCGGCGACTTCCGAAAGGGTGGCAACCTGATTCAGCATCGAATAAATTTGTATATAAACGTTCGTCAGCATAGCCAAAACCGAAGCAAGAATGACGGTTACGCCCACGAAAGACAAGACGCTCTGCGTACTGTCGGAGATGAAACCGCCCTCCGTTTTGCGGATAAGCCCCAACACGACCATTACCGCAAATATGGAGACGAGTTCCGGCAAAAGCGTTTTTATTCCCTCCCCGAACAACGAAGCAAGTACGTTCCAAAAACTTGCCGCGCTGTCGAATTCGCCGTTGATTATGCTTTTCACCTTGTCCGCAACGCTGCCGAAAAATCCCGACGCAACGCCGTCCACCGCCGAGAAATCTATGTTTCCGAGCCCTTCGTTTACGTTTTCGTTGAGGTCGTCTACCACGTCTGCGTGCGCGTAAACGGGGCAAAATACTATCGCAACGAGAAACACTATGCACAAGATACGTTTTTTCACACAACCAGCCCCACGATCGTTTCAAACAACTTTTCCACTATCGGCAACGCGCAAAACAATATCGCCACCTTTGCCGCAAGCAAAACCTTGTCGCCCACGCTCTTGCAATTTGCGTCAACGCAGATATTGTTGCTGAATTCGGCAAGATATCCAATCCCGACCACCTTTATGACACAGCCTATCGCTTCGCCGTCCACGTTGGCACGGTCGGCAAAATTGTACAGAGTGTATACAACGTCGTACAGCGCGTCGCATATCATAAGAAGCAACACCACCGACGCGCCAACTGTAAGCGGAACGGCAAACTCCGATTTAAGCTGCCGCACCAAAACTATCCCCACTGCGCACAGCAACGCCAGCAAAGCGATCTTCAAAAAATCCATACTACAAATCGAAAAGCGCGCGCAACGTGTCGTAGAGTTGCACGATCACGTCCAACATCATCACGAGCGCAACGACCAATCCCACTACGGAAACCACCGTCGCGATCTCCTCTCGCCCCGATCGTTTCAGCAACATCGTTGCTATGGCGGTTATGATGCCGACGGCGGCAATTTTCAATATGATAGCAATGTCCATTTTCTACCTTCAAATAAGCACTATTCCCGACATCGCGCCGAGCAACGCTCCCAATTTGGGAAAGATTGCCGCCTTGCCTGCCTCGGCGGTATATTTCGCCGAAAGTTCTCCGAAACGCTGCGAATAAATGTCCATCTGTTTGAGCAGTTCCGCCGATGAAACGGCTTTGAGACAGTTGAAGAAATCTTCCAGCAGGTGTTTTTCCGCAGCATTCAGCGCGCAAACAGGTTTACCGCCGTTCAGATACGCTCCGAATTCCTTTCCGCAGTTTTCGGCAAATTGAGAGTTGAACAAATCCGCTTCCAACTGCCGTCCTTGCACGTTCACCCGAAAAAGCGCCGCATATCTGTTGAGATCGTCGAAGAACCTTGCCTTGCCGCGAATCCGCCTTTCAAAGTACTTTCCTATGGCAAATCCGCACGCAGAACACGCCAAAATTACTATTATGTCTGTCATATTAGTCTATATTCAGCCGTTTTTCGCTATGGTTGAGCCGCAAAGCGGAACTATGCGATACGGTCTGCCGACGCGTTCGAGAACAACCGCGTTTGCAAAAACACCTTTCAAATCGAACTTTCCGTAAAAGTCCTCAACGCTTCGCCCGTGCGAACTGCAAGCAACGCTTACTCCGCTGTTTGCCGCTTTACGCAACGCGGCAACATCCTCCGCTGCAATTTCATCGCATACTATCCATTGCGGAGACATAGCGCGAACACCCGTTTCGAAGGCATAGTCTTTCGACGACCATTTAAGTACGTCGCAATCGACGCACTCCGCAACTTCGTCGTAAAACAATTCGCCCCTTTCGTCCACTGCAAGAACGTTGTACTTTTGGGAAAGTTTCACCGCAATATCTCGCAACATTGTCGTTTTACCGCTGCAAGGCGGTCCTATCACCACCACGTTTCCCGAAGAGCAACAGTCGAGTATTCGTTTGTCCGCCGTAGAAACGTAATGAGGGATACGGAAACAAAGCGATGAGTAACTGCGAAAAACAGGTTCGCTTGCTCCCGCAAGTTCGCCGCAAACGCCCACACGGACGCCGTCTTCCAATGTGAAGAATCCGCGAGCCAACATTTTTTCGTAGGCGTATACGGAATTGTTGCACGCACGTCGCACGATCTCGTCGCAAGCGTATCCCGAAACAATGCCTCCCCGACCGTTTGTCAAGCCTTTTTCACCCAATACGTACCAACTGCCGCCCACGTTTATGCGTATCGGCTTGCCGTTGCGTATGCGTATTTCTCTGACGTCGGCAACGTTGTGCAGTCTCTGCCCCACTTCGTCAGGGAGACACGCCCAAATCTTCATACAATAAAATATTGGACAAGCATTTGTTTTATGCCTGATATCGGCGATAATAAAACGCGTTGCGAACGTTGCCAATTTCCTGCATAAAGGACTAAGAAATCACCGCCGGATAAAACACGAAAATTTTTACAGCAAAATTAACCGTCGAATTATCCGACGGCTCTGCAAGTAATTACAACTGTTTCTCCTTGACTCCGAAAATTACACGTTTCAAAAATGTGCTTTCCTTTAACAACACAGAATTTTTCTATGAAAAGATTTATTTTCCACTCAATTTTTTGCGTGTTTCTCCCCTTTCGCTCACACGCTTATATTCTTTTATGCAAGTTGGCGGCGAAATAATTTCGCTTGTTTTACTTTAACATTTCGACACAAAACACGTCGCAATATTCGCTGTCAGTGCCACCGCTTTTTATGCAATTACTCCAATCAAATGCACTTTCGCTATCTCATCTATTGTCAAACCCGGTGGACTTTTACACGTACAATAAATACCCGCCGACAAAGTTGTCTCTATTAAAAAATGTATACGTTAAAAATGAGGTAAGATATGTTTAATTACAAGTTAAAAACCCTTGATTAAATCAAACGCAGAATTTTCAGCAAATATAAATCGATGTTTGCGCGTATACACACGCTTGCAACTCGATAAAACCGCAGATATACTGACTTTTATTGTTGACATTGGCAACAAAGAAAATTATCAACAAGAATGTATTAAGAAAATTGAATGGTGATCTTCTTTTTTATAAAATGATTGTCTTTGTTTTTCCATAAAATAATCTTCGTTGCTTTTGCATAGTATAAGTTTCCTTTTTTTGATATTTCCTAAAAATAAACTTTTTGCTTTCTTATAAAAAATTTTATAATAAAAATTTTCTCTCGTTCTTAGGGGCAAAGCAAGGACTGAGTACGTTTCTACATACTATATTCCTGTATTGTTCAATTGACTATAACGCTCGCAATGTTGCGGCGACGTTTTTTCAAAAAAAGCCGACCGCTTCGGAAACCTCCAAAGGGATCGGGCAAGCCGTCGCATATTACGAAAATCGGAGTACTCAGTTCAACCTTTCAACAATCTGTACAGCGTTTGCTCGAAACGATACTTTTCAATTAGTTCCTTTATGCGAGGAGCGTTGCGGTCGGAGGGTTTACCCGTCTTTACGCAACGCAGCATAACGTTTTTGGGCGTGTGAGCCAAATCGACAAATTCCAAAACGTCCACTTTGTAGCCCGCATCCTCCAACAGCATAGCGCGTATCGTATCGGTAAGCAACGCGGAAACACGCTCCTTTACGATGCCGTATTTGAGCAAAACGTCCAAATCGCCACCTCCCGCTGAAATGCCGCCGTTTACTTCGTGCTGACAGCAGGGAACGGAAAAAACGTACGGAACGTTGTGTTTTACCGCAAACGCCAGCGCGTGGTCCGTTGCGGTGTCGCAAGCGTGCAAAGACAGCACCGCGTCTATATGCTCCTCGTACAGTTTGTCGCGGGAAACGTCCGCGACGGCGAAATGCAGATTTGCATATCCGTACTTTGCCGCAAGCGCGTTGCAGTCCTCTACCACGTCGGCTTTGAGATCGTAACCGATGACTTTTGCGTCTATTTTACGAACGTTGGTGAGATAATGGTAAACGATAAACGTAAGATAAGATTTGCCGCAACCGAAATCCAGCAAAGTGAGGCTTCCGACGTGATTTTTAAGTACGTCGTCCAGTTCGGTAAAACGATTGATTTGACGGAATTTATCGTACATACCCGCAACGACTTTGCCCTCTTTGGTGAAGATACCGAGGTCTACCATTGCAGGTACGTCGTCTCCCTCGTTGAGTATGTATTTCTTTACGCGGTTGTGCTGTTCGGGACGGACGTTTTTCGCCGCGGTTGCACGCACAATACGAGTGGTTACGCCCTTTTTCGAAGTGAGATACGTGACGTCACACGTCGGCTGAGACACGCATATTTGTTTGTAATTCCCTTCCAAACGCGAAGCCCAACTTGCCGCGTCCGTCAATTGTACGTTGCTGTGAAAAACCTGCGTTGACGTGTACATTTCCGCCTGAAAAACCGTTTTGCCGCGAACGACAGTTTTGCGCAGAACTATTCGATTGTACGGACTGTCCTTCGAAAGCGGTCCGCTTGCGGTAACTTTCAAAACGCCGTCCGGCTGTTGCAATTCCTTTATCATAATTCCGACTGAAATTTTCCGCCGAAAAGCGGTCTGTTTACACTATTTTGTCCGACTTGCCCCGCAACGCTTTGCGTATCCCCGTGCGGTTTTCCGTACCCTTGAAAATACGTATGATGTTGTGTCTGTGAGCGAAGATTACCAACGAGAACATCAACGTGGTCATCAGACAGCAAAACGCGTCCACGTTTACATACATCACTTTCCACGGATATTCGTACCGCCAAGCGACCCAACACCAGACTATCTCGAATGCGGACAAAAACAGACTGACAATTGACGTCCGGTCGCATATCAGCAGAATTATCACGCAGGGAAGAATCAGACACACCGAAAGCATAGGCTGCAACGTGAAACTTACGCCTATCGCCGTGGCAACGCCCTTGCCGCCCTTGAAATGGTAAAACACGGGGAATATGTGCCCGACGACGGCAAACAGCCCCGCCAA
This sequence comes from uncultured Clostridia bacterium, assembly GCA_947628135.1. Lineage (GTDB taxonomy): Bacteria > Bacillota > Clostridia > Christensenellales > CAG-314 > Fimimonas. The sequence goes on from CANQYT010000003.1 coordinate 66,443, forward strand.
ATACCCTGCCTGAATGGCGACGTCCGTTCCGCACACGTTGAAAAACGCGTATCTTGCCAGCACGCAGGGAATTACGCCTTTCAAAACGTCGCACACAAAGGTGATCGCGCCCATACGCAGCCCGTACACGCGAAACATATTAGCCGCGCCCGCATTGCCGCTACCATAATCGCGCACGTCGCTTTTTTTGAATATTTTGCTGAACAGTACGGCAAAGTTTACGTTTGCAAAAGCGTAACTACCTACCGCAAGCAGTAAAAACTGCCACCAATACCGAGTGAAAATTTCAAACATCATTCATCCTTTTCGCTTCCGTCGCGAAACACAAGTTTTATCGGAGTGCCGTCCAGAGAGAAAGCCTTGCGCAAATAGTTTTCGAGATACCTGCGGTAGGAAAAATGCACCAGATCGGCGTTGTTTGTGAAAAACACAAACGTGGGAGGTTTTGTTGAAGCCTGCGTGGCGTACTTGATTTTCGCGCGCCTGCCGTTGCGTGAAGGGGGTTCTACCGCGCGTATCGCGTCCGTCACTGCGTCGTTGAGTACGCCCGTACTGCAACGGAAAGTAGACTTTGCATAAACGTAATCCACCTCGTCCATAAGTTTACCTACGCGCTGTCCCGTCAGCGCCGAAACGGTGACGTAACGGAAATAGTCCATAAACGCCAGATCGCAGGAAAGTTTCTTTTTGAAAAGTTCCACCGTGTGTTCGTCCTTTTCTATCAGATCCCACTTGTTTATCACCACGACGGAGGGCTTGCCCTCTTCGTGAATGAACCCCGCTATCTTTACGTCCTGTTCGGAAAGTCCCTCGTTTGCGTCCATAACTATCAGACAAACGTCGGCGCGACGAACGGCGTTAAGGGCGCGAAAAACACTGTACTGCTCTACGCTGTCCGCCTCTATCGAACGCTTTTTGCGCATTCCCGCGGTGTCTATTACCACGTAACGATTGCCGTTGTAAGTAAAGGGGGTATCTATCGCGTCGCGCGTAGTTCCCGCAACGTCGGATACTATCGTGCGGTCGTAGCCGAGTATTCTGTTGACAAGCGACGACTTGCCGGCGTTGGGCTTGCCCACTACGGCTATCTTTATCGCGTCGCCATCCTCATCATCGGACTGCGCGGGAAAATGTTCGACTACGCAATCCAACAAATCGCCTATACCCTGTTTCTGCTCGGCGGCAATGGGAAAGAAATCGCCGAAACCCAACGAGTAAAACTCCGACAGATCCGCCTCGCGGAAATTGTCCACTTTGTTTACCGCCAAAATTACCGGTTTGCCCGACTTGCGCAAAATATCCGCTACGTCCCAATCTTCCGCGGTAATTCCCGTTTTGTAGTCGCAGAAAAACAGAATTACGTCGGCAAGATCCAACGCTATCTGCGCTTGCTCCTTGATGTGACGGAACATAACGTCGTCGCTTTTAAGTTGTATACCGCCCGTGTCTACGAGGGTAAATTTCTTGTTGAGCCACTCTGCGTCGGCGTATATTCGGTCGCGCGTGACGCCCGGCATATCCGAAACGATGGATATGCGCCCTCCGCACACTTTGTTGAAAAAAGTTGATTTACCCACGTTGGGCTTGCCTACAATGGCGACAAGCGGTTTTGACATCACTTACACTCCAATATCGCTTGGCAAAAATCATAACCGTCGGCGGTTACGATCACCTTTTTGCCCGTAATTTTTTTCAATTCGGACAGCGTCATACCGTCCAAAAACACGTCTTCCGTTTCGCGTAGCATAACGCGCGGCAGCAACAGCGTGTCGCCCACGTCGGCGCGCCCTTTCAAGGCGTCTGCGATGTCCCGTCCCACGACCAGACCGGCAACGGTTACCGTCTCTCCGAAAAATTTGTTTACAACTGTGACGACGTTTACGTTGAGCAACGGAAAAAGATGACGCGCCTTGTCCAAAACCTGCTCGATAAACGGCGTTGCGGCAACGCCCGTCACCACCGTGAAACTGCCTTTTTTTGCGGAGACCGCGTCACGCAGAGCGAGGTCGAACTGATAGCGCATATCGGCTACGAGACCGACGCCGTTTTCCAATTGGGGAAAATCTCCGTAATACTCGTATGAGGGTAATTCCCTTTGAGCGTAAACGTACATCTCGTCTGAACAATACGCAAAATGTTCGCCTGCCGCCTCCGCACAGCGCGCGTCAAAACTCTCCACTGCGTCCACCGTTTCGGCGGCTATTTGCTTGCTTACGGGTTGAATATCCCGCAAGCCGCAGCGGTACTTGGTCAGACCCACGGGTACGACGGCTAGATTTTGTACGGCGGGATACAGCGAAAACAAATCCTCCATCGTCTTTTGCAAAACTTTGCCGTCGTTGAGACCGGGACACATCACCACCTGAGTGTACAATACTATCCCGCTGTCTGCAAGTTCTTTCAAAAGGGGCATTATCGGACGGGCGGAGGGGTTGCCCAACAGTTTGCGGCGAAGTGCGTCGTCGGTGGCGTGTACCGAAACATACAGCGGCGAAAATTTCTTTTCCTTGATACGCGCGATGTCGCTGTCGGACACGTTGGTCAAAGTTACAAAATTGCCCGACACGAACGACAGTCGCCAATCGTCGTCCTTGACATAGAGCGTTTTGCGCTGTCCTTTGGGCAACTGATCGACGAAGCAGAACACGCATTTATTGGCGCACCATCGGGGTTCGATGTAACTTTCGTCGTAAAAATCCCACCCCATAGGCAGCGCGGCGTTCTTGTGTACGTCAAAATTGAGGCGAACGCCTTTTCGCTCCACCGTCACGGAGAAATCCGATTGCGAATCGAAATAGGCAACGTCCAACATATCCGTCGCGGGTTGTCCGTTGAACGCGACGATTACGTCGTCCTTTTTCAGTCCGAGCCTTTGAGCCGCGGAATTTTTGTCGAGAGATCTTATTTTCAGCATACAAACTAAAAGGCAACCGAAACGGTTGCCTGAACTGCTTCGGATTCAGCGTACCTTAGGCAACGCGGACCAATCGTAATCGCCGAGCATACGCGCTTGGACCGTTACCAACGTGCTTAACATCGAAACGCTTTGCGTTGTCGTTTCGTCGGCGTTGTACACGGCGCGCGTCGTACGGGAGGTACTTGTCAGATTGGTGTACACGTCGGAAGGGATCGTCGTGAAAGGATCGCTTTCCTTGCCGTCGCGCGTAACCGTGACGGAGGAAAGGTAGGCAAATACCGCGTAGTTGTCGGGATTGAGTTTTTCGGAGGAGAGCATCAGCATCAGATACCCGTTGGCGCTGTCGAAAGTGTTGTTTTCTTCCGTCCAATCTTCGTGATACATCGCAAGCGACGCCATCTTGAACCGGGCGTAGCCGTCCGCGGGCTGAGGATAAGAGTTGCTTTTGAACTCGCCTTTGAAGGTTTCTTCCGAGGGGTGCATATAGTACTTCTTGCTTTCGGCGACGTAACTGTACCTACCCATAATCAGATAACCGTAGGTGGAGTTGTAAGTATCCGCGACGGTGTTGTCGTAAAAGCCGTCGTTGACAAGTTCGATAAAGCGCAAAGTTGCCAAAGGCGCTTGCCTGAGCAAAAGATCGTACACTATACAGACCTTGACCGAAGTGTTGTTGACGCTGTAAGTCAACGTCACTTCCGCTTGCGGGGTCTCGCAGATCCTCGCGGCGGATTCTATCTGCGCAGATGACAAAAATCTCGTGGAAGGGACGGTGTTGCAGGCGCAAAGCGTCAACATCAATGCCGCCAACAACAAAACTACCAAAAACTTTTTCATTTCTACCTCTGTTACTTCTTGTAGTACTGCGTCAGGTCGATATTAAGCACCACGCTCTTCCCGTCAAGGTATTTGAGTGTGCCCTGACGAAAATGGAATGTGACCTTGGTGCAACAAAGCAACTGCGTCCTGACGCGAAAACGACGGTTTACTTTGTTTATGCCGTATTTGCCGTCACCGAGAATCGGTATCTTTATGTGCGCAAGTTGCGCGCGTATCTGATGGGTGCGGCCCGTGACGGGTTTGACTTCCAACAGCGACAATTCGCCCAGCCTTTTGAGCAAAGTGTAATTTGTTTCTATCGGCAAATAGCCCTTTTTCGGTTCGTCCGATATGTAAACGAGACTTTTTTTCGCGTCCTTGAAGAGGTACGCTTTGAGTTTTGCCGACGGTCTTGCAGGCGCGCCCACTACGACACAGTTGTAAGTTTTGTCTATGTCGCGTTCCTTGAAGGAATCCAGCAACTCCTTTTCCGCCGTTTTGTTGAGTGCAAAAACCACCAATCCCATAGTGTTGCGGTCCAAACGGTGGACGGGAACTGCGACGGCGTCCGTAAGAATGTTGTTGATACGTTCCGTAAGAGAACCTTCGCCCTGCACCTCTATGCCCGCGTTTTTGTTGACGACCAATATATTGTCGTCGCGGTACACGACCTCGATACCGTCCTTTTCCCTATCGGGCAGATAGACGTAGACGACGTCGCCCGCGGATACGTTGACATCAGCGCCCACGCGCGCGCCGTTGATCTTGACGCTGCGGGACTTGATTATCTTCTGGATACGATAGTAACCGAGATCGGTGTTATCGGAAATGAGTTCCGAGAGTTGCTGTTTTGATGTTGCCTGAATTTCTTGAAGCATAGTTTGATTATACCAAAGACACCCGAAAAAAGCAAATATTTATTTGTAAATATTATATATTACGTGTTTGCGTCAATGGATTTACGGCGCAATAGCAAAGAAAAAGATACTATGTTTGAAATAGTATCTTATATTTTGTCGAAATTCGCTATCGTCAAGTGCAAAAATGAATATTCAAAATATTTACAGAAAATCTTCGCCGCCGGAACAGGGAACGCCTTCGAGGTGCATTTCGTTGCTTTTCGTAACGCCTGTGAGAGAGGTCATATCCAAAGATACAAGTATCACGTCGCTACCTATCTTGGATATGTTGCACCACGGAATAAAAATGTCCTCGCCCGATTTGAAAAGTTTCTTTATTCCGGGGACGACAACGCCCAACACGTTTTTGCCGTTGCAATCTACTATCATATCTATTATCTTGCCCAAACGAGCGCCGTTTTGAAGGTTTACGACCTCTTTCGTCCTTAGTTCGCTGTAACTTATTTCCATCTACACTGCTCCGCTACTAATATAACCGACCGCATCGTAAAATAGTACGCGCACTCGCAAAAACGGACAAGCAACCCTACGCCATTTCCACACGGAGACGATTCATTGCGTTTTTTTCCAGACGGGAGACCTGCGCCTGACTGAGCCCCACCTCTTTCGACACTTCCATTTGCGTTTTGCCTTCGAAATAGCGTTTCATCAAAATGTTGCGTTCCTTGTCTTCCAGACTGTTGAGCGCGTCGAAAAGCGTGACGTTTTCCGCCCAGACGTTTTCAGAGCATTTGCGATCGGAAATGTGATCTTCCAAAGTCAGACTGTCCTCTTCGTCGGAATACACCGCTTCGGACAAGGAAACAGGCTCGGAAATAGCGTCGAGACAGTACAACACCTTGTAAACGGGAAGTTTCATCTCGTCGGCGATTTGTTCAACGGACGCTTCGCTTACGCTTTCGCTTTCTATACGTTCGCGCGTCTGCAAGGCGCGGTACGCCACGTCGCGTATACCTCGGCTGACCCTAATAGACCCTTCGCGCAGAAAACGGCGTATCTCGCCTATTATCATCGGCACGGCGTAAGTGCTGAAACACACTCCGAGGTCTACGTTGAAATTGTCCACCGCTTTTATCAAACCGACGCACCCTATCTGAAAAAGGTCGTCGGGGCAATCCGTGCGGTAACTGTACCGCTGGACGATGGAAAGTACCAAGCGCAAATTGCAATTGATGAAGTAATTGCGCGCTTCGGCGTCGCCCTTTCCGATAGCGACAAGCAATTCGTTGGACTGTTTTTGCGTAAGTTTCGGCAGTGAGGACGTATCCACGCCGCAAACAATTACCTTTTTATTCAAATTTCGTCACCCCGTTCGTTTGTTTTAGTTATTTTGAGCCTTGACGTAATAAATTATACAAGGGCGGCTTGTAGGAGAGGCGACGAGCACAAAAGGTACGACAACGCTTTGCCGTAAAAATTGCGCGATACGTTATGCGTTGCAATTGACAAAAACGCCGCGAGGCGTTACAATGTTTACGAGGTCAATTATGCTTGGAGAATACATAAATCAATTGGATAAACTTCCGCAAAAAACTTTGGCGAACTACGCTGAGATAGACCCTGCGAAACCGCTTATCGGAATCGTATGCGCGCAAAACGAACTGACCGCTTCGCAAAGCGGTCTGGACGTGATTTGCAGCCGCGTGCGAGACGGAATAATCGCTTCGAACGCCACGGCAAAAATATGCTACGTTCCCTCGTCGGACAGCACCGCTATGCACGGAACGGCGGCGGCGAAGTACGATCTGCCCTCGCGCGACCTGACTGCAAACGCCGTGGAATTGCTCTGTTCGGGAGAAATGTTCGACGGATTGGTGTTTGTCGCAAGCGAGACCAACACGGTCTGCGGAATGCTCCTCGGCGCAATTCGTATGAATTTGCCCTGCGCGTTTGTGTGTCAAGGCACAATGGAAGCGATATTCGACGGCAAAACGGAACACGGTTTTGTGTACGTTTACGAACAGATAGCGCGCATAAAAACGGGGCGCAGTTCCTACGAGGAAATAGAACGTATGGAAAAGAATCTGCCACTATGCTTCGGCACGGACTGCGAACGTTACGGCGCAAACAGTTTCAACTGCCTGTTGGAAGCGACGGGGCTTGCGGTGCGGGACAATGGTACTGCTCCCGCAGGGTCGGCGGCGCGTAAACGCATTGCGTTTGAAACGGGCAAATTGGCTGTGAAGTTGGCAAGCATAAAGTGGACGCCGCGGCGCGCGCTCAATCAAACGTCGATGAGCAACCTCGTCACGTTGGATCTGGCGTGCGGAGGAAGTTCCACCACGATGCTCAACCTGATAGCCGTTGCGCGCGAATTGGGCGTGAGAAACGTCAATTTCAAGACGATAGGCGACGCGGCAAAAAGCACACCGCTGTTGCTTTGCTCGGCGGACTCGCAAAAATGTATTATGCAACAATTTTACGGCGCGGGCGGCGTGTACGCGATGTTGAAACAACTGCTGGACGCCGAACTGATAAACGGCAACGCGGCAATATTCGACGACGCAACGCTGCGGGATATGATAGCCGACGTAACTGTTGCCGACCCCAACGTCATTCGTTCCGCGGAAAACAAAGTGGCCGCGTCATCCAACCTACGCACTATCTACGGAAACGTTGCGGAAGGCGGCGCGTTTGTACACTGCGCGGGCAAAACTTCCTTTACGGGCAGCGCGCGCGTGTATCAAAATGAGGAAATGGCGGTCGACGCATTGCTCCATCGCGAAATCAAAGCCGGGGACGTGGTCGTCATTCAAGGAGAAGGTCCGAAAAGCGGTCCGGGTATGAGAGAAATATTCGCGTCGCTGGCGTTGCTGAAAGGGTACGGATTGGGAGAAAAAGTTGCCGTCATCACCGACGGAAGAATTGCCGATTTCTACAACGGCATTGTAATTGGACACGTCACCCCCGAGACGGGCGAACAAAACCTGTTCAGCGTTCTTCAAGACGGGGACGAAATAGAAATCAATCTGACAAAAGGCAAGGTAAGCCTCGACATAAAAGCGAAAGAACTTACTATGCGTTACCGTCAGCACGAAAATTCCGTCGGCAACTACGGCAATTTCTACCTGAAAAATTGGGCAAAAAATTGCGGCACTGCCGTGGAAGGCTGCGTATACAAACCGCAAAAATAAAAATTTCACAAAGAGGCGGAACGGGAAAATGCCGTTCCGCCGATTTTTTTGCCTAAAAACACACTATTAGCGTGTAATTCGGTGCAGGTTTACCGCTGAACAAAGAAACCTCCTGTGGTAAAATCAGAATGAGCTTGGCGGCTTACCAAAATACCACAGGAGGTTTCGTCAAATAAATGACATAGAAAGTTTAGCACATACGACGTGGAATTGCAAGTACCATATAGTGTTTGCGCCCAAGTACAGGAGAAAAGTGTTTTATAGAGAACAGCGTAGAGAGATAGGTGAAATTCCACCTCAGTTGTGCGAATGGAAAAGAACAGAAATACTTGAAGCAGAGGTTTGTCCCGATCACGTACATATGTGCGTAAAGATACCACCCCAAATGCGTGTTTCGGGGGCTATTGTGTTTTTGAAAGGAAAAAGCAAGTAATAATATGCCCAAAATTCGGCAATTTGAAATTTAAGTATCGAAACAGAGAGTTTTAGTGTAGAGGATATTATGTCGACACGGTCAGTAAGAATACGAGAAAAATACATAGTGAATCGACTTGACAAATATAAGCGAATAAACTGATGACAATAAATGAGATAAACAGCCGTTTGCAAAATACAAAACATAGCCGACGGGTTACAGCCGCCGAACTCACAAAGCGCAATTTCGCTCAAATGCAACAATAGATTTTACCCCGCCTCGCCTTTACTCAACCGTCGATTGTGTCGGCGGCGTTTGCTTTTTAACTGTTCGTTTCGTTTGAAAGATTTCTTATTGACTTGTTTTTTTGTAGTTAAACTTATTAGACTGATTGCACTGTGAGCAGTTTCTTTATTAGCAGTTGATTATATTAAAATTTAATGTATAGTTATTTTTTCGATAATTTATTTATCGATATTTTATTTTACGCTTATTACCTTATTTACCGTTTTCTGTCGGTTGCTTGCTTTATGTGAAAGTCTCTTTATTGAAAGTTTAATTTGTTGATTTTGTTTTTCGAATGACGATTTACCAACAAGGTGCATATTGGGTCGTATTGACGTTCTATTTACCGACAGGTCACGTTCCAATCGTTTAGTTTTTTGTCGAACGAGTGCGCGAGCGAGCCAATTCTTTCTTCCAGCACCAATAGCACATACTTTCGTAACTTTCGTCGCCGCCTATCAAAATGGTAGGACCGTCGCTGACGCATTTGCCGTCCACAAAACGCGCATTTACGGAAGATTTGCGACCGCAACGGCATACGGATTTGATTTCCTGCAAGGAATCGGCAAGTTCCACAAGACGCTTGCTGCCCTCGAACAGGTGACAGGTAAAATCAAGCAGCAAGCCGTAGCACAGTACGCTTGCGCGCTTGGTTAGTTCTTTCAATTCGTCCACTTGTGCCGTCGTGCAGAATTGCGCTTCGTCCACAATTACAATATCAACGGGCGACTGCGCGTTTACCCTGTCGAACAATTCGATGAAACTTTCGTCGGGGGCAATTGTGTAACACTTGGCGGAAAGTCCTATCCGCGAACGCACCATTCTCTCCTCTGCGTCGTCGCGCGTATCCAATGCGGGTTTTACGAGCAGTACTTTCATACCTTTTTGTTCGTAATTGAACTTGCACATAAGCGCTTGCGCGGATTTGCTGCTTGCCATCGTTCCGTATTTGAAATAAAGTTTCGGCATAAGTGTATCCTTCATTGCATTTCCCTTCGATATTTTTTCGTTGTATAAGAGATTTTTTGCCACCCCATTGTGCGATTTTCAGTACAAACCGTTTACCGTCCCGTCGGAATCGACGGTCATTTTTACTGCGGCGGGAGTCTTTGACAGACCCGGCATCAACAGCATATTGCCCGCCAGCGCCACAATGAAACCCGCACCGCCGCGATACTCCACGTCGCGTATATGCAACGTAAAACCGTTCGGCGCGCCGAGCAACTTTGCGTCGTCGCTGAAACTGTACTGCGTTTTCGCTATCACCACGGGCAGTTTGTCGGGGTCGCACACGGTACGCAATGCCTCGACGCTTTGCAGCGCTTTGTCGGAAAACTCAACGTCCGCCGCGCCGTATATCCGCGTGGCTATGAGATGTATTTTTTCGCAGAGCGGGTCGCTGTCGCCGTAGGCGAAACGGAAAGAATTGCGGGCTGCGAACAGTTCCGTTACCTTGCGCGCAAGTTGCTTTGCGCCCTTGCCGCCTTTTCCCCACACGTCGCACTCGATGGCTTCCGCGCCCCACGTCTTGACGGCGCGCTTTACCGCGCTTATCTCGCGAGTTGTGTCGTCGGTGAAACGGTTCAGCGCAACTACGGCTGGCAAACCGTATACTTCCGTTATGTTGCGAAGATGTCGTTGAAGATTGCAGAGTCCCTTTTTCAAGGCGGGGACATTTTCCTGCGAGAGGCTTTCTTTGTCCACGCCGCCGTGCAATTTGAGCGCGCGAACGGTTGCGACTACCACCACTGCGTCTGGGCGCAACCCCGAAACGCGGCACTTGACGTCGAGAAATTTTTCCGCGCCAAGATCCGCACCGAAGCCCGCTTCCGTCACCGTGCAGTCGGCGTAGGTCATTGCCAACTTGGTCGCCTGTATGCTGTTGCAACCGTGGGCTATATTCGCAAACGGTCCGCAATGCACGAAAGCGGGCGTACCGCCGAGCGTCTGAACGAGATTGGGTTTCAACGCGTCTTTAAGCAAAATTGCCATAGCGTCCTGAGCGTGCAGGTCGGAAGCGAACACGGGTCTGCCCTGCTTGGAATAGGCGACGAGTATCCTGCCGAGACGCTGTTTGAGATCGTCGAGACCGTCGGCAAGGGACAAAATCGCCGTCACTTCGCAAGCCGCCGTGATGTTGAACTTTTCACAATGCTCCGTTGCGTCCTTTACGCCGTGATTTACGACGACTCCGCGAAGCGCACGGTCGTTGACGTCCAGCGTGCGGTTGAATACTATCCTGTCGGGGTCGATGTCGAGGGGATTGCCCTGAAAAACACTGTTGTCTATCAGCGCGCACAGCAAATTGTTTGCCGCGGTGATGGCGTGGAAATCTCCCGTAAAGTGCAAATTGATGTCCTCCATAGGAACGATCTGCGAATATCCGCCGCCCGTCGCGCCGCCTTTTACTCCGAATACCGGTCCGAGGGAGGGCTCTCTCAACGCAAGGCAGGTTTTTACCCCTATCAAGTTGAGCGCGTCGGCAAGACCAATCGATACGGTGGTTTTGCCTTCGCCTGCCGAAGTGGGATTTATCGCTGTGACAAGCACCAACTTTGCGTTGCCGCGTGGTGAGGGTTTTGCAGATACCTTCGCCTTGTAGTTGCCGTAAAGTTCCACGTCTTCGTTTTTTAAGCCAAGTTTGCGCGCTATCGCCTTGATTGGCTTCATACCGATACTGCGAGCGATCTCTATATCCGTCATACGCACCGCCTCCCTAAAAACTGTTTTGCAAACAATAAATTTGAAAAATCAACTGAAATAAGTATATCAAACTTTGCCGACGTTGGCAATCTTTTGCAAAATCAAATTTGCTCAAACATTTACTTGTTTTTGAGCACAGAAAAAATCGTTCTATGGTTTTTGGCTCAACACAAAACCGACTTGATTTTGTTTCACTTAATAAAGACTCGAAACGCGTTTCAAAGTTATTCCCGCCTTTTTAGGTAAAAACTCCGCAAAGACAAAAACAAGAGCGCCACATTTCGGCGCTCTTGAATTTTGTTAAATCGATTGTGTTGCTACACAGGCACGGCTTCTTTCGAATTGTACTGCGTGTTAGTTCCCGCTTTGAACCACATATCCGTCGCAAGATTGATACCCGGTCCGTGTCCGGGGTCGTCGCCGCCCATCGTGATACGATTGGTCCAATCAGCCTGACCGGAATCCGTGCCGTTTGTGATGACCATACCTTGTTCAGCGGTTTCGTCAAGCGGTTCGTACGAGGTATATGTGTAACTCCACCAACCGTTGCCGTCATTGTGCATAGCGGGCTTGTCATTCCAATCGCCTGTGCTTATGGGACCCCACAAGTGGATGTGAACGTTACTCCAATTGGGCGCATAGATGTGGAACGTGTAACTGTACACTGTGGGATTTTCAGGAACGTCCTCGGCGGACTTCACCAAAATATTTACCGCTGACGCGTCTCCGTTGTGGGAAATGGTGACAGTGCAATTGTAGTTTACCACAAAGTTACCGTTTTCGCCTGCCTTGAACAGAACTTTGTCCACAGCGCCGACAACGCCCGCCGCCGCGGTGATATTCTTTGTTGCGGTAAATTTAATTTCCCAATCGTCCCAAATTACGCCTCTCTTTTTTATCTTCCACTGATCGCCGACTTTGAGTTCCTTGGTGATTGTCCAATTGGAGCCGTCTTGCTCCATACCGATACCGCGTGCGTCCGTCCAACGATCAACACCACCGAATTGACCCACCAAAATATAGGGGGAATTGGGATTGGGATCGGGTTCAAGGGGAACATACTCTACCGGTTCCAAAGCGCCGCACTCGCATACCTTCTTGTCGGTAAAGTCGTGCGGAGTGACAGTTGCGGATTCGGCAGCGCCGCATATCGAACAGGCTTTCCAGTGACCGCTTGCATTGTGTCTCCAAACCGAGTAGTCGTGATCGGTGTGTTCGGTAGCGCCGCATTCGCACGTGCCGTCATTGAAAGTGTGCGCCGCATAGGTGGTCATATCGGCAACATTGTCGTCGTTGCAATACTTCCAATGCTGCATTGCGTCGTGCTGCCAAACAAGGTTGTGACCTTGGTGTTCCGAAACAGGACGAGTGGGGTCTGTCTTGATGTCATCGGCAGGTCCGCTTGAAACCGATCCGCCTCCGCCGCCTGTGCCGCCGCCTTGACTGCCGCCCGACGCTTTTTCCGCGCCGCACGTACACTTGCCGTCAACGCCGAAATTGTGCGCGGAACGCGAGGTTTCGTCTATTTCGCCGTCGTCGGGACATTCTTTCCAATGCTCTGTGGCATTGTAGCCCCATTTTGTGTATTGATGAGCGTGATTGCAAGCCACCGCAAAGCATAAACTCAGCGCCAGCACCACGGCAACGCACGCAATACAGAATTTACGTGATTTCATATTTCCTCCAAATTCGTTTGTTTTTAGTGAGAGGACAAACAAACTCCATTTAACAGTATTATATATTATAAAAATACCTTTTTCAAGATGTATTTGAAAATTTAATAAAAAAAAAATACAAAAAAAATAAGCGGCGCTTTTTTTCGAAACGCCGCTTGAACTGATTTTGTTGAAGAAATAAACTTGCCGCATTGCCATTGCGGGTGCAGGACCGACTTGCGGCGCAGCGTTTTGCACGACTTTTCGGTCGGGGCGCATACGCACTGCCAACGAAACTCCTTTTGTCAATCTATGGAAACTATTTCGTAGTCGGTGCTGCCGAGACCGAGTTTCTCCGCCCATTCCACAGTGTGTATGCCGTGACGGCTGTCCATACGCTCGATGAGGGAGGCTTTGCCCGTATCGGAAGAATTGACAATCGCGTCGTAACAGCACTTGTCCAGCGCAACGGGATCGAGCGAGGCGAATATCCCGATATCAGCCATTTCCGGCTCGTGCGGATTGCTGTCGCAGTCGCAGTCTATGGACAGACGATTTGCAACATTGATGTAGACGATGTTGTCGCGACCCATATAGTCCACAACGGCTTTACACGCTTCCGCCATACTTTCGAGGAAGCCGTCCTGATCTTCAATCAGATCCCACAGTTTGTCGGGGTCTTTGGTGCGCCCTACCGTGTGTATCCAGGCTTTGCCGCGCGAGGACGCTACGCCGATGGACATATTTTTCAACGCGCCGCCGAAGCCGCCCATCATATGTCCTTTGAAATGGGAAAGCATAAGCATACTGTCGTAATTAGCCAGATGACTGCCCACTATGTTGTAGCCGCCGAGATGAGTACCGCCGACGACGGGTATTTCAATTTCGCCCTCCTCGTCCATTATGTCGCAGGGAGCAATGTCGCAGAAACCGTGCGCTTTGATTGTTTCCCAATGGACCTTCGGATTGCAACGTTTGCCGCCGTATGCCGTGCAACACTCTACTATCGTGCCGTTGAGACTGTTGACCAGAGGGGCTATCAACTTGGGATCAAGAAAGTTGTGTCCGCCCGGTTCGCCTGTGGATATTTTTACGGCGACTTTGCCTTTCAATTCAACGCCCAACGCCTTGTAAATTTTAAGCAGACCGTCGGAGGTTATTTTGTCGGTAAAGAAAACTTTGGATTTCATTTGTCGCACCTCACATAACATTATTTGTAAAAATTATACAGCAAAACAAAACAGTAGTCAACAGACGATTGCGCAAAATTAAGCAAAATTGTAGCAAAAAACAATAATTTTGAATATTATGTCTGTAATAGTAGTACATAATTCGCCGATTTTTGTTATAGTTGACGGGTGTTAAAAAACGAAACGGCAATGGTTGAAAAATTCGGTACGAAATATTTTTGCTATCGGGGTAAATTCGGTTGCGTTGAAAACGCCTTGGTGATATAATTTGTGACGTTCAGGCTTATGACAAAGACAATTGATATGACCTCCGACAAAGGAATGGTCAAAAACCTCATAAAGTTCGTTGCTCCGATAATGCTTTCGGGCATTTTGCAATTGCTGTTTACGGCAAGCGATCTTATCGTGTGCGGGCTGTTCGGCTCGGAACATTCGGTAGGCGCAATCTCCTCCACCAACGCGCTAATAAACCTCATCGTAAATTTGTTTCTCGGTCTTTCCATCGGGGCAAATATACTTATGGCGCGCTGTTACGGACAAAAGGACAAGCAAAAAGGACAGCGCGTTGTGTACACCGCTTTTTTACTGTCCGTTGTGATGGGTATTGCCGTGGGAGTTGTAGGCGCGACCTGCTCGAAGTTCTTTTTGCAACTGATGGGGACTAATCCCGAATTGCTGGATCTGTCGTCGGAATATCTCGCAATTTATTTCATCGGCGTGCCGTTTTCTATGGTGTACAACTTTGTCGCCGCTTTGCTGCGCGCTGTCGGCGACACGCGCAGACCATTTTACTTTCTCACTCTGTCGGGACTGTTTAACGTGTGTCTCAACCTGCTGTTCGTCGTACAGTTTCATCTGGACGTTGTGGGAGTTGCGATTGCCACCGCCGCCGCGCAAGCGCTTGCGGCTGCGGACGTGATAATTTACATTCGTTTTTACAAGAAAAACTTTTTCCAATTCCGTTTCTCGAAAATACGCTTTTACAAAAAGGAAGCGTGGGAAATTACGCGGCTCGGACTGCCCGCAGGGTTGCAAAATATGCTGTTCAGCATTTCCAACGTGATGATACAAACCAGCGTAAACGATTTGAGCCTCACCTTGGGCGCGGCGGCGGTAGACGGCAACGGGGCTTCGGCAAGTCTCGAAGGCTTCGTTTACACGGCGATGAACAGTTGCGCGCAAGGAATCGTTACGTTCGGCTCGGCAAACTATGCCGTGCGCAACAAAGCCAACGTCAAACGAGTTATTCTGCGTACGGTTATGCTTATATTCGCAGTTTGGGTAATTACGGGGTCGGCGGTGCTTATCTTTGCACGACCGCTGCTGGGACTGTACGTTCAAAACAATCCTCTCGCAGTGGACTTTGCCTTGCAACGCATTTACATAACCGTGGGTACTTACGTGCTGTGCGGACTTATGGACGCATTTGCATTTGCGCTACGCGCAATAGGCTACTCGATACTGCCGACGGTCATTTCCACTTGCGGCGCTTGCGGATTCCGTCTGCTGTGGATATTTTTTATCTTTCCGTTGGAATACTTCCACAATATCACCTGGCTTGCGATATCCTACCCGATAAGTTGGTTTTTGACTGCGCTTGTGCATTTGCTTTGTTTCTGCGTGCTGTTTTCCAAAATGAAGTTCCCGAAACAAAACACGGGCGGCGGCGCGTTGAAAACGGAAAGTTCGTCCGACCCGACGGCAAAGGAACTGTGCAAACAAAATTGAAATTCCCGCGCAAATCGCACGGGATTTTTTTTACCGAATAAAAATGTCGCTTCGCCGCAAATTACGACGCCGATATACCTCCGACTTTGCGAATTATTTCCGCCAATTGTTTTGCGGTGAAAAGTTTGGGAACGGGATAAAGCGGATTGCCCTCCGCCTCGGCGTGTGCGGCAAGCGTTTCCACGTCCGCTTCGGCGATACAATCCAACGCGGACGGTATGCCCATTTGTTCGTTGAGACGTCTTATTTGCTCCACGACACGACGAGCGCCCTCCGACTTGGAGACGGAACTGTCGAACACTCCCGCGAATACGCCTATCTTCCACAATTTTTTGTGCGCCGATTTGCCGTAAGCGTCCAACACGACAGGCAAGATCACGGCGTTTGCAAGCCCGTGCGCCACGTTGTATTTGCCGCCCAATGCGTGCGCTATCGCGTGAACGTAGCCCACGTAACTTTTGGTAAACGCAAGCCCCGCCGCATAGGAAGCGTACAGCATATTTGAGCGCGCTTCAATATTGCCGCCGTCGGCATAAGCAAGCGGTAAATTGCTGAAAATAAGTTTTGCGGCGTTGAGCGCGTTGGCTTTGGAATCGCGCGTTGTGCTGCGCCCGACATAGGCTTCTATTGCGTGCGTAAGCGCGTCCATACCCGTGGTTGCCGTAACATACGGCGGCAAGCCTACCGTAAGGTTAGTGTCCAACAGTACGTAATTCGGTATAAGGCAGAAATCGTTTATTGCGTATTTGCGACGTGTTGCGCCGTCGGTAATTACCGCCGCGACCGTCGTTTCGCTACCTGTGCCTGCCGTTGTGGGTATTGCAAAAAGCAACGGCAGTTTGCGGCGTACCTTCATCAAGCCTTTCAATTGCCCGAGCGTTTTGTTGGGACGGACAAGTTGCGCGCCCACCGCTTTTGCGCAATCCATAGAAGAACCGCCGCCTATGGCAATGAGGCAATCGCACCCCTCGCTCAGATAGAGTTCCGTCGCTTCCGCCACGTTGTCGGTGGTAGGATTGGCGACCGTTTTGTCGTAAACGGCGTAGCCTACCGCCTTGCCGTCGAGGGAATTCAGCAAATCGTCGCATACACCCAAATTGCGCAAAGTCTTGTCTGTGACGACAAGCGCGCGGGACAAATTGTTTCGACTCATAACGTAGGCTATCTCCGCGTAGTCGTTTAGTTTGACAGGCTCGCGATATGGCAAAAAAGGTATTGCCGCCCTGCAAAAAAACTGAAACGTGCGGCAGTAAATTGTTTTGAATACGTTCATATACGTCAGACGTTAATACATCGTTTTGTTTTTTATCGCGGCGTACTTTTTGAACAGCGCGAGACATTCGTTGTGATCTATCTGCACTATCCTGTCCTTCATCTTTTCCGTGGAAATGGAAAGTTGCTTGTAAAACACGTCGTCGCGGAAACCTATCATATCGTTTTCCGCTATCGTGCAGCCGAAATATATCTTGTTGACGTTTGCCCACAAAATAGCGCCGAGACACATCGGGCAGGGCTCGCCCGTGGTATATATATCCGCCCCGGACAAATCGAATGAGTTAAGTTTGGAGCAAGCGTCACGTATGGCGGAAATTTCGCCGTGACAGGTGGGGTCGTTGTTTGCAACTACGCGATTGTGCCCTCTGCCGATGATTTTGCCGTCCTTTACCACCACTGCGCCGAACGGTCCGCCGTGACCTTGCGCAATTCCCTGCTCCGCTTCTTCGATTGCCGCGCGCATAAATTCGTTCATAATTTTTACCGTCTCCCGAATGTTTTTTTACATTTTACCATATCGATAGACGGGTGTCAATATCGACTTGGCGCGCGCAAACAGAATAATTGTATAAAATTTGCCTAAACGGTTGATTTTTTCGCCGTTGTTTGGTAGAATAATAAAGGTTGACGGCACCATAGCCAAGTGGTAAGGCAGAGCTCTGCAAAAGCTCCACCCCCAGTCCGAGTCTGGGTGGTGCCTCCAAACCCAACTGCGAGGCCGAGAGGCTTCGCAGTTGATGTATTTGCCGATGTGGCGAAATTGGCAGACGCAAGGGACTTAAAATCCCTCGGTAGCAATACTGTACCGGTTCGAGCCCGGTCATCGGCACCACGACCAACCTAATTCGAACCGAGTTAGGTTGGTCTTTTTCTATACTTAAAAGCGAGGACAAACAGCCCTCGCTTTCTTCCTGTCAAACGGAAATTTAGCACGTTATTCGGAAAAACGTTTTGCCCTTTGACGGCGGCGTTCTATCGCCTCTTCGGAATTATCTGTAAATTGATAAATTACCCCGTATTCAAAAGAAAAATCATTCTCTTCCGACAGTTCCCACTCGTTTACGTCGATGATCTTCTGCTCCGTGATTTCAATCTTTCGACCCAGCCAAAGGTTGACTATCAAAAATACGTCTTGTTTGAGAAGTTGTTTCTTTGCAAACGCCTTTAACCATCTGAGTTCATCAAGCGCATTTTTTGCATATTTTTCGGATATTACCGAGCGAAACCGAGTTTCGTAGTCAAACCCGAATTCACTGTCTATGGCATAAAAATGAAAGTCCTTAAAAACGTTGCACAAACAGCGCTTTTCCTGTTCCGTCAACTCTGCCCTGAACGCCATACCGCCGTCATACCACGTGTCGCCGCGCTCAATTGTGGACAATACGTCCTTATATTTGTAAGTCGTTTTTTGAAGCGGCGTTTCCAAAGCCAAAAAGCATTTCATTGACATAACCGTTTCCTCCGCTGAATTTCCCTTTATCGTATTGTGATTATACCATAGAAACGCAAACAAAGCAAATTCGAAAAAGGAAAAACAAAATGGCATTTTGCAAATTCGTATTTACCAAACTTTGCAGGCGGAACAAAAATTTTTCAAACATTGTCTTTTGGGACGAATTGTATTATAATCAATGACGGAAGGTGAGAAAAATGTTAAAAAACGGGGCTATGCGGCAGGACGTGCTGGAATATGCGGCGAATCAATACGGCACACAAGCGGAATATTTGTGGGCAAACGCTCCCAATTACGCCGTACTAAGACGTGCGGACAGCCGCAAATGGTATGGAATAATTATGGACGTTCCCCGCAAACGACTCGGCTTGAACGGCGACGGCGTTTCGGATATATTGGACATCAAGTGCGACCCCTTTGAACGTGAAGTACTGCTGAATCAAAAAGGATTCGTCCCCTGTTACTACCTCAACAAAACGCATTGGATAGGAATTTTGCTGGACGGCTCGGCGGACAGAAGTCTGGTTTTTCAACTGATCGACGACAGTTATGCACTTGCGGCAAGCAAAGCCAAACGCTCAAAATAACGTTAGTCGTGCTTTCGGGCGCGTTACACTTTGTTTTCTGCGCGAATCGCCAACGTGAAAGTTTTTCACCGCGCGAACAGCCCTGTTTGCTACGATGTGACGAATAGTGTCGTGACATTTGTCCGCGGCAATGCTACAATGGTCACAACGGGAGGCAAATATGAAATTCGGCGAAAAAATAAAAAAATTGAGATCGGATAACAATATGACGCAGGAGGACCTTGCGCAAAAACTGTTTGTGACGCGCACCGCTGTTTCCAAATGGGAAACGGACAAAGGACTGCCCGGTATCGACAGTTTGAAATCTATTGGAGACCTGTTTCACATCAGCATTGACGAGTTGATATCCGATGACGACATACAAACTCAACGCGTACTGACGGAAAAACGCTCCAAAACGATGTACTTTGTTGCGATAGGCTTTCTCGCCTTGACCGTTGTGTTTACACTGTTGCTGTTCTTTTTGCAAAACTACTTTTATTTGATAGGCAGTACCGTTGGAGTTTTGGGGTACGTTGTGTTTGCATTGCTGTCCAAGCCGCGCGACAAACGCTTGTCCGCACGCAAAGTGATACTTCCTTATATTGTTGCGCGCATAGTGCTGCTTGTGATAATTGTTGCCGCAGTGGTAACAACGATAATTCGGCTGAGCGTGTGACGGTCAAAAATTAAAGAAAGTTTTTAACCTGCCTTTTCGGGGCGAACACCGCAACACAATATAGCGAGCAAAAAAAGATAATTACGCTAAGCGCATAAACGACTGCCAAAAAAATTTTACAAAAAACGACTTGAAATCAATGTGTTTCAGGCCGTTTTTGTCAATTTACATAAAATCTTTTTATGACAGCAATTGCAAATATTACGTCGAAAATGACGTTACTCCACGCTAAGCACATAGTAGTACAGCGGCTGTCCGCCGTAATGAAGGATAAACTCGATGTCGGGGTGATTGTTTTGCAATTTCTCCGCGAACGCTTCCGCCTTTTCCTCGCTGACGTCCTGACCGTAGTAGAGAGTGACGACTTCTTTACCTTCGGTGAGCATACCTTCTATAAGTTTCGTCGTGACCGCCTCCACGTCTTTGCCGCTGGTGACTATGCTGCCCTTGTCGAGACCGATTATGTCCCCTTTCTTTATCGTGAATTTGTCTATAACGGTGTCGCGCACGGCGTAGGTTACCTGCCCCGCGTCTATGCCGACGAACGCAGTCGTCATATTCTCCAAATTTTCCGAAAGGCTGGCGTCGGGGCTGAAATTGAGTACGGCGGCAAGTCCCTGAGGAATGTCCTTGGTTTGCAACACGAAAATGTTGCGGTTCTGCACCAACGTTCTCGATTGTTCGGCGGACAGAATTATGTTTTTGTTGTTGGGAAGAATGATGATGTTTTCCGCGTTGATCTTACGCGCGGCGGAGGCGATGTCCTCAGCGGATGGGTTCATAGTCTGACCGCCCTCTATCACCTGGTCGACAAGCAGATCCTTGAAGATGGCGGCAAATCCGTCGCCGGAACACACTGCAAGCAATCCTATCGGCTTGCGTTCCGCCTCGTAACGGGCGCGCAATTGCCTGTTTTGCTCCATCATATTCTCTATCTTTATCTTGTCCAATTCGCCGAGAGCAAGCGCCTTGGTGAGCGCCTTGCCCGGTGTGTTGGTGTGGACGTGCACTTTTACGAGATTGAGATCGCCTATACATATTACGGAATTGCCTATCTCATTGAGATATTCGCGCAGTTTGTCTATGTCCGTAACCGTTGTGCGCTTCTTTATGTTGGTGATGAAAAACTCCGTGCAGTAGCCGAAATCCAACTCGCCCAACGACTCGTAGTCCACTATCAGTTCGCTGTCGTCGGGGAATGCCGAATCGATACTGACGGGTTTGTTGTTTTCCGGCAGGGCGTACTCGTCCGCGCCCGTAATTTCCTGATCCAAATAGCCCATAATGAGCCCTTTGAACAGGGTGATAAGACCGAAACCGCCGCTGTCCACAACGCCTGCGCGTTTCAGAACATCCAACATATCGGGCGTTTTGGCGAGAGTTTCTTCGCCCTTTTCGAGAACGGCGTTCATCAGTTTCTGAATGTCGCCGCTGCGCTTGGCGGTGTCGATAGCCTCCTCCGCCATAGCCCTCACCACGGTAAGAATCGTTCCTTCTTTGGGCTTGCTTACCGCGCGGTAGGCAAGTTCCGCACCCTCGCGCAACCCCTTGGCAAACGTGCGGGCGTCGCACTCGTCGTTTTGCGCGATGATATTGCTGAATCCTTTGAGTATCTGCGACAGAATAACGCCGCTGTTGCCGCGCGCGCCGCGCAATGCGCCCTTGCTGAGTTTTTCGGCAAGTTCCGCCATAGACGTGCTGTTGAGCGCGTTGATTTCCTTTACGGCGGAAATCATTGTGAGGGACATATTAGTTCCCGTGTCGCCGTCGGGTACGGGGAAAACGTTCAGCGCGTCTACCTGAGCCTTGTTTACTTCCAACATTTTTCCGCCGGCAATAAACATTCGTTTCATAACCGACGCAGTTATATGAGTTTTTATTGTATGAGCAGCTGCCATTTTGAATTATCCTCGATTACGTAAAGTGAATTGTGCTGTTACAGTTTGACGCCTACAACGTGTACGTCGATAGACTCGACGATCATTCCGGTGAAGCGTTCCAAACCGTACTTTACCGTGTTCTTCAAACTGGACGAAACCGCGGATACGGGAAGCCCGTATTTTATCTTTACGTACAGATCCACAAAAATGCGGTCGCCCTTGGTCGATACCCGCACGCCGCGGCTCTTGCCGTTGCGCTTGAACAGGTCGGTAAAGGAATCGGAGAAGCCAAAGGGCACTATTTCCACCACTCCGTAGCACTCTGTCGCCAGATGACCGGCGAGAGACGCTATCACGTCGTCGGAAACAGTTATTACACCGTACGAATTTTTTGTGCGCAATGCCATTCGACATTCCTCCCATATATAAGTAATAATATTCTACAACAAAATACATTATTTCACAAGTGTTTCACGGCAAATTTAGCGCTTTTGCAGAGATAATTACGTATTTTTGTCACCTGTATATAACAAATTGAAAAAAATCTCCTCAATTGCTTGCCAAAAGCGTACAAAAATGCTATGATAATTAAGCGTGAATTTCAACACAAACCAATCGACCTACGGAGGTGTAGATATGTCCAGAGTATGTGCTATATGCGGAAAAGGCAAAATGTCCGGCAACAAGGTTTCCCACTCCAACAGAAGGACTCCCAAAACGTACAGCGCCAATTTGCAAAAAGTAAAAGTGGAAATAGACGGAAAAGAATCCACTCAGTACGTTTGCACCCGCTGCATAAGAACAGCCAACAAAGAGCAACACTAAACGCAAGTAAGCCTCACAGCAAAGTGAGGCTGATTTTTTACCGTTAGTTCCGTCCCGCGCCGCTTCTGCTGCAATGCGTGCGCGGATTTGCAGGAGAAAAATTATGCTGCAACTCATTTCTGCCGCAATAGGCAAAACTTGGTCGATAGTCGGCGAAAACGAATTTATTCTGTGGTTTCAAAGCCTTGCGGGAAAGGGCAGTTTTCTGTACTACCTGATGAATTTCCTCTCCGTACTCGGTGAGGAGACCGTTTTGGTTGCGATAGTCGGGTTGATATATTGGGGAATAGACAAAACGCGCGGCGAAAAAATCGGTTTTACGATGATAGCCGCGACAATATTCAACCCGTTGATAAAAAACGCCGTCTGCCGCACGCGACCCTTTGACGCAAACAAACAAATTCAAAACCTGCGCGACGTGGACGGTTACTCATTCCCGTCAGGTCACTCCGCAAACTCCGCGGCGACATACTTCGGAACGGCTTACGTCTACAAGGACAAACGCCGTTGGTGGCTGATCGTCTGCGCCGTCGCGCTGCCGCTGCTTGTTGCGCTGTCACGCACCTATCTAGGCGCGCACTACCCGACGGACGTAATTGTCGGTCTGTTGTTGGGTACTGCGACCGTGCTGTTTGTACAGACGCTGTACAACCTTGTGCCCAACGCCTGTTGGCTTTACGCGGGGCTGTCCGCGATAGGTCTTGCAGGGTTCTTTTACTGCACTACGGAGGACTTCTTCACCGCATACGGACTGCTTGTCGGCTTTGAATTCGGCATACTCTTCGAAAAGAAAATCACAAAATTCGCCAACACCAAAGTGATTTGGAGGATAGTGTTGCGCGTTGCCGCGGGAGGCGGATTGTTTCTCGGATTGAACGAAGCGTTGAAGTTGATAGTGGGCGCGATTTACCCCGCCTACGGCGAAAACGTTTGGTTCGAACGGATATTCCGCACCTTGCGCTACGCAATAGTCACTTTTACCGTGATAGGAGTTTATCCTTTGCTGTTTGCGCAGACGGAAAAACTGTGGGAAAAATTGGGTTGGTTGAAAAACAAGGCGGAACAAAACAAGGCTTAGGAGCGGGCATAGTGGCTAAAAACAATGCGAAACGAGCGTTGCTTACGGACGACGTTCCCAACGCGAAAATAAAATCCATAGTGTTGGTAATTTCGGGGGCGGCGCTGACTTTGGCGCTTGCGGCGCTGTTGTTTGCGGGAGGAAAACTCGGTTGGGGAGTTGCCGTTTCGGCGGCGATAATCGTGATTTGGGCAGTTGCGGAAACGCTCGAATGGCTGACTTGGAGGTCCATTGCGTACCGTCTGACCGCAACCGAAGAAGGAATTGAATTGCGCCTCTTCTGCCGCAAAAAGAAAATTCCCTACGAAAAAATAAAAAGTTACGGATACAAAAAACTGCCCAACAGCACATATTACCGATTTACGCTGACGCTTGCCGACAAAACGGCGTCGTTCGACACTCAGTACCGCGATGAAATGATGGCTATACTGCAAACGCGTACCGTTGCGGATACCGAGGGAGTAAACCGAGGACTGCCGATAGACTGACAGCAAAACAAGCCCTTGACAAAGGACTTGTTTTTTTCAATGCCGCAAAAATTTTCCGAAAGAAATTTACTTTCTTCCCGCTGCCCTGCCCAAGAGCAACCGCAGTACGTTACCCAAAAAATTGGGCAATTTGAAACAAAATATCCGACTTTTCATTTACTTACCTCTGTCGGTTACATTATATGCAAAAAGAGGTACGATGTGACGGATACGGCGAAAAAAATTTCCGATTCAGCGCGCGTTGCGCAAGCGGTCTATCGCCGATTTGCGGTCCTGCTCGCCGAAAATAGAACTGCCTGCCACTATCACGTCCGCGCCCGCCTCGACAACTTGCTTGACGTTGTCGGCGTTGATACCGCCGTCCACTTCCACCAGCACGTTGGGAAACAGTTGTTTTGCTCGGCGTATCTTGTCCAACGACGAGGGAATGAATTGCTGACCGCCGAATCCCGGTTCGACGGACATCACAAGCACCATATCGAACATTCCGCGGTAGGGCGTGAGCGCGCCTACGGGCGTATTCGGTTTGACGGAAATTCCCGCTTTTTTGCCGCAGGAATGAATAAGTTTCAAGGTTTGAGAGACGTTTTTCGTGGCTTCGATGTGGAAAGTGATTATGTCCGCGCCCGCGTCGGCGAACTGTTCGACGTAACGTTCGGGGGCGTCTATCATCAAGTGAACGTCCAGCGGCAAGACCACGCAACGGCGCATACTCCGTATCACGGGTATACCGAATGTGATGTTGGGCACAAAATTGCCGTCCATCACGTCGCAATGTATCCAATCAGCGCCGCACTTTTCCAACGACTTACATTCCTGTTCCAATCGGGTGAAATCCGCCGACAAAACGGAAGGACTGATAAATATCTTTTTCATAAAAACCTCTTCTGCCCTTCGATTATATTATATCCGCAACGAAAGTTCAAGTCAATAGCGATTTTTTTCCGCTTCTTTGAGTTCGTTGAATTCCTCAACGTACCGCTCGTAGCGCGATTTGCACAAAACGCCCTTTTCCGCCGCCGCCTTTACCGCGCAATCCGGTTCGGCTGTGTGAGTGCAGGAAGAGTACTTGCAACCGCGCGACAGCGTTACGAAATCGTCTAAATACAAACGCAATTCGTCGGAACGTATACCGTCCAATTCGCACAGCGAAAAGCCGCAGGTATCTACGAGATAGCCGTCGCCCACCTCATACAGAGCGCTGTGACGCGTTGTGTGCACTCCTCTGCCCGACTTGGCGGAAATTCCGCCCGTTTGCCCGTTGGCTTCGGGCAAAAGCGCGTTAAGTAGAGAAGTCTTGCCCACCGCCGACTGCCCCGCAAAACACGCCGTTTTGCCGCCGTGAAGGTAGTCGCAAAGTTTTTGGGCACTGCCGTCGAACGCGGAAACGCACACTACCTCGGCTACGTCCCGATAGTTGGCGCGCGCCTCTTCTGCCGCGTCGGAGGACAAGTCCATCTTGTTGACGACCACTATCGGCTCTATATGCTGCTGAAAACAATTTATCAGCACCTTGTCGCACAAATAAAAGTCGGGTTGAGGCTGACACGCTATTACGGCGAAACACACGTCCACGTTGGCGATTTCCGGACGCAAAAGTTTGTTGCGCCTCGGCAAAATGTCCGCGATCACGCCCTTGCCGCGACGAAGTTCGTCAAAAGTAACTTTGTCGCCCACTACCACGTCAAGGTCGTTGTAACGCAGTTTTTTCGGAGCAAAACATACGTACGTTTGCCCCTCCGCCGCCACGGTAAACACTCCGCCGACAGATTTTATCACTGTTCCGCGCTTAGTCATTGTGTTCTTCCAGATAGCGTCTGCGCAACTGTCCGCAAGCGCCCTCTATGTCCTGTCCCATTGTGCGTCGGCGCGTTGCCGAAACGCCGAGTTTGTCCAAATACTGCAAAAAACGTTTCAAAGTCTTTTCGTCTGTGCCTTTCAGTCCCGTTTCTTTGACGGGGTTAAGCGCTATCACGTTTACGTGGGCTGGCAAGCCGCGCAACAGAGAGGCGAGTTTGAGCGCGTGCGCGTAACTGTCGTTCTGTCCGTCTATCAGCGTGTATTCCGCTATCACGCGCCTGCCCGTTTTGTTGAAAAAGTATCTGCACGCGTCAATAGCCTCTTCCACACTGTACGCGCGCGAAACGGGCATAATCTCCTCACGCTGTTCGTTGAATGGATTGTGCAAACTCAGCGTAAGATTTACGGGCAGACCCATATCCGCCAATTTGCGGACGTTGGGCGCAATGC
The DNA here is from genome assembly GCA_947628135.1 of uncultured Clostridia bacterium. GTDB lineage: Bacteria > Bacillota > Clostridia > Christensenellales > CAG-314 > Fimimonas. The sequence goes on from CANQYT010000003.1 coordinate 92,703, forward strand.
CGCAGGTGGACAGCGAAATATTACGCAACGATACATTGAGCCCATCCGCGTCGGAAACAAGGCGCAGAAACTTCACCGTGTTGTCAAAATTGTCCAACGGCTCGCCGCTTCCCATAAGCACGATATTTGTGACGTAGCGTTCTTTTCCGCCGTCCAAAGCGTTTACCGCGGCGACTTGTCCGAGTATCTCTCCGGCGGAAAGATTTCGCACCAGACCGCCCAACGTGCTTGCGCAGAATTTGCACCCCATTCGGCAGCCGACCTGACAGGAAACGCACAACGTGTTGCCGTACTTGTAGTTCATCAGCACGCCTTCCACCACGTTGCCGTCGTACAGTCGGAAGAGAAATTTCTGCGTACCGTCCAACTTGGAAACGAGCGTGCGCACTATGGTTGCCGAAACGGCGACGCAATTTTCTTTGAGGCGCTCGCGCAGGGCTTTGGAAACGTCCGTCATTCCGTCAAAATCGACGGACTTGTTGAGCCAATGAAAAACCTGCTTGGCGACAAATGGCTTGACTCCGAAGTCAGCCGTCAGAAAATCCGTCAATTCCGACAATGTCATATCCTGCAAAAGTGTCATTTTATTCGCCTTAGTACCGCTACGAAAAAGCCCTGCATACCGTCTCTGTACGGCAAAAATTGGTAAAAGCCCTGTCCGTCGGCGGCGGGTATTTCGGGAAGTTGCGTCCTGCCGTATTCGAAATCGGTATGTTCCTTCAAAAATTTGCGTATGTTTTGCCCGTTTTCGTTGTCGAAAACCGTACACGTGGAATATACCAACGCGCCGCCCTTGCCGACGTAACGGGAACAGTTGTCCAAAATAGCATACTGAGTCTTCATCAAGTCGGAGATATCCTTGTTTTCTCTGAACAACTTTACGTCCGGTCGGGAATCAAGCACTCCGAAACCGCTGCACGGCACGTCGCAAAGCACCACGTCGAATTTGCCTTCCCAAGGCGGATAGAACACGGTCATATCCCTGCATTGCACGTCAAGCGTAACCTGCATACGACGCGCGTAACTCGAAATCAACTCCGCCCTGTGAGGGTGAACGTCGCAGGAGGTGACGGACAGATCGGGGCGAAGTTGCCGCACGTACACCGATTTGCCTCCCGGAGCGGCGCAACAGTCCAGAAAAGCGCCGTCGGTTGGCGCAAGACGGGCGCAAATACGCGCGATAGCCATTGACGAAAGGCTTTGCACGGTACAATCCGAAGCGGCAGGCAGACTGCCCTTTACGTAGAATGCGTCGTCGAAAACCGTCGGTTCTGCTTCCGCTTGGTAGCGCTCGGCGATTTGCTCGGCGGTGGCGGTAAACGTAAAACGCGCTGTGGTACGCGTGTCCGACGGGTGGGAAACGATTTGCTCCGCAATCGGAAAACCGTAGTCCTTTATCAATTTGCGCAGCGCCCACATCGGGTAGGAATACAAAACGGAAAGGCGTTCGACGCTGTCCTCGGGATAGTCGTCGAACTGCTTGATATGCTCGGAAACCGTCTTTAACGTGGCGTTTACGAATCCCACCGTGCGCCTGTCGGCGGACAGTTTGGACAGTTCCGCAACGTCGTTTACTACGGCATACACGGGCATAGACAGGTCCGAAAGGCAGTAAACTCCTATTTTCAGATACAGCAAAACGTCCCCTTTGGGCATTTTGCGCACGTAACGAGAAATGATATATTCAAGCCGCAAGTCGTTGTCCAAAACGCCGTACACTATCTTGGTGACAAGCGCTTTGTCCTGATTTTTGCAATTGCAAAGTTGTTTGTTGAGAGCAATCGCGGAAAAAGCCTTGTTGACGTATACGTCGCGCAATACGTGAAAACTTTTCAGAAACGCCTTGTTCATTACTCACCGAAAACGTCGCCGACGTTCACTTTGTGACCGTTGAGAAAACTCGCGACGTCCATTCGTCTGGAATTTTCCTCTTGCAACTCCAACACTTTTGCCGCGCCGTCCGCGCACATTACGCAAAGTTCCTTTTTGCCGCGGAAAACCACCTCTCCCGCCTTTCCCTCGAAATGACCTTCGCAGGGGAGAAGAGAAAAAATTTTAAGTCGCTTGCCGTTGCAGAGCGTCCAGGCAGCGGGAGAAGGACAGAGCGCGCGAACGAGGTTTACCACCTCAAAAACGGGTCTGTTCCAATCGATTTGTTCCTGTTCGGCGGTAATTTTGCCGCAAAAAGTGGCTTGTTCCTCGTCCTGCGAAATGTAAACAGCCTTGCCGCTTTCTATCAAGTTCAACGCCTCGACGACGGCTTCCGCGCCCAACTGCGCCATACGCGCGTACAGTTCCCCGAACGTTTCGTAGGGCAGCACGTCCAGCGTTTTTTGCAAAATTATCTCGCCTGCGTCCACCTTGCGCACGGTGTTGAGAATGGTAACGCCCGTTTGCTCCAAACCTTGCAAAACCGCGTACTGAATGGGCGCTGCGCCCCTCAGTTTGGGTAAAAGCGAGCCGTGGATATTGATGATGCCGTGAGGAGCAATGTCTATCACTTCCTGCGACAATATCTGTCCGTATGCCGCGGTGATCATTATGTCGGGACAAAGCGAACGCAACGTTTCCACGCCGTCGCGGGAAATTTTTTCGAACTGAAAAAGAGGCAAGCCGTGTTGCAAAGCGAATTTCTTGACCGCGCAAAACACCGATTTGCCGCGCGCCCCCGCCTTGTCCGGCTGACAAACCACGCCCACGACAGAGTGGCGCTGCATAATTTTTTCCAAAGCGGGAACACCGAAATCGGGCGTTCCCAAAAACACTATTCTCATTGCCGCCTCGTCAATCGTCGTCGATGATTTTCTTTATCATTTTGTCGGGGAAAAGTATTCCGTCAAGATGGTCCATTTCGTGCAAAAACACCCGCGCGAAATACCCCTCGGCGTGCTGCTTGCACAGGTTGCCGAAACGGTCGAAATACTCCACGTCGATTTCTTCCGGGCGTTCCACCAATCCGCGAAATCCGGGAACGGAAAGACAGCCCTCGTTGTCCACGCACTTGCCGCGGCTTCTTATCAAGACGGGATTGACTAACTCGTAAAGTTTGTCGTCGTACTCCACTATACAGACGCGTTTCAGTACGCCCACCTGCGGCGCGGCAAGTCCCAAACCGCCCACCGCGTGCAAGGTTTCTTCCATATCTTCCAAGAGTTGATGTAATTTGCCGTCGTAATTTTCGACGGGTTTGCTTATCTTGCGAAGAAACGGATCGCCGTATTTGATTATGTTTCTTTTTGCCATAGTCCACCTTTGTCAGGATAAATTTTGAGGGTTGCGTTCCACCGATACCGTTACGCTTCGGCGTTTTTTTCCGTCGCAAACGGCGTAGATTTGCGGAAGAATTTCCCGAACGCTGTCCTTTGTCAATTTGAGAAGTATCTGAAATCGGTACTGCTTTTCCGCGCGCCGCAACGGACAGCGCATTTTGTCCGCGTACAGAAACGCTTCCGGTCGGGCGGAGCGAATATTGGATATTTCCGCGTCCTGCTCCACCAATTCGTCTATGCAGTCCTGCTCTTTCTCGCCTGTGTAGAGTATGCGGACGATTTCCGAAAAGGGCGGAAAAGCCGACGCTTGACGAATGTTTATCTCGTAGTTGTAAAATCCCTTGTAGTCCTGCTCGGCTGCGAAACGCAAACAGTAATGCGCGGGAGTGTACGTTTGCAGTACCACGACTCCTACGTCCTTGTCCCTTCCGCTTCGCCCCGCCACCTGCGTGATGAGTTGGAAAGTGCGTTCCGTCGCAAGATAGTCCTCGTGATGCAAACTTTGATCGCCGTCCAGAATACCCACCAACGTCACCTTGGGGAAATCGTGCCCTTTGGCTATCATCTGCGTGCCGACAAGTATCTGCGCTTCACCCTTGGCAAAGGATTCCAGAATCTTGCCGTGACTTTCCTTTGTCTGCGTGGTGTCCGCGTCCATACGCAGAACCTTTACGTCGGGAAACATCTCCCTCAGCAATTCCACCACCTGCTGCGTCCCAATACGTCCCTGACGGAAACTCTGCGCTTTGCATTTGGGACAGCGATCCAACAGATAGTAGGATTTGCCGCAGTAGTGACATTTGAGCCTGTTGTCCTCGCGGTGAACGGTGAGCGTGACGTCGCAGTCCTCGCACTTGGCTACGTAGCCGCATTTCGTACACATCAAAAAGGAAGAATACCCTCTTCGATTGAGAAACAGCATCGCCTGATTGCCCGCCTCGACGGTTTGCCGCAATCGCTGTTTGAGCGCGGCGCTGAAAATACCCTTGTTGCCTCGGCGCGTTTCCAAAGTCATATCCACTATTTCCACCTTAGGCAGAGGCTGACGGTTGATACGCTCCGGCATTTCTATCAGACGAAGCCTGCCCTGCTTTGCCGCGTAGTAACTGCCCAAAGCGGGAGTCGCGCTTCCGAGCAGCAAAAGCGCGCCGTTTTGCTGCGCGCGGTACTCGGCTACTTCCGCGGTGTTGTAACGCGGATTGAAATCGGAAATGTAACTGCCGTCGTGTTCTTCGTCGATGATTATCGCGCCAATATTTTTGAGGGGAGCAAAAACCGCGCTACGCGCGCCCACCGCAATGAGCGCTTCGCCGTTTTTCAGACGAAGCCATTCGTCGTACCTTTCGCCGCGCGACAGACCGCTGTGCAGTAACGCCACGGTATCTCCGAAACGCGCGCGTAGCTGACGAAGCATATTGGGGGTGAGAGAGATCTCCGGCACAAGCATAATGCAGCTTTTTCCTTCTGCGACCAACCGCTCTATCACCGTGAGGTACACTTCCGTCTTGCCGCTGCCCGTTACGCCGTGCAACAGGAAACGCCCCTGTCTGTCGGAAAGAACGGCGTCTACCGCGTTTTGCTGGGCGGGCAGTAAATCGTGTTTTACCGCCGCCGATTGAATGTTTTTGTAGGGGGTGCGCCTTATCACCACCTCGCGGAAGTCCACAAGCCCCTTTTGTCGGAGGGCTCTGAGCGCAGAATTGCCGAACTCTGCGTTGAGGGTTTCGGACAGCGCAGGACCGTTGAGATACAGAAAAGCGACAAGATCCCGCTGTGCGGTGGCGTTTGGTTTGAGCGAAGCGAGAATCACGTCCAGACTGTCGTCCGTGGTCAGATACGCTTGCTGTTTGGACAAAAGTCGCACGCGGTTGCCGCGCATTTCCGCGGGAATAAACAGCCGCAAAACGTCCGCCCAACGCAGATGGTACTGCTCGCGCATATATCTGCCCAAATCCAACAAATCTTCGGAAATGGCAGTAAAATCGTCTAACGGCTTGACGATGGGTTTTATCTTGTCCGCGTCGAAATCGGAAGTATCCTTTTGCGCGATGATGTACCCTTCGGTGAGTCTGCCTCGGAAGTCTACCAAAACGCGAGCGCCAACAGTGTAGCCCTCGCCCTTGTAATCGAATATGCGGTCCACTTCGCTTGCGGACAGATCCACTATCACGGAATAAATCATTTGCCCGTTGCCTTGTCCAGAATGAGATTCGCAACGTCCCGTTTGCTCATCTGCGGATAGTCCGTTGCGCCCGAAGCGGTGACGAAAGTGACCTTGTTTAAGTCGCTGCCGAAAACGTCGTTGTGTTTTACGTCGTTGAGAACAGCCAGATCCGCGTGCTTGACAAGTAACTTTTCACGGGCGTTTGCTACGCTGTTTTCCGTTTCGGCGGCGAAAACGCACAGAAATTTGCCGCCCTTGCGCGCGCCGATGTTCGCGGCCACGTCGGGATTTTTGACAAATTCTATCGTGACGGCGTTTCCCTTTATTTTACTTTCGGAAATGCGCTCCGCACGGTAATCGCAAGGCGCGCCCGCCAAAACGAATATATCCGTCTCGTCTGCAAGCCGCATAGCCTCATCCAGCATATCGCGCGTGGTTTCCACGTCTATCACGGTTGCGCGTTCGTCCAACGAAACAGAGCGTTTGCCGCTGAGTACCGTTACGTCCGCGCCGCGATCGAGCGCCGCTTCCGCTACCGCCGCGCCCATCTTTCCGCTGGAAAAATTGGTGATATACCTTACGTCGTCCAACTTTTCTATCGTTGCGCCGCACGTCACAAGCACGCGCTTGCCTTGCAGATCGCTTTTCGGACAAAGAATTTCCACGCAACGATCCACTATCGTTTGCGGTTCTGCCATACGTCCCTCGCCCTCGTCTCCGCAAGCGAGAAAACCGCTTTCCGCCGCTACCACTTGTACGCCGCGTTGGCGCAGAGCGTCGAGATTGGCGTTGAAAGCCTTGCTACGATACATATTTACGTTCATCGCGGGGCAAACAACCACAGGCGCGACCGTAGCCATAAGAGTGGTAGACAGCATATCGTCCGCAATACCGTTGGCATATTTGCCGATGATGTTTGCAGTTGCGGGACACACCACGAAAAGATCGGCTTTCTTGGCAAGGGATATGTGCTCCACTTCCCAATGTCCGCCGCGGCGAAACATATCCGTTGCCACGGGACGGTTGGAAAGGGTCTCGAAAGTGAGGGGCGAAACGAATTCCGTCGCGTTTTTCGTCATAACGACGTCCACGTTTGCTCCCAACTTTTTGAAAAGACGCACTACCTGACAGACCTTGTAGACGGCTATCCCGCCGCAAACGCCTATTACTATGTTTTTCCCTTGCAATCTTTGCATTACTTCTTGGCGATCTCCGTTATACCGTCGTCAAATTCGCCTGCGGCGTAACTTATCGGTTTGAAATTCTGCGAGAGTTCCTGATTGTTGTTGAGTTCCTTGGCGCGCTTGGCAATAACGCAGCAAAGCGTATATTTGTCGCCGGCCTTTTCCGTCAATTCGTCAATCGGAGGTTTTGTTATCATTTTTGTTTCTCCTTTCTTTCAAAATGCTTATTATTTCCGCTACCGCTCTGTCCACGTCGTCGTTCATTATGCAGTAGTCGTATTGGTGACGTTGAGCAAGTTCCAACTTGTTGCGCGCCATACGTATCCGAATTTTTTCTTCGCTTTCCGAACCGCGCTTTTTGAGACGGTCGTACAACGCTTGTTCGCTGGGCGCTTCGATAAAGAACAGTATGCTGTCCGGATAGTTTTGCTTGACTTGAAGCGCGCCTTTGACGTCTATTTCCAAAATGACGTCTTTGCCGAAATTTAACATATCCACAACGAACTTTTTGGGAGTGCCGTAGTAGTTTTCGAAATGTTGGTCGTACTCCAAAAGTTCGTTTTTGCGTACCATATCGAGGAACGTGTCCTCCGATACGAAAAAGTAACTACGGTCTTTGCGTTCGTTGGGACGGGGCGCGCGCGTCGTCGCCGAACAGGACAGCACGAGGTCGGGCATAAGTTTCATCAACTCGGCGCAAATAGTTCCTTTGCCTGCGCCGCTCGGACCGGAAATGATTATCAGTTTGCCTTGTTTTTTGTCATCCATAAATTTGTTATCTCCAATGAAGTTTTCACTCCAAATTTTGTACTTGTTCGCGAATTTTTTCTATTTCGTTTTTTATTTCCAGCGCGACTTTCGTCACGTCCAGATCGGACGATTTGCTGCATATCGTGTTGGTCTCGCGGTTAAATTCCTGCGAGAGGAAATCCAACTTTTTGCCCACGGGTTGTTCGGAGGAAAGCAGTTCGCGTGCCTGCGCCAGATGTCCGTACAAACGAGTCAATTCCTCGTCGATACAGCACTTGTCGGAATAGAAACATACTTCGTTCATCAACTTGGCTTCGTCCAGACGAACGTCGCCCAAAGCCTCCGTCACCCTTGCGCGCAACTTGTCGCGGTATTGCTGTGCGACCGCTGGCGCATATTCCTTGACGCGCGCAAGCAACGATTCGACGTTGTCCAACTTGCTCAGCAGATCCCTGCGCAAGGCGTTGCCTTCCCTTTCACGCATTTCGTTGAGACTTTGCACCGCTTTGTCCATTCCCTCCGAAAGCATCTCGCGCAGCAGTTCGGGATCGTCCTCCGACTGAACGAGAGAAAGCACTTCGTTTGCGCGCATCAACGCGTTTATGTTGAAATCGTGATGCAATTCGGGGAACTTTGCGCTGAGTTCGCGCGCGGCAAGGACGTAACTTTCGGCAAGCGCGAAATCGACGCTCAACCGTTTGTCCGTGTCGCCCACCGTTGTATAGTTGAGAAAAACGTCCACGTGTCCGCGGGACAGCCCATCGGCGAGTTTGGCGCGGATAACGTCCTCGTAGGCGATAAAAGCGCGCGGGATCTTGGTGGAAACGTCCAAAAAACGGTGATTGACGCTCTTCAATTCGACGGTAAGTTGACGGTTGTCTCTTGTGACCGTCGCTTTACCGTAACCCGTCATACTTTTCATCTCTGAAATTCTCCATTATTTCTCGATTACATTATTTTACCACAACGGTTTGGATTTTTCAATCAATATCAAGCGAATTTTGAAAATAATATCTAATATAATTAAATATATCGGCGTAAAAGGCGGAAAGCGCGGCGCGCGCGAACTCAGCGCGGCGAATCCGCATTTACAGCCGATGAAGTTTTCGGCGGGAAAAACGCCGAATGGGGTGCAATAAACGCGAAAATATACCGCGCTCAACTTTGCAGCATATCCAAGAAAGCTTCTTCGTCTATCACCTTTATACCAAGCGAGCGCGCCTTGTCCAACTTGCTGCCCGCGTCCTCGCCCGCTACGACGAGATCTACGCTCCTGCTGACGGACGAGGCGACTTCGCCGCCGTTTTCCTCTATCAACTTGGCAGCCTGTCCGCGGGTATACCGTGAAAGACTGCCCGTAAGCACCACTTTTTTACCCGAAAAAACGCCGCTCGCGGCAGTTACGCGATAGACGGGATCTATGCCTATCTCTTTGAGACGGCGCAGAATTTCCCTGTTTTGCTCCTCGGCGAAAAACTGCACTATGCCTTCGGCGACTACCGTTCCCACACCGTCTATCACCGCAAGATCTTCCGCCGTAGCCTTTGACAGAGCCTCCACGCTGCCGTAACGCGCGGCAAGATCCCTTGCCGTTACCGTGCCGACGTTGTCCAGACCCAAAGCGTAAATGAATTGCGCCAACTTGACCTGCTTGCTCTTCTCTATCGCGAGAAGGACGTTTTTCGCCTTTTTCGATTGCTTGCCGCCCTTTACGAAAACGGGATTGAGGTCCGCCTCGGTAAGAGCGTACAGATCGGCAACGGAGCGAACGCCGAGATTGTCCGCGAGTAGTTCCACAGTTTTGTCGCTGAGACCGTCTATGTCGCAGGCGTTTTTGGAACAGTAATGCGAAATGCGCGCAACTATCTGCGGACGGCAATTTTCCGCGTTTACGCAATAGAGATTTGCGCCCGCTTCCTCCAACAAAGAACCGCAGGCAGGACAGCGGACGGGTTTTACTATCTCCTCGCCGCCCTCTTCCGCCGCGCCCAGCACTTCGGGAATTACGTCGTTGCTTCGGCGCAGAAATACCAACGCGTGTTTTTTGAGACGTTTGCGCGTTATGTCGCCGAAATTGTTGAGCGTAGCGCGACGAATGGTTGCGCCGCAAAGTTCCACCGCGCTCAATTTTCCTATCGGTGTGAGTTTGCCCGTGCGTCCCACCTGCCACTCCACGTCCTCCAACTCGGTGGTCACCTGCTCTGCGTCAAACTTGTACGCGACCGCCCATTTGGGGAATTTGTCGGTGTAACCGAGTTTCTCGCGCAGGGCGAAATCGTTCACTTTGACGACTACTCCGTCTATCAGAAAGTCGTAACTGCCGCGCATACTTCCTATTCGCTCGATAACGGCGCGTATTTCTTCGTAACCGTATGCCTTTTCGAATACGTAGTTGGTGAGCATACCGCACGATTTGAGAAATTGCACGAGTTCCGTCTGCGACGACGCAGTCAAACCTTCTTCGTAGCCGTTGCTGTAAAACACCACGTCGAGATTGCGCTCGGCGGTGGTTTTCGGGTCGAGATTGCGTATTGCTCCCGCCGCAGCGTTGCGCGCGTTTTTAAGAGGGTCGTTGGGGTGAGCGCGATTGTATCTGTCCAACACGGACAGGCGCATAATGCCCTCGCCCTGCAACTCGCACACACCCGTAAAAGGTATGCTAAGGGGCACGGAACGAATAGTCTTGACCTGTTCCGTCACGTCCTCGCCCGTAACGCCGTTGCCGCGTGTGGACGCGCCGACGAAATTGCCGTCTCGATAGGTGACGTTGATAGTAAGCCCGTCGTACTTCAATTCGACGGTAAATTCCGTCCTACCGAGGACTTTTTCCACCTTTTCCACCCATTCTTTCAGTTCGCCGAAACTTTGCACCTTGTCCAGACTGTACAATCTTTTGAGATGGGTGTGCTGTTGGAAATTGGCAAGCGGTTCGCCCCCTACGCGACGAGTTGGACTGTCGGGCAGCACCGTACCCGTTTGTTTCTCCAAAAGAACGAGTTGATCGTACAGCGCGTCGTACTGCGTGTCGGGCACGCTCGGATCGTCCAGCACGTAATATTCGTACGCCCATTTGTTGAGTTGATCGACCATTTGCCGCATTGTCATAATAATTTTGCTCCGTTATTTTACCGCTCGCATAGGCGCGAAACGGACGTTGAGAGATTTTTTGCCGACGGTATCGAAAGCCACGTCTGCTATACCGTGGTCTATACGCAGGATTATACCCCTGCCGAAAGACGTATGTTCCACTACCTGTCCCACGCGAAAAGCCGCCGCTTCGCTCTCCGTTTTGCCGTCGTTTGCGGGGGCGGGACGGGACTGCGTGCGGTTAAGTTTGTCCAAAAACGCGTCGTCGGATAACTCGCGTTCGCTCAAAACGCGCCGTTTTTGCTCGTAAAGTTTCTGCACCTCGTTGAAGTAACGGCTGGCAAAGTTGCTTTTGCGCTGTCCCCACATAAAGCGAGTCTGCGCGCGGGTGAGATACAGCCGCTCTTCCGCACGGGTGACAGCGACATATATAAGTCGGCGTTCTTCCTGCAAAGATTCCGATTCGTAACTCGAACGCGAAGTCGGGAAAATGCCCTCTTCCAACCCCACCACGAACACGACTTTGAATTCCAGACCCTTTACCGCGTGTATCGTGGCGATGGAAACGTAGTCGGTGTCCGTCATTTCGTCGGCGTCCTGTGCCAGACTGACCGTTTGCAGGTAGTCGGAAAGCGTTGCGTTGGGATTGGCTTGCTGAAACTCGACGACCGATTGCTCGAATTCGTCTATGTTGAGCGCGCGGTCCTCCTCGCCCAAATCTATCAGCGCTTGGCGGAAATCCAACGTTTGTAACATTTCGTGTACAAACACCGCCACGCCGCTTCCCGCAGCCAATTCCGACAGGTCGTTGATTACCGCGTAGAAATCGGTGAGTTTTGCGCGCATAGTAGAATTGAACGAATCAAGGTTGCGTTCGTCGGAAATCACTTCCGACATAGGCAGACCGTACTCCGCCGAAAGGGCGCGCAATTTCGCCACAGAAACGTCGCCGATACCGCGTTTGCGCGGAACGTTGAGAGCGCGGACAAACGCCTCGGAATCGTAGGGATTGGCAATGAGTCGCATATAACTCAAAACGTCCTTTATCTCCCTGCGCTCGAAAAACTTAAATCCGCCGAAAACCTTGTAGGGCAGACGATTTTGCTGACATTGCTGTTCGAACGCGCGGGAAAGTGCGTTTATCCTCATCAAAATCGCAAAGTCGCGCAAATGCAGATTGGGGTTGAGCGCGCAAAGGTTCTTTATCTGTTCGATAACGAAATACGCCTCGTCCAACTCATTGTAGGCGGTGAAAAGCTGCGCTTTCAACCCCTCGGGGTTGTCGGTGCGCAATACCTTGTCGAAGCGGTTGACGTTTTTGGAGATAAGTTCGTTTGCAACGCGCAATATCTGCTTGGTGGAACGGTAATTCTGCTCCAACGTGTAAACGCCGCAATCGGGGAAATCCTTCTTGAACTTCTGCATATTGTACGCGTCCGCGCCGCGCCAACCGTAGATGGATTGGTCGTCGTCGCCCACCACGAAAATATTGCGATATTTGCCGCCGAGCATCTTGAAAATTTCGTACTGCACCTTGTTGGTGTCCTGAAATTCGTCTATAAGCACGTGACGGAAACGCTCGCGGTATTTGTTCAGAACGTCGGGACACTCGGAGAACAACTTGTGTACGTAAAACAGCAAGTCGTCGAAGTCCATAGCGTTGTTTTCCGTCATCTTGGCGGAGTAATCGTTGATGACCTTTATCAGTTTGCCGTCGTCGGAACAATCGGTAAGCAGCGAAAGTCTGTCCAAACTGTCGCGGAAACGTTCGTCGGTAAGAGCGTTTGCCGCAACGTCGCCGTCCAACAGATCGGGGGCGTTGTTTTTTAAATCGGATATGCTGTCGGAAAAGCCGTCTACCGTCTGTGCGTCGCCCTCGTCGAAAACGCTCTTGACTATTTGCTTGATTACGTTCTTTTTCTCGCTTTCGTCATAGATACTGAAATTGGAATTGAATTTCAGTTGCCTGTACTCGTTGCGCAGTACCGTGGCGCAGAAAGAGTGTATGGTGGAAACGTGCATATACTGCGCGTCACAACGAAATTCGTACAAACGGCGTTTCATTTCGTTGGCGGCTTTGTTGGTGAAAGTTATCGCGAGGATCTCCGACGGATGAACGCCCAACTCCTGCACGAGATAGAGTATCCTGTTGGTGAGTACGCGGGTTTTGCCGCTGCCCGCGCCCGCAAGCACGAGAGTCGGTCCGAGAGGCGCAGTTACAGCTTTGAGTTGCGCTTCGTTGAGTTGTTGTAGTTGCACTGCGACCTCCTTGTCAGTTTTGCTGTCGTAAATTTGCCAAAAGACGCTCTTTCACCGTGAAAACGCCCTTACCAAGGGTATTTTCGGATACTATGTGTGAAATAGTAGTTGATGAAACGGTAGGAAACAAAAGTAGTAAAGTTACTTTGTCGCCGTATATTGCGTTTTCTTCGCAGGCTTCCCCTTGCAAAGCCTTGCGAAGAGGTTTGAGGCAGGAATAGTCCACTACCGCCTCGGCGCGCGTGCAATCGGTCATCTCAACGCGTTCGGCACGGGAAAGCGCGTCGGCGCAACAACCGCCGTAGGCGCGCGTCAATCCGCCCGCGCCCAACTTTACGCCGCCGAAATAGCGAGTCACCACCACGCAAACGCGATCCAGACCGTTTTGCCTGATACATTCGTAAATGGGCATTCCCGCAGTGCCTTGCGGTTCGCCGTCGTCGCCGAAACGGGCTTTGTCGCCAACAACGTAAGCAAAGCAATTGTGCGTTGCGTCGTAGTACTTTTTACGTTTCGCCTCCACAAACGCCTGCGCTTGCTCCGCCGTGTCGGCGCGTATCGCCGCCGCAATGAAACGGGACTTTTCTATTACCGTTTCGCAGACGACCTCGTCGCTACCAATCGTAACGTATTCTTTCATTCAGCCGACTACCACTACGCGCAGATGGACTTTCTTGCCCTTGTGCAGTACAAATTCGCCCTTTGCCGCGACTTCCGCGGGTAAGACCCAACTTGCGGCGGTTATCTTTTCGTCGTTGACGGACACTCCGCCCCCTTCGACAAGTCGGCGGGCTTCGCCGTTGGACTTGCACAGATCGCACTTCACCAAAATGTCTATTATGTTGCCCGGTTCATTGATTTCCACAATGGGCATATTGTCCACGTCGTCGCTGAAAGACGCCTTTACCTGTTTCAGCACCTCGTCCGCAACTTCCTTGCCGTGCACTATCGCGGTCACTTCGTAAGCGAGCCGTTCCTTGGCGGCGTTCATACGCTCGTCTTTGTGCGCGGTAAGTTCGCGTATCTCATCCAAATCGACAAAGGTCAGCAGTTTGAGACATATCTCCACGCGCTCGTCCTCCACGTTGCGCCAATATTGGAAAAAGTCGTAGGGACTTGTCTTGTCGGGGTCGAGCCAAACAGCGCCTTTTGCCGTCTTGCCCATCTTTTTGCCGTCGGAGGTGGTAAGCAGCGTATAGGTGAGCGCGTACGCCTTTTTGCCTTCTTTGCGGCGAATGAGGTCCGCTCCCGCAAGCATATTGCTCCATTGGTCGTCGCCGCCCGTCTGCAAAACGCAGTTGTATTTGCGGTTGAGTACCAAAAAGTCGTACCCCTGCATAAGCATATAGTTAAATTCCAAAAAACTCAATCCCCGTTCCAGACGCTGTTTGAAGCACTCGGCGGTAAGCATTTGATTTACGGAGAAACAAGTGCCTATCTCTCGCAAAAAGTCTATGTAATTGAGATTCCAAAGCCAATCGGCGTTGTTGACGAATATCGCCTTGTCCACGTCGATAAAACGGGACATTTGTTTTTTGAAACACTCCGCGTTGTGTATTATCGTTTCCTTACTCATCATTGTACGCATATCGGTGCGCCCCGATGGGTCGCCCACCATTGCCGTGCCGCCGCCGATGAGTATTACGGGGACGTGTCCCGCGCGCTGCATATGAGCCATAGCCATAAGCGTGACGAAGTGCCCCGCGGTGAGACTGTCCGCAGTCGGGTCGTAACCCGTGTAAAAAGTCACCTTTTCCTTGCCCAAAAGTTCGTACAACTCGTCCTCGAATACCGTTTGCTTGATGTATCCGCGTTCTTTCAATACGTCCAATACGTTTTTCATATATCTTCTCCCGAATTTATTTCAAATTGTTGTTTTGCCGCACACGCCCGCACGGAAACACGGCGTATTATCAATACCGATACCGTTGCGTTTACGTCCGATTTGACGCGTTGTTGTGCAGTCGAAGTTGTTTACACCTCTATGCGCTCGAAGTACTTTGACGCTTTGCCGTTCATCACCTTGTACGCCACTGCGCTGTATGCGACTCCCAAACCCATATCCAGCACCCACATCAGCAGTAAATAGTACCAGCCGTCGAAAAGCGCGTACAGTACGATGAAAGGTACGGAACACACGCAAAGCGCCGCCACGCACAAAAACGCGACGAGCATAGCCGCCCAACTTTTTTTGGCGTTTTTCAGACCTTGATTGAAGTTGTCCCAACCGAGATGCGGCTCTTTCAGATCCAAAAGCGTAGTCACGCACATCGACCCGAAACCGACAAGCGCCATAACGGCAAGCATAGCCGCGCCGTAGTACCATTTCACTCCGAACAGCACCACTATGAGCAGACAGGAAAGAAAATCGCTCACAAGCATAACGGCGGTTGCGAGCAACACCTTTGCAAGCAGTATTTTGCCGAAGGGAACGGGCAGACTTTTGAGTATGCACAGCGACTTGTTTTCCCGCGAGACGGGGTACAGTCCCAATACGTTGGTACTGCAACCGATAAACGCCATATAGGCAAGTATCACCATCGGCGCGATAGCCTGATACAGCGGCGAAATGCTCATCACTTCCAAAAAAGACGCGTTGCCGTTGTTCGATAGTCCCAAAACAAAATACAACATCACAACTATCACGGGCATCACAGTTATCCCCGCAAAAGATTGAAATCCCACCTGAGCGTCGCCGACCGTCCTTTTGAAATCGACGCGCATAAACTCGCGCACAACGCTTCTGTTTTTCAATTTGTACGCACCGACCGTCTTTTTGCGCCGAGCCGAGCCGTCCTCTACCGACATAGCAAGTATCCTGCGGCAAAACGGCAGCGAAACGGCAAACAGCAAAGCGATGAGCATGGCGTTTTCGCCCAGCGCGGCAAAGAAACCTGCCGCCCAATCGCCGAACGAAGTCGCGACCATACTGCTCATCAGCATATAGTCGGGGTGAAAATACGGCATAACTCCGCGAAGTCTTTCTTCCATATCTTGCGTCAAGTCGCGGATATACACCTCCGGATTTTCAAAGAAGTTGCCGCTGTTCGCCCCCGTAAAGAAGCCAAGAGAATACATCGCGTACATATACAGCGCCATCATCGCAACATATATCAGTATACGCAGAATGGTGCGCAGGACGCTGTTTTTGCCGATTGCCGCGATAAGCGCGGAGAAAGGCATAGCGATGATCGTTCCCACCAACAAGGGCAGCAAAGGTATCAGAAACAAAGCAAAAGGCAACGTCAGATAAAAACCGACTCCCGCGCCCGCGCCTATACCGAACGGAAGCAAAAGAAATACGACGGACACAAACGTGGTTATCAACTCATTGAGATAAGCCACGGTAAACTTGGCGAGAATAATTACGTGCGCTCTTACGGGCAGACACAGCAATTTGTCCGCGTCCTTTACGACGAAAACGTTGGAAATGATGGCGTGTATTCCGAACATCAGCACCAGACCCTGACATATCAGCAACAAAAAAGAGCCCATATACGCGTTTGCGCCGAAAAGTTTGCCCAAAAAGTATATTCCGACGGCGACGGAGATAGCCAACGGAGCAAAGCACACCGCGAGCAAAACGTACAAAACCGCCGTTCCGCCGCGTTTCTTTTTGTTGTTGAGTTTGATAGCGGCGCGGCTCTTGTACTGCTGAACGAACAGCATACCGACAAGCGCAAAGTACTTTTTCATCGTTACTCTCCGTCCGCGGTTATTGTCAAAAACAGGCTTTCCAACGACACTTTGCCGTCGGCGCGTATGTTGTCGAGAGTGTCGACAGCCACCAACTTGCCGTGATTGATGATACCTATACGATCGCAGACTTTTTCCACGACGTCTATCACGTGGGAACTGAAAAATACCGTGTTGCCCTTGTCCGCCTGAGCGCGCATAAGCCGTTTCAGTTGGAAAGCCGACTGCGGATCTAACCCCGTGAGCGGTTCGTCCAATATCCACACTTTCGGTTCGTGTACAAGCGCGGCTATCACGGAAAGTTTCTGCTTCATTCCGTGCGAATACGAGCCTATCATATCCGAAAGCGCGTTCTTCATTTCGAACAAGGACGCGTATTCGTCTATCTTTTCTTTGAGCGCGGCGCTCGGAACGCCGTACATAGCCCCGATAAAATTGAGGTACTCAACCCCTTTGAGCGTTTCGTAGACTTCGTGATTGTCGGGAACAAACCCCACGAGAGACTTGGCGGCAATGGGATTTTCGGCGAGATTGACGCCGTTTATTTCTATCGTGCCGCTGTCGGGCGTAAGAATGCCCGTTATCATCTTTATCGTTGTGGATTTGCCCGCGCCGTTAGGACCGAGAAAACCGAATATTTCTCCGTCCTTTATTTCCAAAGTCAAACCGTCCACCGCTTTCTGCGAGGCTTTGGCGTAAGTTTTGGATACGTTGTACAGTCTAATCATCGTCATCACCTTCGAACCACTTGTTGGGTACGGATTGTTTTGCGTAATCCCGCTTCTTCTTTGGTTGACGGCAGCCGATGTCCTCGCCGTTGCCGCTCGGGACGAAAAACACTTCGTCCTTTACTTCGTCGGGAAGATATTGCTGTTCCACCCAGCCGCCGTAATTGTGCGGATATTTGTAGGCGACGCCGTCGATTTCCTCCGTGCCGCGCGGATGATTCTCATCCATAAGATAGCGCGGAACGCGCGCTTGCGGATGATTTTTTGCGCAGTCCTCCGCGGCATAAAGCGCGTTGACTACGGAATTGGACTTGGGACAATTGCATATATACAGTATCGCTTCGGTAAGCGGTATCCGCCCCTCGGGCAAACCGATATTCTGAAACGCAACAAGCGCGCTTGCCGCCACCGTCAACGCTCGCGGATCGGCAAGACCCACGTCCTCGGCGGCGTGAATGACTATCCTGCGGGCAAGCAACAGCGGATCTGTGCCCGCCTCCAACAAACGTTCGAACCAGAACATAGCCGCATTTGCGTCACTGCCGCGCATACTTTTGATAAACGCGCTTATCATATCGTAGTACATTCCCGTATCTACGCTCAGCGCTTTCTTTTGCATAGACTGAGACGCGATAAGACGCGTTACGTGCGTGTACCCGTCGGAATCGACGTCGGTAGTCATAACGGCAAGTTCCAACGCGTTGTAGGCGTTGCGCAGATCGCCCGCCGCCGTTTCGCATATATAATCGAGCGCGTCCTCGTCCACCGTTATTTTGCGACGGGAAAGCACCTTGTCGCGGCGAAGCGCTTCCGTCAGCCCCTTGCGCACGTCCTGCGCGGACAGCGGCAGAAACTCGAAAACGCGGCAACGGGACACTATCGCACGCGTCATACTTACGTAGGGATTTTCGGTGGTAGAACCGATGAAAGTTACGTAGCCTTTTTCGATGGCGGGAAGCATACAGTCGCTTTGCGCCTTGCTCCAACGGTGACACTCGTCAAGCAGCAAATACGTCTTTTGCCCGTAGGCGTTGAAACGGCGCATTGCTTCGTCTATTATCTTCTTGGCGTCCGCCACGCCGCTGCTTACGGCGTTGAGTTTTTCGAAGTGACTGCCCGTAGTGTTGGCAATTACGTTGGCAAGACTTGTTTTGCCCGTGCCCGGAGCGCCCCAAAATATACAACTGCCCAACTTGTCCGCCTTTATCGCGCGGCAAAGCAACGAGCCGTCGTAGATGATGTGCGTCTGCCCGATAAACTCCGAAAGTACCTTTGGGCGCATACGCTCAGCCAAAGGGATATTTGCGACCTTTTCCTCTTCGAAAATGGAATTTTGTTCGTACTGCGACATAGTATCATTGTAGCAAATTTTGCCCGAATTAGCAACATAAAACGGGACAATAAATAATAAAATAAAATTTTACGCGCGTACGTATGACGGGAAAAAAGGGATACTGCTGTCCGAAACAGTCCGAAAAGTAAAAAAGCGGCGCAATGCCGCAAAAAAACGCAGTCGGTTTACGCGCACTATGCAAATTCTAAGTTAAGATTTGCCGTTTCTGCGGGCGAGCGAAAACAGTTTGCCCAGCCACAACGTCAGCAGTTGTTTGCCGCCGTGCGCAACGAGTTCCCTGTCCGACGGGGAAAGCTGCTCGTACGCCTTGTGCATCAAACGTATTTTGTTCAACGGCTTGACGAGGAAATCGCCCACTTCCGTTGCGCCGCTGCCCTCCACTATCGCCGAAAGCGCCTTGATAAATTTGCGCCGAGAGCGTTCGTTCATAGAATCCAGCCATTCCGTCACAGCCGCGTCCGTCACACGCGAAGCGCGCGTCGTGCAGGTACGCTTTTTGAATCCGAACATATCCTTGACGACCCAAGTAAACGGGTCGTGCTGTTTTATCGATACGCCCGTGCTGTCCACCACATCGTATTTGCGTGAGGAAACGAGCAACATTCCTACGATAGAGTCGTGAGGGACGGTCTTGTGTATCCTGTCGGCAATCGACAGATAATTTTCGTCGAGATAGATGTTGACTTTGAATCCCGGTCCGTCGTGGTCGTATACGGCGGTTATGCGCGAACGCACCTCATCGGGGGCGTATGTGGCGGAAAACACGGACAGATTGCCCCCTTTGCTGAGACCGCCCAACGTCAGATTGCCCTCTACGCGGGAGGCAACGTCGCACAAATAGCGCAATGCCAAGCGTTGGGTGGGTATCACCGACAGAAGCGCCATTTTCAGATTTTCCCGCCAGCCCACGAGGGAAACGCCCGTGCCGCGGAAAGACAAATGATAGTCGCTTTCCGTGAGGCGAAAGGTGACTGCGGCAAAACGTTCGCAGCGCGCGTCACTGTTGCGGCAACGGAAAAAGCCCGTCTTTACGGGAGAAAAGCGAGGACTGGAACGTATCGCTTTGAGCAAACTTACGTTGTGCCTGTGAAGCAACGACAAAGTGCCCTTCGTCATTGCGTCGATATTTTCCGTAAGTTTTCCGAGAGTCGCCGAGGGAGCGCGTTTCTGCGCCGCGGGATAATTCATATACGCCAATTCGGCGAAAACAAGACTGTCCACTTCGTTGAGCGGACTTTCGTCGAAGGTTGATTTGTTTTTTCGCACGTAGTCGATGATGTTCATACTATTTTTCGGAAATTACCTTTGAGCAAATACTTCGCGCATAGACTTGAACCACAACCGAAGAAGTTCCTTGCCGTTGCCACGAAGCAGTTGCTTGCTGTCCTCGTCCAACGCATTGAATCCCTTGCGCATATTTCTGACGGCGGTCAAAGGACGTTTCATAAGTTCTGGAACGGTCTCCGCACCGCTCGCGTACAAAACGGTAAACAATGCGGAAACAAGTTTTTCGGAGGTAGGTTGATCCAACGAACCCATCCACTCGTTGAGCGTCATATCCGTCGCAACGGACGTGCGCGTTGTGGAGGGCAGTTTTTTGAAGGTCCAATCCTCTTCTATTTCCCAACTGAAAGGATTGTGCTGCATTACGGAAAAACTGTTGCTTTCCACCACTTCGTAGATTTGCATTACGTTGAGCAGCATACCTATGATGGAGTCGTGAGGGACGGTTTTGTGTATGCGGGGGATCATCTCCAAATATCTTTCGTCGGTAAATATATCCTCGCGGAAACCCGGACCGTCGTGATCGTACACCGCGACGACGCGAGACTTTGTGCTTTCGTTGCAGAAAACTCCCGCGTACACGGCGAGATTGCCGCCTTTGCTGTGTCCGCCCACGATAAGATCGCCCGCTATCTTTGCGGAAACGTCTTCCAGGTAACTCAACGCCAACTGCTGAGAGGGAATGGCTTTCAGACAAGACATATTGAAATCCTCTTTCCAGCCGAGCAACGTTATGTCCGTGCCGCGGTATGCTACGTAGTGAAGGTCGGGAGTCAATCGGAAGGTCACAGCCGCAAAACGCGTTTCCTGTTCACGACTGTTTTGTTCGCTGAAATAGCCCACTTTTACGTCGGCAAAACGCGGACTTTGGCTAATCTCACGCAAAAGTTTTGTGTCGGAACGGGGAAGAAGCGTGTCGAGTACGAGGGAATCTATGTCCTCGCACAATTCGCTCATCGTTTTCGTCGGCGCGCCCGCTACCGCGTCGGAATAGTGAAGATAGGACAACTCGCATATCACAAGACTGTCCACTTCGTTGAAGGGCACTTCGTCGAATCGGGCTTGATTTTTCGCTACGTACTGCGTCAAATTCATTTCAACACCTCTGCAACGATATTAGTGTCGCTGTAAAAATGATTATATAAGAAAAAACGGCGGCAGTCAATCGGGCTTGCGTGATTGAAGGGAAAAATATTTTTTCGCGTTTGAAACGTCACAAAAAATTTGTTGCATATTTATGCGAAAAATGTTATAATACCATATCATAAAACGACAAAAACGAGTTGTTGCAAGGTGACAATATGATAGAATTACGGGGAAAATACAATTACGCTTACGTGTACGCCGACTCGGTGGACAACGAAAGCGCGTCGCAGATAATAGAACTGCTCAATCAGCCCGCGGCAGAGGGACGGAAAATCAGAATTATGCCCGACGTACACCCTGCCGCAGGCTGCACCGTAGGCACTACTATGACGGTGAAAGACAAAGCGATACCCGACCTTGTGGGTACGGACATCGGCTGCGGAATGGAAGTGACTTATCTTGCGGAAAAAGAAATAGATTTCGAGAAGTTGGACGAAGTAATTCGCAGGTGCGTTCCCGCGGGGGCGCAAGTACGTCGTCGCGCGCACAAATTCGGCGATATGACAGACCTGTCGCAACTGAAATGCGCAAAGCACATTCAAACGGAACGCGCAAAACTGTCCCTCGGCACTCTCGGCGGCGGCAATCACTTCATCGAAGTGGACAGAAGCGAGGACGGAACGCTGCTGCTCGTGGTACACTCCGGCAGCAGACGGCTGGGCGTGGAAACGGCGCGTTACTACCGCAAGGCGGCGTTGGAACAGTGCGTAAAAACCAAAGCGGAAATGATGGTTTTGCAACTGAAATTGCAGGGACGGGAGGAGGAAACGGAGAAGGAGTTGAAACGTTTTTACCAATCGCGGAAAATTCCCGAAAGGCTTGCTTACTGCGAAGGTCAACTGTTGGAGGACTACCTGCACGATATGAAGATCGTGCAGAAATTTGCCCAACTGAACAGAAAGGCGATAACCCAGACCATACTTTCGGAATGCGATCTGACGGAAACGGATTGCTTTACGACCGTACACAACTACATCGACACGGAAAATATGATACTGCGCAAAGGCGCTGTGTCCGCGCAAAAAGGCGAAAGGCTGATAATACCGATGAATATGCGCGACGGCGCGTTGATATGCGTAGGCAAGGGCAACCCCGATTGGAATTTTTCCGCGCCGCACGGCGCGGGCAGAGCGATGAACCGCGCCCAAGCCAAAGCGGAACTGAGCGTAGACGAATTCCGACGGGAAATGAAAGGCGTTTACTCCACGTCCGTCGGGCAAAGCACCGTTGACGAATCGCCTATGGCGTACAAGCCTATGCGCGCGATAACGGACAACATCTTCGAAACTGCGGAAATAAAAGAGATAGTCAAACCCGTGTACAACTTCAAAAGCGGCGGCGCAAACAACTGACTGAGTTGTGCGCATATCGTTGAAAACACAAAAGACTTCGGTCGCAAAATACGCGACCGAAGCCTTTTTTTGCCGCGGGGCGATGAGCAGGAGGTCAATCCACTTTTACCATTCGGTAGCCTATACCTACGTGCGTTTGAATGTACTCCTGCGCTCCCTGACCGTTTTCCAATTTTTTGCGGAGAGCAGCCATAAAGACGCGCAGAGAAGCGACGTCGTTGTCCCAACTGCTTCCCCAAACGTGTTGCGTGATGTAGGTGTGAGTAAGCACCTTTCCGACGTTTTTCGCAAGCAGACAAATAAGTTTGAACTCTATAGGCGTGAGATGCAATTCCGCTTCGCCGAGATAAACGCAATTAGCCGCAAAGTCTATGCGCAACGCGCCGTTTACGAATACCGAAGATTGGTCGGGATTTACAACGGCGTTTATCCTGCGTTGCATAACGCGCAAACGCGCCAACAGTTCCGCCACGGAAAAGGGCTTTGTGATGTAGTCGTCCGCGCCCGCGTCCAACGCCGCTATTTTGTCGTCGTCCTCACTGCGAGCGCTTATCACCACTATCGGCAAAGCCGACCAACTGCGAACGCGCTTTATCACCTCTACGCCGTCGATGTCGGGCAAGCCCAAGTCCAGCAAAATTATGTCGGGATTGTGCGTTGCGGCGGAGGCGACGGCGGACTGCCCGTTTTCCGCGACGATGTATTTGTAGTCGTTGGTTTTGAGCGTGGCGGTTATCAGATTGCGTACGGAAGGGTCGTCCTCCACTACCAGAATCAGATTTCTATTCATTTACGTTTACCTCTTCGGGAATGGTGAAAGCGAACACCGCGCCGCTCGGAACGTTGTCCGAAACGGTGAGATCGCCGCCGTGCGCGCTTACTATGGAACGGCAAAGAGCCAGCCCCAGCCCCAGACTGCGCCGTCCGTCGGCAACGGTGTTGTCGCCTGTATAGAACATATCGAAAACCTTTTCTTTGAGTTCGTCGGGTATGCCGACGCCGTTGTCGGCAACGGAAAATCGCACCCCATTCTCCGTTTTTTCGGCGGAGACGACCAATTCGCTGCCCGTCGGAGTGTACTTCAAAGCGTTGTCCAAAAGGTTTACAAGCACCTGAACGAACAACTTTGTGTCCACCTTTACAAGCAAAGGAACATCGGGGACTTTTTTCGTAATTTTGTAGCCGACGCTTCGGCGGTGAAGCCGCCGCACCGCTTCGTCTATCAGTTCGTCCGCAAGTTCGCAAGTGAGATTGAGTTTTACTTCGTTGTTGAGGCGCGTGACGGAAAGCAGATTTTCCACCAGACCGTACAACCACATAGAGTCGTCGTAGATGTCCTTGAACAACTGTCGGCGGGTGTCGTCGTCCAACTTGTCGTAGGAATTGAGCAGACAGTCGGCGTTGCCCGCAATGGAGGTCAGCGGCGTGCGCAGGTCGTGGGAAATGGATCTGAGCATATTCGCCCGCAATCGCTCCTGCCGAGCCTTGACGGAGACGCGTTCCTTTTCCTCGCGCGCCTTGACGTTGTCTATCGCCAACGCACATTCGCCAACTATGGAATGTATTATGCTCTTTTCCAGCGAATCCAATTTTTTGTCGCCGACGCGCACTCCCACCGCGCCGTATACGCGTTTGTCTATCGCTACGGCGAAATACAGCGCGCCGTTTTCTTGCAAGCCGTCGGATAAATCCGTTTTCAACAGCCGCCCTACCGCTTCCTCATCGAAAGGCTGGTTGTCGCTGCCCTCCGCCTTGAATATGCCCGCGTAAGACGCTTTGCCTTTCGAAACGGTGTAAAAAGCGACGTCTCTGCCCGTAAGCTGCGCCGTTTGCTCCGCCGCGGTGGCGAGCAATTCCGCTTCGTCGGTCTGCTGTTGCAGCAATCTGTCCGTATCGAACAAAACTTTGGTGCGGTAGGCGGATTGCGCCGATTTCTTAGCCGTGTACTGCAAACGGTGAGCAAGCGTTCCCGTGATGAGGGATGCTATCAGCATAATGGCAAAAGTAACGTAAGTACCTACGTCGTTGACGCGCAGGGTGTAGTAGGGTTCGACGAACAAAAAGTTGAACACAAGCACGCCGCCTATCGCGCCAGCCACGTTGCAGACGTAGTTTTGAGTGAATACCGCGGTGACGAGTACGCCCAGCAGATACATCGTGATTATGTTCGCTTCGGTAAAGCCGAGATAGGAAAACAGTTCGCCGATGCCCGTAGCCGCCGCCAAAACGGAAATCGTTATCAACAGGTCTTTCCAATTGGGGACTATGCGCTGTGCCGATACGCTGCGGCGCGGGTACTTGGTTTCCGCGGCGTGGTCGGGGATTATGTGCACCTCGATACCGGGAGATATCGCCGTGAGTTGTTCCGTAAGCGGTTTTCCGCCGAAAAATCTGCGCCTAATGCTGCTACGACCCAGCACCACCTTAGTCACTCGGGAAAGACGGGCAAATTCCGCTATCTGAAAGCCTACGTCGTCGCCGTAGACGGTGGTTACCGTTGCGCCCAACCGCTCGGAAAGCGCCACGTTGCGCTCCAAACGGGCATTGTCCTCCTCCGCCATCTTTGCGGCGGCGGGAGTGCTGACGTACAACGCGGTGAATTCCGCACTAAACGCCCGCGCCATTGCGGCGGCGGTTTCGATGATGTGCGCGTTGGACGGAGAAGCCGAAAGGCATACCAAAACGTGTTCTTGCGTTGAATTGTACATAGTAGTTACATTATACCACAATTAAAAGTCGATTACAAATTTATTTGTAGCGGCGCTTTCTGCGCTCGGCTATGCGTTTGTCTTTTTTGTTGCGGCGCAGGAATTTGTCATACCTGCCCGCCAGAAAGTAGCCCGCCACGCACAATGCGACGAACATCGGGACAAGTACGAGTGCGACGGTCATATTGCTCCTCCTCAATCAAAGCCGAAAACACTTGTGCAACATTCGGTATTCGCCCAGCACAAGCAAACTCGTATCCTCCGACAGGAGGGTATCGGGCGTTATTTCGACGTTCAGCACATTGTTGTTTTTTACGCCCATTATGTTGAGATGAAATTTACGTCTTACGTCCAATTCGCCGACGCTTTTGCCTATCCACGCCTTGGGTGTGCGCACCTCTATCATTGCGTGGTTGTCGTCCAACTCCACGTAGTCCAGCACGTTGTCCAGACCGTACCTTATCGCGGTCCACTTTGCCATTTGCTTTTCGGGGTAGACAACGTCATCCGCGCCCGCCAAGCGAAGAAACTTTTGCTGGGCGTCGTTAGCCGCGCGGGAAACGATGTATTTCGCGCCCAAATCTTTGAGCAGAGAGGTGGTTTCAAGCGAACTCTGGAAGTTGTCGCTTACCGCGACTATGCACAAATCGAAATTGCGCACGCCGAGACTTTTCAGAAAATCCGCGTTGGTACTGTTGCCTATCTGCGCGCGCGTGGTGAAAGACAACGATTCGTTGACGCGCTCTTCGTTTAGGTCCACCGCCATCACCTGACAGCCCAATGCGTTCAACTCGGCGGCAACGTGCTTGCCGAAGCGTCCCAAACCTATCAAAAGTACAGTTTTCATATTTTTCTCCTTTTAACCTATCGCTATGTTTTCCCGAGGCAGTTTGGAAACGTTTTTACTGCCGTCGGACAGCACCGAATACAACAACGTCAAGCCGCCTACTCTGCCGATAAACATAAGCAGCATAAGAACTATCTGCGAGAAAATTCCCAAAGAGGGCGTAATTCCGAGGGTAAGCCCCACCGTGCCTATTGCCGACGCGGTTTCGAACAGACAAACGTTTAGCGGCAGCCCCTCCGCAAGGCTGATAGCCGCGCCCCCTACGAAAAACAGCACCAAATACATAAGCAGCAGAGCGCTTGCCGTCTTGACGGACGCGTCGCCCACACGTCTGCTAAGCAGATGAGCGTCGTTTTTGCGGCGGAATACGGACAGCGCGCTTGCAAACAGCAACGCAAACGTGGTAGTTTTCATTCCGCCTGCGGTAGACCCCGGCGAACCGCCCACCAGCATAAGCACAATCGTTAGCGCCCTGCCCACGCCGCTGAGTTTTGTCATATCCACCGTGTTGAAACCTGCCGTGCGTGGAGTGACCGCGGCAAACAGCGAAGCGAAAATACGTTCCTTTACGGGATAATCGGCAAACTCTGCGAAGAAAAAGTAGATCGCGGGCAACAGCGTAAGCGCCGCCGACGTGATGAGTATCACCTTGGTTTGCAGGGTGAAACGAGCGAAACGGCATTTGTTGCGCCCGACGTCGTAGATAGTCATAAAGCCTATTCCGCCGATGAATATCAGAAACATCACCGTCAAGTTGAGCAACGGACTGCCCGTATACCCCGTCATAGAAACAAACTCGCCTTGCTCCGTCCCCAAAATGTCGAACCCCGCATTGCAAAACGCCGACACGGAATGAAACAGCGCCAACCACACGCCCTTTCCGCCGAAACGGGGGACAAATTCGCCCATAAGCGCGCACGCGCCGACAATTTCCGTGGCGAATGTGGCTACGAGAATAAAAATGGTAAATCGCACTATCCCGCCCATTTTCTGTACGGAATTTGCTTCCTGCATTGTCGTCTTTTGAAACAGGCTTATCTTGCCGCCGAACAGCAACGTGAGCGCCGTCATAGCGGTGATCACGCCCAGACCGCCTATTTGTATCAGCAGCAGAATTACGACCTGCCCGAAAACAGACCAATGAGTTGCGGTATCCTCCACCACCAGCCCCGTGACGCAAACTGCGGAAACGGAAGTGAAAAGACACTCGTTGTAGGGAGTGACAGTACCCGACCGTGAAGAAATGGGCAGCACCAACAGCACCGAACCTACGACGATCAGCGCCAGAAAACCGAGTATTATTACCTGAAACGGATTCAACCGTATTCTTTTGCGTCCCATTTGCCGCTCCTTTGAGCATATTGTAGGACAAAAAAGTTAAAAACGACATAAAGAAAAACGCGACGGCATTAAGAAAACGTAAAGATTTGCGCTGACGGTGAAGTTCGATGTGAGTGAAAACTGTTTGAACGGTCAAACGGGCGTACATACAAACGAGCAAACCGCTTCGTATGCCGTCGAACGCGCCGCGCGTATACCGCCATCGGCACAACGTCTCCGTTTTACAAACCGACGAATTGAGGAAATTTTGCTACGACGGGCTGTTCTTCTACACGAAATTCCCGCAGTCAAAATCGGGAAATCGCGGGATAGAATTAAAATTTGAAATTTCGGTTTTATTATTTGAATTTGGCAGCGGGAGATTTGCGCAAAGCGCGCGACTGCCGCGACGTTGAAGAGGTTCGGCTCGTTTGGTTGCAGACCATTTGCCGACGAACGAGAAGCGTGTCGCACTACCCTATGCGCGTTTTTACCAAGCGGCGCGCCCGTTTGCCGCGTTGTCCGAAAAAAGAAAAAAGCCCCGAAATCGGGGCTTGAAAATTTCTTTCGGACGGTTGAACGCGTAGACCGCGTTTTGTCATCTCTTGGAGAGTATCTTGTCTATGTACTCGTCGATGGACTTTGCGACCACTTCTTTTGCGTCGTCCACGTCGTGTACTTCGGAAACAGACGTGGGCTTGTTCTCCAATTCCTTGTAAACGCGGAAAAAGTGCTGCATTTCGTCGAAGATGTGCTTGGGAAGGTCCTTTATCGACGTGTAACAGTTGTAGTTGGGGTCGGTGAAAGGAATTGCGATGACCTTTTCGTCGCGAGAGCCGTTGTCGTTCATTATTATCACGCCGATGGGATAGCAACGTACCAGACTGTGCGCAAGCAACGGTTCGGAGCAAAGCACCAACACGTCCATCGGGTCGCCGTCCTCGGCAAGCGTGCGGGGAATGAAGCCGTAGTTGGCGGGATAGTGAGTGGACGTGTACAATATTCTGTCCAAAACCAGCAAGCCCGTTTCCTTGTCCAATTCGTACTTCATCTTGCTGCCCTTGGTGATCTCTATCACGGCGTAAAAGTCGTCTTTGTTTATTCTGCTGCGCGCAATGTCGTGCCAAATGTTCATAGTGTTCCTCCCGTAAGTTTTTTGTTGTATTGTTCGGCAAATTGTATGAAATTTTCCGAATCGGAATATAAACTGCTGTTTTTGGACCAGATGAGGACAATTTCCTGAATCAGCGATTTGTCAAGCGGTATGCACACAAGGTCGTCGTCCATTTCCGCAACCTGACGGTACAAAAACGCGCCCGCGTAACCGTACCCGAGAAATTGTTTAATTGTGTACAACTGCGAAGAGTACAGCAATATTTTCGGTTCGACCCCCACCTCGGAAAACGCACGCTTGATAAACGTGTTCTGATAACTGTCCGCTTTGAAAAGAATGATATGTTCTTCGGAAAGTTCCTTGAAAGAAATGCTCTTTCTGCCGGCAAGCGGGTGAGTTTTGCTTACGCAGAACACGAGTTCCGTCGCAACGAGGGGCAGTAAATTGTAACCGTCTACCACCGCGTTGTCAAGAATGGTTATACCCAAATCAACGGAATTGGCGTCCACGAGTTTGCGAGCCTGCAACGAGCCCGTTTCCAACATTTCCAACTCTACACCCGGATACAACTTGGTGTAGGCGTTGAACATCTGCGGAAACAAAAACGTGCTTATCATCGCGGGGACGGCAATTTTGACGTGATTGCGGTTGCTGCCCATATCCTTCATTTGCGTAGTCAGCGTGTCCACGGATTGCAAAATGTAGTTTATCTTGTCCAGAAAAAACTGTCCCTCCACCGTGAGTTGCAGACGGTTGTGTCTGCGGTGAAACAGTTTTACTCCGAACTCGTCCTCCAATTCTTTCAGACAAAAAGAAATCGTGGGCTGACTGACGAAAAGCACCTCTGCCGCCTTGGTTATGCTGCCGTAGCGGCAAACGGTTTGAAAATATCTCATTTGTAGAAGCTTCATCTTGCACCTATAAATTAGAAAAATTTTGTCCAAATCAAAGTTGGGCAAAGTTTTGACTATGTTATTATAGCAGAGTAATACGAATAAATCAACTCAAAAATATGCCTTTGGGCGTAAAATTATACTGAAAATACCGACAAATCAATACTATGTCACAAATAGTAGTATACAAATCGTCGAATTTCGACATAGTTGCACCGCTGTGAAGTTGCCGCCGAAACGTTTGTCGAGAAGTTACCGTTCGATTGTTTGATTGAATACGGAAACGCTACGACCGAAAAGCGACAACAAACAATATCCGTCCAACGGCTGTACGGAATTTCAGTCGCGGTCGGAATGCCAAAGTTCGGCGAGAATGGAATTTACCACGTAAAACTTGTCGGCGGGAACGCGCAGGCGGTCGCCGTCCGTCACGAGATAACCCTCGGCGATCAATCTGTCGGCGGATTTGAAAAAACTACGAAAATCCGCGCCGTAACGTTCGGCAAACTCCGACAGGCTTACACCGCTTTCGAGGCGTAAACCGAGCATTGCAAATTCGTTTGCTTGTTCTTCGCGCGAAACGTATTCGGTCGCGCCGTCGCGAAGCGTTTCGGTGGGACAGGCAAGATACTCGCTTACGCTCCAAGGGTTTGTATACCTAACGTCGCCGACAAAGCCGCTTGCCGCCGCGCCGAACGCAAAATAGCGTCCCTCCCGCCAATAGTTGAGATTGTGTTTACACTCGCTGCCCTTGTGCGCGAAATTGGATATTTCGTAGCGGTCAAACCCTTTTGCAGCAAGTATTTCCGCCGCTTCGCCGTACATATCCGCCTGTTCATCGTCGGAAAAAGGCGATTGCCCCTGCAAACGGGCGTACAGCGTTGTTCCCTCGTGCAGTTCCAACGCGTACAGACTGACGTGCCGCAAAGGCAAATCGCAAACCGTTTGTACCGAATGAAGAAAATCAGCTCGCGTTTCCGGCAGACCCAAGATAAGATCGGCGTTTACGTTGCCGAAACCGTGAGCGCGCGCCCTGTCCAAAGCCCGCAGAAAATCGCCGTAGCCGTGCAATCTGCCGATAAATTTAAGCGTTCGGTCGTTTACGCTTTGCAAGCCGAAACTTACACGATTTACCCCGTTGCTTTTGAGACAATCAAGCAACTCCTCCGTTGCGCTTTCGGGGTTGCATTCCGCAGTTGCCTCGACGAGTTGCGACAAATCGAAACGGTTGTCCAACCTGGCAAAAAGCGCGTCCAGATACCTTATGCTCACCGCAGAGGGCGTTCCACCGCCGAGATACAATGTGTAAATTTTTTTCGAACGGTCGGAATAGCGATCTACCTCCTCGAAGAGTTTGTCGAAATAACGTTTTTGCAGGTCGAAGTCCGTGCAAGAGGAAAAAGCGCAGTAGCCGCACCGCGCTTTACAAAAAGGAATATGGACGTATATCGAGTAATTGTCTTTCATTGCGTATCAAGCGTTGGCTTTTGCGTTGGAACAGCAAAAAATTTGCGTTTCGACAATATCATCGGCTTACCTGCCGCAAGCGTATTTTTTTGAGCGATCGGACATAATTGCCGCAAAATCGGCGTTTACGCTCGTAAGCAAGTTCAATATGCCACGCCGCGTTGCGCCCGTTCAGTCGTCGATTTTGAGTATCGACATAAACGCTTCGCTGGGAACGGACACCGATCCGACCTGACGCATACGCTTTTTGCCTTCTTTTTGTTTCTCCAACAGTTTCTTTTTGCGGGTTATGTCGCCGCCGTAGCACTTGGCAAGCACGTCTTTGCGCAGCGCTTTTACCGTTTCGCGGGCGATAATTTTGTTGCCTATCGCCGCCTGAATTGGTATTTCGAACATCTGACGGGGAATAGCTTCTTTGAGTTTTTCCGCCATCTGTCTGCCGCGGGCGTAAGCGCGTTCCTCGTTGACTATTACGGAAAGCGCGTCGCACACTTCGCCGTTGAGCAGCATATCCATACGCACCAATTTGCCCGTGGCGAAACCTTTCAGTTCGTAGTCCAAACTTGCGTATCCGCGCGTGCGCGATTTGAGCGAGTCGAAAAAGTTGTAGATTATTTCGTTGAGGGGTATATCATAGGTTATCTTTACGCGATGTTTGTCCAGATAGGTCATATCTATAAACGTGCCGCGTTTGTCCTGACACAGTCCCATTACGTCTCCGACGTATTCCGGCGGCGAATATATCTCCGCTTTGACGATGGGTTCTTCAACGTGTTCGATGAGGGTGGGCGGGGGCAGTTTGGTCGGGTTGTCGATGAAAAGCTGCTCGCCCTGAGTGGTAAACACCTTGTACACTACGCCAGGCGCGGTGGTTACGAGGTCGAGATCGAACTCGCGTTCCAGCCGCTCCTGAATGATTTCCATATGCAACAGTCCGAGGAAGCCGCAACGGAAACCGAAGCCCAACGCCACGGAGGAATCGGGTTCGTACGTGAGCGACGCGTCGTTGAGTTTAAGTTTCTCCAATGCGTCTTTCAAGTCGTTGTATTTGCTGCCGTCCGCGGGGAAAATTCCGCAGAACACCATCGGCTTTACCTCTTTGTAGCCGTGCAACGGCGTTGCGCAGGGACGGCGTGCGTCCGTTACCGTGTCGCCTACTCTGGTGTCGGACACCGTCTTTATGCTTGCGCAGATATAGCCGACGTCGCCCGCAACAAGGCAATCTACGGGCTGCATTGCGGGAGCGAAAATACCCACTTCCGTTACGTCGAACGTCTTGCCCGCCGCTTGAAACATCTTTATCTGCGTGCCGACGCGCACCGCTCCGTCCACGATACGGGCGAAAATTATCACGCCCTTGTAGTTGTCGTACTGGCAGTCGAATATCAACGCTTTGAGAGGGGCGTTTTCGTCGCCGCTCGGCGGGGGAACGATGTCCACAACGGCGTCAAGCACGTCTTTGATGTTGATACCCTCCTTGGCGGATACCAACGGCGCGGCGCTCGCGTCCAACCCTATCGCGTCCTCTATTTCTTTCTTCGTACCGTCCACGTCTGCGGAGGGCAAATCTATTTTGTTTATCACGGGAATGATTTCCAGATCGTTTTCCAACGCGAGATAGCAGTTGGCAAGCGTTTGCGCCTCCACTCCCTGCGATGCGTCCACCACCAAAAGCGCGCCCTCGCAAGCGGCAAGGGAACGGGACACCTCGTAGTTGAAGTCCACGTGTCCCGGGGTGTCGATGAGATTGAGGGTGTACTCCACTCCGTCCTTTACGTAGCGCATACGCACGGGAGTGA